>CAZMVD010000012.1:0-59321 GCA_964569425.1 uncultured Phycisphaeraceae bacterium
GGAGAAACGGGTTTCGGTGTGCGAACCGGTCTTGTCGCACGAAATCTCAAACGTATCGCCATCCGAGGAGTCGGAAGAGCCCATGAGCATCCCGTCGCGTGCGCCGGTATGCGTGCCGGTTTCGGCCGCCCCATTGTCGAGTCCGGCGTAAGGAGGTGGCGGTGAGCACCTCTGCCGCCGTATCACCTGGCGCCCAACGGAATCGTCGACGACGTCTGGTTGTAGCTTGGGTTGTTTATTGGTGTGTGCTCTTTGTGGTGACGCACATCCCGCCGCCGCGGATTGGTGTGCGCGTTCCGCGCGGGAGCGATAAAGTCGCTCACTTTGTGCTGTACCTGGGGCTTTCGGTGCTCGGCGGATACGCCGTTCGCGCGGGGCGAACGTTAGCCGGGGGTCGATTGGTCGGTTGGGCGGTGGTGTACCTGGTGTATGCCGGGCTGGATGAATGGCTGCAGTCTTTTGTGAGTCGGCACATGAGCCTGGGAGATTGGCTGGCCGACGCAGCGGGGGTTTTGGTGGGTACGGGCTGGCACCTCTGGGGGATTGCGTGCAGCCGTCGACGCGGGGCCGCGCCGACCTAGCGATGGCAGCCACCGGGGCATGTAACGATTGGTTAACAACGACGATTCTGTGCCGGGGTTCGATACCCGGCGTCGATGCGAATATGATACAGTGTGGCGGGTCCCTGCCCGTTGGGGGTGGATGGCCCGTCTGACTCGGTTGGTCCCCGCTTCGGCCTTTCAGGACTATGGCCCGCAAACGAACCATTGTCGTCGTTGAGGATGAAGACGCGATCCGTCGCGGCGTGGTCGACGTGCTGCGCCTGGCGGGCTATGAGCCTGTGGAGGCGGCCGACGGTGCGACCGGTCTTCAGGAGGCCCAGCGCGCGGGCGTGGATCTGGTGCTGCTGGATCTGCTGCTGCCGAAGATGGATGGGTTGGACGTGTTGGCGGCGCTGCGGCGGGTGCAGCCGTCGTTGCCGGTGATTATTCTGACGGCGCGCGGCTCGGAGGACGATCGGGTGCGCGGGTTGCGGGGCGGGGCGGATGACTATGTGGTCAAGCCGTTCTCGGCGCGCGAGCTGCTGGCGCGGGTGGACGCGGTGTTGCGGCGCAGTCCGGAGCGTCCGGCCCCGGTGGTGCGGATTCGGGCGGGCGCCACGATGGTGGATTGCGCGCGGCGGGAGGTTTGCCGCGGGGATGACGATCGGTCCACGCTTTCGGACATGGAAGCGAATATCTTACAGCGGCTGGCGGCCAACGCCGGTCGCTTTGTGACGCGGGAGGAGTTGCTCGCGGCGGTGTGGGGCATTCGCGACGGGGCGGTGGAAACCCGTGCGATTGATATGCACATTACGCGATTGCGGCAGAAGCTTCAGGGCCAGGGCGAGCCGGACGGTCCGGAGTGGATCGTGACGGTGCGCGGCAAGGGTTACATGCTCGGTCCGGACCTGGAAGTCCTGACCGAGTCGGCAGAAACGTGATGACCAGTTCCCAACGCAGCAAGCTGGCCGCACTCGGGGTGTTCTTTCTGATCGCCGTACTGGTGATCGGCGGCATGGCCTGGGCGACGATCGTGACCTTCCGCCTGGCTGAAGTGGATATTCGCGAGCAGCGTCGCTACCAGATCCGGCGTGCGGTGACCTCTCTCGATAAGTCGATGCAGTACCAGCTTCAACGTGAAATCGGGCGGCCGTATTCGGATTATGTAGAGGTTTTCACCACCGACATGCTGGCGGGGCTTTCGGTGGACGGCCGGATTGTGGATTGTAACGTGGGGTTTCGGCAATCGGAGATTTCGATTTCGGGCCCGCCGCATGACTGGATCGAGTTGTACTTTCAGGTAGACGACGGGCGCTGGAGTTCTCCGCAGTCCGGGATAGACGATCCGACCACCAGTGGGAGCACTTCGCCTACGGTGCAACGGCTGCGCGAGACATTTGCCTGGCTGCAGGCGGAACTGCCCATGGTCCGGTTGTCGGAACGTGTGGCGCAAGCCACGGCGCGAGATCGCACGCTGGCGGGTCGCGCGCCGCTCGAGTCGGAATCGCGCGTCGTGACCGTGTCGCAGCGGCTTTCGGCATCGCCGGGTGAAAGCGATGCGATGCCGTCGCGGGATTACTGGCGGCGCAGCGTCAGCAAATTGACGGCACAGCTCGCATCCGTTCCCTCTCCGCAGTGTCTCCACCCGGAACTTCACGAGACGCAGCCCGCGGGGCTCGATTTCCAGGACAGTTTGGCGGAGTCGGATCACGGTGCGGCGCCTCAAGTATCGGCGGTCAGCGTCTCGCCTGAGCCGGCGGCGGTATTCTGGCTGGAGGATCCGCGGCGTGGGGGTGGAACCAAACTGCTGTTCGTTCGCACCGCGACGCGCGATGAGAAGCCCGTGTATCAGGGTTTTCTGGGCGACTGGTCGCGGCTAAAGGAAAGGCTGCTCGAGGAGATCGGCGATCTGCTTCCGTCCGCGGACTTGGAGCCGTTGGCGCGGGCGGACGTCGAGGATGTGACACTTTGCGATACGGATATGACGTGGATTCCGGCGCGGCTGAAGGTGCCGGAGGCGACCGTCACGGTGGAACGAGCGGCGTGGCGGCAGGTGGGTGGTACGCTGATTTCCAGTTGGCTGGCGGCGGTGGTGGTGCTGGGGATGGCCGGATGGGGGGTACGGAACCTGGTGGCACTGACCGAGCGGCGCATGCAGTTTGCCTATGCGGTGACGCACGAGCTGCGCACCCCGCTGACGACCTTTCGGCTTTATTCCGACATGCTCTCTTCGGGCATGGTGCCGGAGGAATCGAAAGAACAGTACCTGACCACGTTGAACCACGAGTCGGAGCGGCTGACCAGCCTGGTGGAGAGCGTGTTGGAATACGCGCGGCTGGAAAACCACAAGGTGCGTCTGAACCCGACGACCATGACGGCCGGGGCGCTGCGCGACCGCATCGCTGAAACGCTCGAACGCCGCTGCCGCGATTGCGAGCTGGAAGCGCGAATGGTCAACGAAGTTCCGCCCGAGCTGCCGTTGCGTCTGGACGCTGACGTCGTCAGCCAGATTGCCGGGGTGCTGATTAACAACTCCTGCCGCCATACCCGCGGAAAGACGCCGGGGGTGGTCATGGCCCGGATGAGCATCGAAGGGGAGCGGCTGCACGTGGATGTGATCGACACCGGACCGGGGATCGACCGGTCGGACGCGCGCGTCATTTTCAAACCCTTCCGGCGCGGCCGGCAAGCGGATTCGGTGGCCCAAGGCGGTGTGGGGCTCGGTTTGGCATTGGCCCGCAACTGGGCCCGGCTGTTGAACGGAAGCCTGGAATTGGCCGCGCGGCGCCACGGTGAGCTGGGCGGGGCACATTTTCGCCTGACCGTTCCCACTTCGACTCCCGCATAACGTTGCCAAATGAGTCTGCGGGCGGCCCGTTGGGGGGATCGGTCACGGCCGGATACGGTCCGATCCGGGGCCGGAGGCCGGAATGCCCTTGAAGATTCTCGACAAGGCGGGTCAAGAAAACACTCCCCTTTGGAACCGGCGGCGCGATACAATAACGAGTCGGGAGAATCGAATGGGCAGGAGGGGACTTTGAATTCCCGGTTGCCGGCCTGGCCGACTCCCGCGTGCCGGAGACATTGTCACATGCTTACCGCGAAGTTTGATCCACAGCCGTTTTTCCGCCGGACGGAACACGTGGCGCTGCACGTCGCGGCCGATGAGGTGTTCGGGCTGCTGACCCGGTCGCTGGACCTGCCCGGCGTCTGGGCGGCACTGGTCAAGCGCGACACGGGCGACTATGGCGTGGTGCCGAGCGGCGCGCGGGTGAACGGCAGCGACGCCGAAGACGTGCTCTTTGTGCGTACCACGCCGGTCGAAGTGGCGTTGACGGAGACGGGGCTGCGCAGCCGCGATCACTTCGAGTGTGTGGCCGAGGTACGGGCCGGCGTCTGCGTGGTGCCGCAGCGCAGTGAGCTGATATCCTTTCACAAGCGGATTCTGGGCAGCCACCGGGTGGCCAAGGACGAGACGATCGCCCGCTATCTCCAGCCGGCCGCGCGCGAAGCCCTGGCCCGGTTTGCCGCCGAGAATGACGCCGAGGCGCTGGTGGATTCGTCGCGCGCGGGTGCGGCCGGGGTGGTGCGCCAGGCGCTGGAGGCTGCGTGTTTCGCCGCGGGGTTGGCGCTGGAAAGCGCGCCGGTTGTGCGGTTTACCTCGGAGGGCGTTACGCAGGTTCAGCGAACCGCGGCTGAGTCGGCGCGGCGCCGTGCGGAACACGAAGTCGCGCGTGAACTCCACGAGTCGGTGCGGCAGTCGCAAGCCGAGCACCTCGATCATCTCTCGTCGCTGCTGGCACGGCTTCAGGAACTGTCGCGTACTTCGCCCGGCATCGAACTTCCGGAGCTGATTCGCACCTTTTCGGAGCGTGAGCGTGGTCAGTTGTACGAAGCGCTCTTCGCCTCGGAGACGCCGCGGGCGCGCACGCAGTGGATCGTCGTCGCCGCTGCCGAGGAGCTGCTGTACTTTGATCCGCGGCAACTCACGAGTCCGGTGCGGCGATTGCGAGTGGACGGCGCCGCCGGGCCGGTGCGCTCGGTGCGGTCGGTCAGGCAGGCGGACGGCACGCAGGTCCTCCTGCTCGGCGCCGCCCGGGGTGTGTATCGCCTGCCGCTTCTCAGTGAGGGGCCCGACCTGACCTGGCTGGTGGCGAACGCCCCGCCGGTGCGCGGGGGGTTTAATGCCGCGGTGCTGGTGGACGACCGGCTCATCGCGACCCACTCGGAACTGGGGCTGCATGAATGGGTGCCGGGGAAACCGGATCGCAGCAATCCGCTATTTGCGGCGCAGACCCGAAACGCCCGCGCCGTACGTGACGTTGAATATTTTGCCGGAGACCTGTACTGCTCCATCGATGATCGGGTGATTCGCTGGCCGGCCACGGAGCGTGCGGAGCAGCCGGCGGCCGAGTACCACGCATCGGATACCGTCACGGCCGTCTGTCCGGCAGCTCAAGGTCTGTTCGTTGGAACCAGCGATGGTGATGTGCTCTTCTGGGCCGACGCCGCCGGCGAACCTCGAGTATTGCATCGTGGTGCGAAGCGGGCGGTCGAGTCATTGCATGTGGTTCACACGCACGGCGTGCGACGATTGCTGTTCACGGATACGACGCCGCACGTGCATGCGCGGGTTCTGGACGACAGTTTCGCGTGTCGTTACGAGGCGGGCGGCCAAACGTTGCGCCGGGTCGAAGCCGCGGAAGATGTGCTGGTGGCCATCAACGAGTTACGCGACCGCCTGATCTGCTGGTCGCCGGGCAAGCCCGACAAGCCGCAGGCGGTGATTCCGATCGCGGCCATGACCGGGCATTCGGTGCAGGATATCTGTCTGGTCGGCGAAGCGTAGCGCCGTGAGACGGGGCCGGGGTGCGGATTGCCTACGGCAAACGACGGCGTCGGCGACGGGGGGGCGTTGACGGGCGGCGCCCGCTCTACGCGGTGACTTTTTCGGGCACGGCGAGCCGCGTGCTGAGTCGCGCGGCGCGGGCACCGGCGCGGCGCACGGTACGCGACGCGGTGATGCGCGGTCGGGCCAACTCGCTCGGCGACTCGTAGAAGCTGCCCATGTTGCGCAGGCGGTCCTGCCGCCGGGCGATCAGCGAATCGGGCGAGAGGCGCTTGAGTTCGCCCAGCGAATCGGTGATGTACTTCTGCAGGGATGCCGCGGCGGTCTCGGGTTCGCGGTGCGCTCCCCCCAGCGGCTCGGGAATGACTTCATCAATCAGATCGAGGCGCAGGAGTTCGGGCGCGGTCAAGCGAAGCGCTTCGGCGGCAAGCTGGCGATGTTCCGCCGTTTTCCAGAGAATGGCGGCGCACCCTTCGGGCGAGATGACCGAATAGAACGAATGCTGGAACATGGCCACGCGGTCGCCGACGCCCAATCCCAGGGCACCGCCGCTTCCGCCTTCGCCGATGACCACGCATACGACCGGGGTTCGCAACCGGGCCATTTCCATGAGGTTGACGGCAATGGCGTAGCCGATGCCCCGCTCCTCGGCTCCGATGCCGGGGTAGGCACCTTGCGTGTCGATGAGGCAGACCACGGGCAGTCCGAATTTCTCGGCGAGCTTCATTTTCTGAAGTGCCTTGCGGTACCCTTCCGGATGGGCGCAACCGAAGTTGCAGGCGACGCGCTCCTTGATGTCCTTGCCCTTGTTGTGGCCGATGACCATGACCTTGTGTGCGTCCGCCCCCTCGCCGATGCGTGCGAAGCCGGAGATGATGGCTTTGTCATCTCCAAACTGGCGATCACCGTAGAGTTCGCAGAAATCTCGAAAGACGAGGCGGAGGTAGTCGGTGGTTAACGGTCGATGGGGATGGCGCGCCACCAGGACTGTTTCCCATGCGGTCAGGCTTGAATAGAGGCGTTTCATGGTGGCCCGGAAGCGAGCCTTCTGGCGGCGAATGTCGGCCGCATGGTCGCGCCCCGTGACGGTCTGCTCGCGTTCCAATTCGTCGATGTCGTGCTGGATCCGCAGGAGTGGTTTCTCGAATTCCAGAAACGGGCCCCGCTGAATCGAACCTGAATTTGGAACCGCTATTGAATCATTGGCCATATTGTTATGAACTCATCAGGAACTTACCGACGGCGATCAAACATTCACCGCCTTAAGCGCCATTCCCAGGTTGGCACCGCAAACTACCCCGCGCCACGGGTCGCGGTCGAACATCTAGGATACACGATCTTCGGGGTCCGGCAAGGAAAACCTTGACCAAACGCCCACAAAGTTGTGCGATTTCGTTTATAGGACGCACCCGTTTATTCGTAACATAGCCAAGAACAATAGGTTAGATAAACGGCCGCGATTCTGAACTTTTCAGTTACCACTGGATCTCAAGTCGTTACACGCCTGTTCCAAGAGCGAAGAGACCTCGCGAAGCACCTCCTGTTCGTGGAGCCGGCGATGGGTGATGCTCCCCAGCAGACCATTCAGGTCGCGCAGGATCAGCCGGCGCCTTTGAGCCAGCGGCTCATTCGCCTCGACCATATACGAGGGCTCCACCTTCGGGGATGCAGTCCCGTTCTTTCCAAGACGCTGGTCAAGGGCGTGAGTGAGTGCCGATAACCTGGCTCCTTCACCGGGATGGGTTTTCTCCACTCCGCGCGCGGCTACCCGAATCCGCAACGTTACGTCCTCCAGAAAAGTACGAGAGGCGGCGTGGCGGAGGGCACCATCAGGCATCAGTCGGGCAGCAACCTCGACGAAATCTTCATTCGCAACAAGGGCTGGAATTCCGCACGACGATTCAGAGGACCGCGGGGTTTCAACCACGGTGTTTGATTCCGGGGTCGGCGGAAAAACCGGGCCTGACGAATCTGTTTGTGGCGCGGTTGGCGGAACTTCGACGACGACGTGTGATGGTTCTTCCGAAGCCGTCTGTCCGGACTTGTCGACGGGCGGGATCGGGGGCGAGTCTGGTTGTGAAGGGGCCAAAGGGTCGGCGGCGGGAACGCGCACGGCAAGTTGAAGTTCGACGCCCTCCTCCGCCCGGTCATGCGCGGCGGGGATCCTGTAGACCTCGGTCATTGGCCCGACTGGTTGGAATCCATGTTCCTGGGCCCAGTCTACCATCCGGGCGTACTGTCTTGCGGTGTGCGCGAAGAGGCCGGGAACGTGGACGACGGCGGCGAGTTCTTCCGGTCGGTCCTCCAGCACATCCGGCGGGGTCACGGTCATTTCGCGGTCGGTGAGGTAGAAACCCACCTGGGCGTGCAGGGATTGGGCAGGTACGGCGCCCGGGTTGTCGAGGAATCGGATGAACATGGGGCCCTGGTCCGCCTCCGCCGCCATTCTTTCGCGCATCAACGTAAAGACCGGTCCGAGGGACCAATAGGGTCCGACATGCTCACGGTACACCACACGCGTGGGTGGAAGCGTTCGCAGCGAGATTGGCGTTTCCGGAGGCTTGTTGGGCACATCGGCCATAGCGGTTCGGCCCGGCCGACGGCCGGAAATCGGGATCGCCACCAGTAAGACTAATAGGATGTGAATGGCCCGCACGGCAGCGTTACCTCCATGGGTTCGAGGGACATGTATTGACAACTGGAAGATAATTCACTTCGAGCCCTGGGCCAAGTGACCACGGTTCAGGCTGCAAGGCCGGCGGCCGGAACGTCGTTTTTGATACAATGGGGGCAACTTCTTGAATTCTACAGACGTATACCCACGTTCATCGTGCCCGGTTCGGCTCTTATCTTGAGGGGCGCGCGCCCAGGCACTATAACCATCGACGACAGGTTTTGAGTTTGGAGCGCGATCCGAGGGCTGAGGCCGGCCGTCGGCACGTAACCTGGCAGTGTTTGCCGTGAGGCTGGGATTTCGAACGCAGGACTGCCGCGGCGTTACCCATCGCATTCCCCGCAGGAGACCGTATCGATGGTGATGTTCTTCGTTGCCGTGTTCGGAGCCCTGCTCATATCCGCGGCATGCTCGCTGATGGAAGCCACGGTGTTGAGCCTGACGCCCGCGCAGGTGGCCGAAATATCCGCCAAACGACCGACGATTGGCGCCACCTGGCAGCGATTCAAGACAGAGATCGAGCGACCCATCGCGGTTATTCTGATCCTCAACACCGCGGCGCACACGATTGGTGCATCCATTGCCGGGTCTAAGTTTGATAATCTGTTTGGTGAACAGTGGATATGGATTTTCTCTTTGGCGTTTACGTTCTTGATGCTTCAGTTTACGGAGATTCTGCCGAAGACGATTGGAGTGCGATACAACAGGGAGTTGGCGGCGCTGTTGGCGCATCCGTTGAGTGTCATGATCCGGGTCTTCACGCCGTTGATTCATCTGGTGCACTGGATCAACCGTCCGTTTGAGGGTCGGCGCGATCGCGCCGTTGGGCGGGCGACCCTTGAAGAAATGACGGCGCTGGCCGGTCTGGCGCGGCTGTCCAACCAGATCAGCGTGCACCAGGAGCGGATCATCCGCGGCGCCTCACGACTTTCGCACATGCGGGTAAGCCAGGTCATGATCCCGGTTGATCAGGTGGCTTTTCTATCGACCGATCAACCGTTGGTCGCGGCCGTGGTGTCGGCACACAACGAGGCGCACACCCGCTTTCCGGTGCGTGAGGGCGACGACCGCAACCGGATCGTGGGTTATGTGAACTTCAAAGAGATGATCTACTACATGCGCACCAATCCGAACGATCCGAGCTTTCGGGGGATCATTCGCCCGGTGCACTTCGCCGCGGCGGACGATTGCGCCGCCGACCTGCTCAAGGTCTTCGTGGATCAGCACGTACACATTGCGATCGTGCGCGATGCCGCAGGCCATACGCTGGGGCTGGTGACCTTTGAAGACCTGGTGGAGGAGCTGGTCGGGGAACTGGAGGATGAGTTTGATCGGCTGCCGCGCATGATTCACGCGCTGAGCGGGGGCATGTGGATGGTGGGCGGGGGCGTTACGCTGCCGGAACTTCGACAGCGCACGGGCATTACGCTGGCGGACTCGAGCGGGACGCTTTCGGGATGGCTGATGCAGCGTTTTGGGCGCCTGCCCCGGCCCGGTGAGGTTCACCACGAGGGCGGCGCGGAGTTCGTCATCCGCCGCATCCGCCGCGGCAAGGTGTTCGAGGTCGCCGTTTCTTCAGTACCGGCAGCGCTGGAGCGCAACGAGGGCGCGGCCGACGTTATTCGCAGCGAGGCGCCCCGTTCCTCGAACTGACAACCGGAAGCTGCGAAGCGAAGGCGGGCGGGCCTGCTTCCTCTTCGGTCGGGGCGGGGCATGACGATCCGGGTTGGCGGTCCCAGCATCGGTGGCGGAGGGGGGACGCCTGTGGCGGTCGTACTGTCGAGCGGCGATCGAAGTGGATATGATCTCTTTGTCGGTATCTTGATTCGGCGATTTCAGGCGACGTGGGGATTCCAGGAAAAACGTGGCGGAACTTGTCATTACTCATGCGCAGGGCGGCACGACCCGGCACGTGCTCGGCGATACGCCGCAGATCATCGGGCGCGACGCATCTTGCGATCTGCCGTTGGACGATCCGGCGGCTTCGCGGCGACACGTGCGCGTCACGCGCACGCCGCACGGCTACCAGGTGGAGGACCTGGGCAGCAAGAACGGCACGCTGGTCAATGATGAAACGTGCCGTACACGGCTGCTGAAGCACGGCGATCAGATCGTCATCGGAGCGACGGTCGTCCAGTTTCGCGAGCGCGAGGGTCTTTCCGCACCGTCGGTGACCATTTCCGATGACCTGTCGTCCAGCCGGGCGACACATTATGTGTCCCGCGAGCGCGAGCTG
Organism: uncultured Phycisphaeraceae bacterium; assembly: GCA_964569425.1. GTDB lineage: Bacteria > Planctomycetota > Phycisphaerae > UBA1845 > UBA1845 > JACQXM01. The sequence continues at coordinate 10,302 of CAZMVD010000012.1, forward strand.
AACCTTTCGCGTCAACGGCTCAAGATGATCTATGAGCTGGGGGAGCGACTGACGACCCTTCAGGGGAGGGACCAGCTCTTGCAGAGTGCGATGGGCATTTGCTTTGAAACGCTGCACTTTGAACGCGGCGCGATCGGCGTGCGGCGTCCACAATCGCGTTTGCTGGACTGGCCCGTGGTGCGCAATCTGCAAGGAGTGCACGGTGAATTGACCGTCAGCCGGACGTTGTTGTCGCGGGCGCTGGAGTATGGAGAACGGGCCATTTACACGGAAGGGCAGGAGGGCGGCGGCGATCCGACCGTGAGCATGGTGCAGCACGGCATCCGCTCGGCGATGTGCGTGCCGATCGTTCATCACGAGGAAACGCTGGGCATCATCTACGGTGACCGGTTGCGTTCCTCCATGTCCTATACCAGCGAGGACATCGATTTTCTCGCGGGCATCGCCCACCAGGTGAGCATCGGTCTGATCAACGCCCGGCTGGTGGAAGAGCAGCAGCGGATGATCCGCCTGAACCACGATATCGACATGGCGCGGCAGATTCAGACGGGGCTGTTTCCGGCGCGCCTTCCCAACCGGCCCGGGTTGCGCATCGCCGCGCTCAATGATCCGGGGCAGCGGATCAGCGGCGACTATTACGACGTCATCGAACGGCCCGACGGGCGGGTGTGGTGCCTGGTGGCCGACGTGACGGGCGAGGGGCTGGCCGCGGCGTTGCTGATGGCCAACTTGCAGGCGGCGGTGCGTGTGACCATCGACGAGACTGATGATCCCGGTGCGTTGCTGGCGCGCTGGAACGGACTGGTGTGCCGTAATACCGAGGCGTCGAAGTTCATTACCTGCCTTTTGATGCTGCTGGACCCGAAGCGTCACGAACTTCGGGTGGCGGCGGCGGGTCACTTTGCGCCGCTGCTGCTGCGGAGCGCGGCGGGTCCGTGCGATGTTGAGATGGACGCGGGCATGCCGCTGGGCGTTTGCGAGGACGGCACGTATCCCACTGTGGACGTGAAACTCGGTCCGGCACCGTATTCGCTGTTCTGCTACACCGACGGCATCGTCGAAGCCATGGACGGGGACCAGCGCCAATTTGGATACGACCGACTGGTGGCGGCTCTGCAGGACGCCGGTCTGGCTCCGCCGCTCTCGCTGGTGAAACAGGTTCGCAAACAGGTGGCGCAACACGTGGGCAGCGCGGCGCAAAGCGACGATATCACGCTGCTGGCGGTGGCGGTGGAATAGCCTGCTTGGTGAGCGACGGGGCACGGTCGCGCGGCTATCCGCCTGCGCCACAAGGAAAAGACACTAACCGCCGTAATAGCCGCGGATGATCTCGCTGGCGCGGTTGTCGGCCAGGTTCAAAGCACCCAGGGCACGGCTGGCCGACGTGCGCAGCGTGAGGTTTTCTTCGGACTGCGCCGTCTTGACGAGTTCGGAAACCTGGTCGGAAGCCAGCAGATTGCCGTGGTTCTTGGCCGACTCGGCCAGTGAGGCGAAGGCCGAGACCCGAAGCGCTTCCGACTGGCCGTCGTCGAGCGCCAGGCGGGCCACTGCCTGTTGGGCGGTGCCGGACTTTGACAACGCGAGCACGGAAGCGGCCACGCTGCGCAGGGTCTCGCTGGTTGCGCTGAGCGCTGCGATCAGCGCGCTTTCGGCCGAGGCGAAGTCGTAGACCGTGCGCCCATCCACGGCGATCGAGCGCAGCGTTTCCACTGATTCGAGGGCGATGGCACCGGCGAGGTCCTCGTTGAGCGGTGCCTGCCCGGTCGCGGAGCGCAGACGTTCAAGTGCCGCGACGAGGGCATCTTCCTCGGCATCGGCGGAAACGCGAGCGCAGTATCGGTCGCGGGAGGTAGTCTCTTCGGCGAGCAGCGCGTGCGTGGCGCGGGTGAGGAGAATCACGGGGGTCTTGGCGTAGATAAACTCCCCGCGAAGCTGCGCCATCACATTGGGCAGTTCCGGCTCGGCGACGTCCGTCGATACAAAGAATGCACTCACGGCGGGGAATTCCGCTCGGGCGCGTTCCATCGCGCGATAGAAGCCGGTCTCGCCGATGACCGTCCGCCCTTCGGCCCGCAGCGCACTCATCACACGGTTGAGATTCTGCCCATCGGCATCCACCACGACGACGTTCTCGCCGCCGGTGAGGTTGACCGCGGTAGCGAGGAGGGGCACGACGAACTGCGCGTCGGCGAAGCTTGACTTGGGCAACGACTGTCCCAACGCGAGCGCTGCGCGAAGTCGGACGAGCAGATCGGGGAATCGCATGGCGAGCACCAGCGCCTGTTGTGCATCCTCTGTGCCGATCAGCGAGCTTTCCCCGGCGGTGATGCGCAGCGCCTCGATCGCACCGAGTGCCACAGCGGTGTCCTGGTCTTGAACCGCGCGGGCGAGCACCCGGTGGGCGTATCGCGGACCGGCCGCCTGCGTGAAGTAGAGCGCGCGGGGAAATACGGCGGGGCGCGTGGGGTCGGCGGCGCCGGCGCCTTCCGGATCGCCGCTTTCGACGTCGAAGCCCAGGCGCGCTTCGCGCCGGATATTGGCGGCCAGCCACAACGCGATGGCCTCGGCCGTGTCGTTCTGCAGCCGGAGTGCCTCCTCGCAGCAGCGCATGGCCATGACCGGCCCGAAGATGGGTTCGGGCACGGCCATCGCCTTGAGTTCCTGCGTGGCGGTGTCCCAGTACCAGACATTGGCCAGGTCCAGCCGCGGGTCGGCGCGGACCGCATCGACTTCGTAGTAATAGGCTTCGCCGAGGGCGTGGAATCGTTCGACGGTGGTGCCGGAGAAGTCGCGCCCGCTGATCGTGTGGATGCGCTCGATGGCCGCGGCCGCGGCCTGTCTGGTTTCTGCGGGCGCCTGGCCGTCGTCCAGCAAACGGCTGAGGTAGGGCACGGCCTGCGGGTATCCGATCTCACCCAGGGCGCGAATGACATGCAAACGAACGTCGTTGTTCTCCATGGAGAGGGCCATCACGAGCGGGCCGACCGCGTCCTTGCCGAGGCGAGTCAAGGCGATGGCGACGCGGGGCCACAGTGGTTGCTGGGCCGGATCGAGGAGCGTCTTGACCAACCAGGGGACGGCGTGCTCGCCGGATTCGGCGAGGTAGCGGATGGCGAAGAACTCCTGTTGGGGGTTTCCGCCAAGCCGTTCGATGTTGCCGCGAATCTGTTCGGGATCCTGTCGTTGCAGGTTTTCGCCCTGATGAATCAACTCCATGACCCGGGAAGCAGCGTCGCCAATGGTGGAGTTCTTGATGATGATCATGAGCGTATCGACGCTCTTCTTGTCCTTCTTCGCCGCCTCCATGATGGTGACCGGGTCAAGGTCGGGGTGGGCGAGTAGTGCGCGAGCGTAGGCGTCGGCTTCGGTAAAGCGACCAAGGCGCGCGTAGTGCAGGAAATCGGCGAACAGCGAAGCGGGACCGGCATCGGCGGCGATTTCGACCGGGCGCTGTCCCTCAGGAGCATTGCCGGGCTGCTGGCCCCCAACCGGCATGCTCATTGTCAGCAGGGCCCCGATGAGGACCCACAAACGTGGAGAACCCGTCACTCGATGCACCATGAAGACCTCCCGCGTTGACGATCTGTGGAATGTCTCAGCGACCATTCGGAAACGCCGCCTGATCCCCAATCCCTCCGCCGTTTCCGACGCCGTGGCGAACTTCCGCCCCCAGGCGGCCGCCGTGAAATGGGCGGCCGAAATCGAAGGGGTCAGTATAGGTGGGCGAGAATCGCCGTCAACGCGGGACGGCGCCCACACCGGCCGGTGGGTTTCCGAGGCGGTCGGTCAATCCACCAGCGGTCGGATGCAGTCCGGGTGGTCGTATGTGGGGCGATTCACGAGCGTATCCACGGGCACGGCGATCAGGTCGCCGGGCGGCGCCGGCTTCAGGAGCGGGCGCAGTCGTTCCGCCTCGCGGCAATCCGGGTCGAGCCAGGCGCCGAAGTCCGCCGGAGCGATGATGACCGGCATGCGGTCGTGCAGCGGGCGAAGCACGTCGTTGGGTTCGGTGGTGAGAATGGTAAACGAATGCACCGCGTCGCCCTCCGGCGACTGCCATCGATCCCACAGGCCGGCAAAAGCCAGCACCCTTCCATCGCGGCGATGAATGTAGTGCGGCTGTTTGCGCGTGCCGCGTTTTTGCCATTCGAAAAAACCGCTGGCCGGGACCAGGCAGCGCTGGCGGCGAAAGGCCGATCGGAATGCGGGCTTGGCCTCCACCGTTTCGGATCGTGCGTTGATCATGCGGTTGCCGATGGCGGTGTCCTTCGCCCAATGCGGGATCAGGCCCCAGCGAAGGGAATCGCAACTGCGGGGTTCTTCGGTTGACAGCCGGCGAATCACCGGGACCTCCTGAGTCGGAGCGATGTTGTACCGGGGGCGGATGGTCGGCGGCTCCACGAGGTCAAACTCGGCCATGACCTCCGCTTCAGTGGCTGTCAATGTGTAGCGCCCGCACATGTTGTTCCACCCAGGTCATACCCTATTCGTACCGCTGTCTTTGACTCGCCAACTGATTGGACGGCCTATCATGCCCCTTCCAAGCACCTGCGTCGAGTCATCCTGCATCATTCGGGGTCGAATGCCGCCGTCGCGGGGTTTTGGGTGGGGCTTGCGCCCAGGAGGCAGTCGACTCAAGCCCTTGTCAGCCAGGCAAGATATTCGCGATTGCCGCCGTGGCCGCGAAGCGGACTTTCGACCGTTCCATGGACGCACCAGCCGTGACTCCGGGCGTGTTCCAGCACACGTTCGAGCAGCGGGGCGAGCGTGCTGTCGGGAAGCACGCCATCGACCAGCGCGGCGGGGCCCGCCTCGTAGTGCGGTTTGATGAGCGTGATGACGCTTCCGCCTTCGCGCAGGGCACGCTTCGCGGAGGGCAGGATCTTGGCTTGCGGGGTCCAGCCGACGTCGATGGTAACCAGGTCGACCGATTCGGGAAGGGTCACGTGCATGGCATTGGTGCGTTCATGGACCACGACGCGTGGGTCGCGGCGGAGCACCCAGGCCAGTTGACCATAGGCGGTGTCCACGGCGTACACGCGCGCTGCGCCGTGTTGCAACAGGCAGTCGGTGAAGCCGCCTACGTGGCAGCCGAAATCGGCGCAGGTGAATCCCCGGATATCCAATGGAAAGTGGTTCAGCGCGGCGGCGAGCTTTTGACCGGCGCGGGAAACGAAGTCCGGCGTTTCATCGTGCGACATGTCGGACGGACCCGGTGGAGGCCGTGGGGAGTGCGAAGATCGGCGGTCCACCGCGGCGGCGCGATCAGCCCTTCTTGCCGGCGGCGAGGGCGTTGATCTGGCGGGCGAGGCGACTCTTGCGCCGGGCCACGGTGTTCTTGTGCAGCGTGCCCTTGGCCGCGACCTGGTCGAGCTTCTTGGTCACGGTCACAAAGTGCTGCTGCGCCTTGGCCGCGTCGCCCTGAGTCAGGACTTCGAGCAGTTTGCGTGTTTCTGTCTTGAGTGCCGCTTTGCGGGCACGGTTTATCGCGCGCTTGCGATCACCTTGTTTGGCCCGTTTCCGGGCGGAGGGCAGATTGGCCACCGAAAAACCTCCGAAGTTTCTGTCGTTCCAATTCCGGGGAGCTTATCCACAGGGTCGGCATTCTATCAGTCTGCGGGCAACTGGTCCAGCTTGGCCCGCACGTCCAGGTAGTTGTAGTCGATCTGGAGGATTTTGCCGTAGGTCTCGCGGGCGGCAGAGAGATCGCCCGCGGCCTCCTGAGACCGGGCCAACCAGTAGAGCATGGACTTGGCCAGGTCGTCGTCGGTGAGCTGGTAGGTTGACAATTCCTCCTGGAGAGCGGCGATGGCCTGGGTGTAGTAGCTTTTCTTGTAGAAACAGCGTCCCAGGTACATGGAGCAGGCGGAGCGGTTTCGCGGGTCTGACCGGGCCATTTGGAATATGGGAATCGCGTCGTCGTAGCGGCCGGCGCGAAAGAGGCGCACGCCATACTCGAACTTGATACGGTTGTCGGTGGGGTAGCGCTCGACCCGTTCCTTGTAGACGGCAAGATCGTACTTGAGGCTGGCGATCTGGGCGGCGCGGATGGCCTCTTCGTCGCCGGATTTGGATGCGGTGCGTACGCGCCGCGCCAACTGCTTCATGCGGACGTCGTCCGCCGCCTGCTTGTGGCGGTATTCGCCGGTGCGTTTGAATTGATTGACCAACACGCCGATGGCCCGCGTTTCAAACTCCTCCTCTTCCCGCCGGGTGAGGAGTTCGACGAGGGCGTTGAGGGTGCGCTGGTCGTCAGGCGCGTCGTCATAGTCCTTTTGTGCTTTCGCGATGAGCTGTGCGAACCGCTCTTCGCTTTGCATGGCGGTCTGCTTGTCGTGCAGGTCGCGCTGCCCTTCCTGGTCGGCGATGCTCTCGCGGAAGGAGTCGCCATCACGATACTTCCCCTTGGTGATGGTCAGTTTGGTGGAGAGGTCTCGCAGCAACAGGTCGGTGTTGTCCTTGGTGTTGCGGCGTCGCCAGGCGTTGAGCGCCTCGACGGCCGACTCGAACGCACTGACGGCAAAAGCGGTTTCGCCGCGCTCCACGGCGCGGTCGCCGAGTTCTTCGAGCGAAGAGATCAGCGACTGATACTGCTTTCCGGTGGGCTTGGGGCTTGATTCGATCGCCTTGAAGAAAACGCCCGCGGCCCACTTGGCGGCCTCTTCGGCGTGCAGACGGCAGGCACTCTTGAGCACACCCTCAATGTAATTGAGATTGTCGGGTTCATGCCCGAACAGCCAGAGGGAGTTGATAAACGCCTGCTTGGGGACCTTGTCGGTCATCGACCGCTTGAGGGTGTCCTTGAAGCCGGGTTTTTTGCCGCCGAATTGCTTGCGGGCCACGGCACAGCCGTGCAGCGGTTTGCACGCTTCTTCCACGGCGTCGGGCCAGAACTCCATGCCGTTGACGTAGTACTCGACGGCGTAGTCGAACTGGCGTTTGTCGCCCAATTCGCGCGCGCGGTCAAACCACTTCTTGGCTTTGGCCTTGTCATCGAGCGTAGCGATGTAGCGCCGGTTCGGATCGTCGGGCAGCTCCGGCTCGGCGGCGGTTTTCTTGGCCATGGGGTGTGTGATCTTTCGTCAGCCGTGCGGGCAGGAACCAATCGGCTATCGTACGCCGGTTCACTCTCGGCATCCGGCGGGTCTTACCGGATCGAAGGAATGCGGCGCACGATCCATGTGCAGCCAAGAAGCGCCCGGCGATTTCCACTCATCAGTTCGCACCAACCCTTTACAGACATTAGCAGGGTGATACTATCCACGAAGGACTCGGTGTCAAGCAAACGGTCCAGGCAAGTGCCTGTACCTGCTCCCGGGTCGGCATTCGGATCATGAGTACACCCCGGCCCGACAAATTGACCATCGTCAACTATCCCGAACCAATTCTCCACAAGGTTGCCGCGCCTGTCGAAGAATTCAACGGCGCCCTGCGGCAGTTGGCGGAAGGGATGGTCCGCCTGATGCACGAAGCGAAGGGCGTGGGCCTTGCTGCGCCCCAGGTAGGGCATTCGATCCGGCTCTTCGTGTGCAACGATACGGGCGAGCCCGGGGCCGACGTGGTGGTGGTCAATCCGCAGTTCGCCGAGTTAACCGGCGGTGAGGAAAAAGAGGAGGGCTGCCTTTCCATTCCGGGCGCTACTGTCTCCATGCGCCGGGCGACCCGCGTGGTGATGCGGGCCTATGACCTGGAGGGTCAGCCCGTCGAGTTGATCGGCGAGGGGTTGCGTGCCCGCGTCTGGCAACATGAAACCGATCACCTGAACGGCCGGTTGATTGTCGACAATATGTCCGCCACTGACGAACTCGCGAATCGTCGCGCGTTGCGGCAACTGCGCGACGAGTTTAGCGGCGGGCGAAGGCCGGGCCGCCCCGGATCGCGGCGATGAGGGTCGTGTTCTTCGGCTCCGGCGCATTCGCCCGCCCTACCCTGGAGTGGCTGGTCCAAAGCACGCATGAACTCCCGCTGGTGGTGACCCAGCCGGCGCGGGGCAGCGGTCGCGGACGCCGGCTCACGCGCACTCCGGTTCGCGCGCTGGCCGACGAACTGGGGGTGGCCTCCGCCGACGCCGAGGATGTCAACAGCCCCGCGTTCGTGGAGATGCTACGGACCCAGGGTGCGACGCTCGGCCTGGTGATCGCCTTCGGCCAGAAACTCGGCCCGGAACTGCTGGGCAGCTTTCCGTGGGGGTGCATCAATCTGCACGCGTCGCTACTGCCCCGTCTGCGCGGCGCGGCGCCGATCAACTGGGCCATACTCCGGGGCGAGGAAAGAACCGGCTGCACGGTGTTTCGTATCGGCGAGCGCATGGACGCCGGTCCGATCCTGGTTTCGCGCTGGACCACGATCAAGCCGGAGGAAACGGCGGGTGAGCTGCACGATCGTCTCGCGGGCATCGGCGTCGATGCGGTTCGAGCGGCATTCGAACTCTGTGCCGGCAGCACGATGCCCGAAGGAACGCCGCAGGATGAAACCCAGGCGACCCGCGCTCCAAAGCTGAAGAAGGCAGACGGTTTGATTGATTTTCGCGGCCCGGCCGCGGCGGTAGCGCGGCACATTTGCGGCATGACCCCCTGGCCGGGTGCAGCGACGCGCTTTGTCGCCGCGGATGGCCGTTGGGAGGATATTGCGATCATCCGGGCGCGACGGGCCGAGGATCCTACGCGCCCGCAGTTGGCGGCCGGTACGCTCGACGAGCGGCTTTATGTGACCGCCGGCGATGGTTATGTCGAGTTGCTGGAGGTCAAGCCGTCTTCCGGCCGGGTGATGACCTGGCCGGACTACGTCAACGGCCGGCACGTGCGCAAGGGTGACACGTTCGTCGCACCGCCGATCCACGATGATTGACTGGTCGAATCGCGTCAGGCACGTCGAATTCGAAACGTACGGTCAGCAACCGCCGCGCAGAAAGGTGCCCACGGTGCGCAGCAGAATGATGACGTCGAGTTCGAAGCACATGTGTTTGAGGTAATAGAGATCGAATTGCAGCTTTCGTTTGGCGTCCTCCACGGAACTGCCGTAGCGAAAGCTGATCTGAGCCCAGCCGGTCACTCCCGGCTTCACGAGGTGGCGTTCGGCGTAGTAAGGCACCTGATCGCACAGGTCGCGGACGATATCCGGGCGTTCCGGACGCGGACCGACCACCGACATGCGCCCCACGAGCACGTTGTACAGTTGCGGCAGCTCATCCAGCCGGCTGCGGCGCAGGAATCGTCCGACGGCGGTCACGCGCGGGTCGTTGGGCGTACACCAGATGCTGCGGCCGTTTTCTGCGTCAATACGCATCGTGCGGAACTTGTACAACCTGAACACCTGTCCATGGTGACCCACGCGGTCCTGAGAGTAGAACACCGGGCCGCCGTCACCCAGTTTGACCACGATGGCAATCAGCGGCCACAACGGCGCGGTCAACACCAGCCCGACCAACGCCACCACCACGTCGAAGACGCGCTTGATCGCGGCGTATTGCTCGCAATGCCCGCGCAGATCGGCAAATAGAAACCAATGGGGCGTGATTTCGTCCACCAGGATCTGCCCGGCGGCTTTCTCGTAGAATGTTGATTCGTTGGTCACGCGGCAGCCCTGTTGCATGCAGCGAACCACCCAGTCCATGATTCCGGCGCGGCGCGCCGCCTGGTGCCCGACCACAATATCGCTCACGCCTCGGCGGCCCAGGTCGTCGACGAGGTCCGTGGCCCGCCCCAGCCAGGCAGAATCGCCCGGTAAGGGGGTGTCGCCGTCCCCAAGTGTGGCATAGCCGGCAAGTTCGTACTCGGGAAGGCACCCGGACGCCTGGGCGCGCTGAAACGATTCGAACAGGCTGCGCGATCCCACCACCACCAGCCCGCGGCGAACTTGGTGCACAGCCAGCCACGCAACCAGCCGCACACCCACGCACAGGCAGAACTGCACGGCAAGCGTTAACCCGGCGATCCGACGACTGATGGTGGCGTACAGCAACACGTGTGTGGCGGCGGTGGCTATCAAGGTCACGGTGAAGGAACAAAGAAAAACGCGCGTGAGAATGCGCGAGCGACTGATCAGCGTGGCGCGTTCGTACAGTCCGAAGACCAGACCGCTGACGACGTGAAGCGCGGCGAACATTCCGACGGCCTGCCAGAGGAACAAGTGGGGCGCCGGGTTCTCCCAGGACGGGGGAACCACCTGGTAGCTGATATGCAAACCCGCCGTCAAGGCGGCCAGATCGACCATCAGCCACACCGACGACGGGAGGTCGAGCGCGGCCTGTCCGAGGCGGCGCACTAGCCGGGTCCAACCTCGCCGCAGGTCGCGATGGGCGGCCCATCGGGGCGCGGCCTCGCCTGCCAATGCACCGGGCGCCAGTGCTTCGCCGTTCAAACCTGCGACCAAGGGGGGGTTAATCATGTTCTGAAAGCGTCCGGTGATCAGCGGGGCTGCATTGGCACCGCCGCGGCCTCGTCCCAGTACGGGGAGAGGCGAATCGCCCGCATCCCTGTATGGGAGGGACGGCCGCCTCATGGCTCGTCGTCGAATCCGTAATGCTCTTCCCGATGCCAGAGTCCCCGTAAGCTGGTTATCGGTTGACTGAGAGGCGGTTTGGCGTTGGCGGGTCGCGGCCGATAGTTGCGCGGATCTTGCCTCGTGAGCGGCGGTGGGCGCGTTTTTTTGCTCAGGAAGGCCGTTGAGTTTCCGATAAGAACGGCGGAGCGCCGACGCCGGTGTTGACCATGCGGGCCCATAATGCGTGATTTCGTTGACAGATCGAAGGTCGCAGGCAGCGTTGCACGAGCGCAGATGGCGATGTCGGCTGCGGCGGTCGTTGCAGCCTTGTCGGTCTCGTGTGCAACCTCCCGGGACCGTGCGCCGACCGCAGCGACATGTATGCGGGCGGTAACGTGGTCGGCGGTCGGCACCGTTCCCACGCCGCCCCCCTGTAACCGTTACTACATTCTGGGCGACGGACCGACGCGGGCGCTGTTTCCCGCGTCGGTGGGTGTGACGCGCGTGGCAGCGCGAGATTCCGCGGGGCACGCGGACACCGACCGGGACGTGATCGTCGCTTCCGACTTGCTGACGCTTTCGCCTGACCCGCGCAACGAATTCCTGCAATGGAATACCGCATTCGACCACCTGAAGGGGGTCAGTGAGGTTTTCCCGGTTGGGCAGCGCGATCTCGGTGGCGCGGCCGTCGAAACGGTCAACGTGTTGGCCGCGATGCGCACGTTACGCGCGCGGGTCGGCTTGATCTATGCGGTCAACGAGCTCTCCGGATCGCGGTCCGAGATGTTCGGTGTGTTGTATGATACGCATACGTACCAGCCATTGTCCGTCATTCACGCCGCTGCCGACTCGGCGGTTCCGGCAGACCGGCGGTCGCGCCGTGCCGATCCGTGGCAGAGCGACTCGCGGGTCCGCGTTCGGACGCGGTTCGCGGAACTGGTGACTGAAGTCATGCGCGAACTCATCCTGCGCGACCAACCCGCAGGCGTAGAACCCACCACCGGCTGGACGCCCGCGCCGCTGTTCGCGCCCCCGGACGCGCCCGCCTCAAACCTGCCTGAAGACTGACCAGGCGCCAATGTTTCCGGCACGCGCCAACCGCGCCCGATGTTCAACATGAGGTATGTTCAAGTGGTCGGCACAGCGCGGGCAAATACCGAGGCCGCATCATGACCGGTAAACCCCGTGGATAACTTTAGAACCGTGTCAACGCGCCGGTCCTGACGCGCCGTATTGAGCGGCACCGGAAAGTCCGCCGCCGCGTCCGCACCGGGCGCAGGGGGAATGGACTGCGCTTCCAGCGCCAGCAGCGCGGCGATGGTGTCGATCAACCCGCTGGCACCGAGCAGGTGGCCCGTCGCCGGTTTGAATACGGCGGCCACGGCCTGGAAGGGCTCATCGCCCATCGCGGCCCGCAGGCAGTTTGCTTCGTAGCCGTCGGACAGTGGCGTGGCGGCGCCGTGGGGCACGATGAGATCCACGTCGGACAGCCGGTTTCCGGTGCGTTGGAGTGCCATGTCGATGACACTTTTGAGCCGCGCGGCGCGAAGGTCGGGAATGGTCTGTTTCCAGCCCTGGTGGGCGAAGGCACCTCCGAGGTACCGCCCATACGCTGTTGCGCCGCGGCGGCGCGCGTGGCTTTCCGACTCAAGCACCAGCGCCGCTCCCCCTTCGCCGGCGTAGAACCCGGTGGGGTTTGGGGAGAACGGTCGCATGACCGGTTCGGCGGCGTACACACCCACCCGCCGGAACCACTCCAGCCGGACCGCGGTCTCAAACGCCTCGCCGCCCACGACGACCATCACGTCCGCGCCGCCGCCGCGAATCTGCTGCGCCGCCGCCTCGATGGCGAATGCCCCGGAGGAGCAGGCGTTGTGTACGGCCGTGGAAAAGCCGTGCAGCCCGAACGCTTTGCCTACCAGGTGCACGTAGAGGAACGACTGCATGTGATAAAAGGATGGGGCGAGGGCGTCGTACACCTGCGGCGGTCCGTTGGGGGGTAATGGTCCGGCGATCATGGCCAGGAGCCGCGCCACCGTGTGTTCCACGCCGGGCGCCTCAAACGCCTGGATGACGCCGGTTCGGTCGTCCGGGCGGACCGCGTCGAGTCCGGCGTCGCGCAGGGCCAGTTCGACGGCCAACATGGCGTACGCAAGGTCGCGGTAGCCGGGGCAATTCTGCTCGGCCAGGTATTGGATGTGCGGTTCGAGTCCGGGGGTGCGCGCCGGATCGGGCATTCTGGACACCGGCAGATCTACGAACCGACCCACGTCGAGCGGCAGTGAGGCTACCGTGACACTCGACCGGCCGGCGAAGAGCGCCGCGCGGAAGTCATCGCGCCCCACGCCGATCGCGGTGACCGGGCCGATGCCGGTGATAAGAACGTGGGGTTCGCCGGTGGCTGCGTTCATCAGGAGATTTCCGGTGCCCGGGTCGGATCGCGGGTACCATACACGGGGGAAGTCCGCCGCGAAAGCGTATCAGGAAAGCTGGTTGGCCGTGGTCGAGTGGCTGCCGAATTTCGTTGACGACCGTGCATCGCGCGGTAGCATGAGGGAACCCTCCGGGGTACAGGTCATTCGGTCGCGGGGAGCAACGGCATGTCTACGACAAAGCTCTTGGCTTATGTAGCGGTACCGGTGTTGCTGTTCGGTGCGGTCTCGATTGCATGGGGCGAGGACCCCTGCGGCCCAGGGACGAACGCGTTCGTCCAGGTCGTGCTCGACATGGACGCTTCGACCCCTGGGTGCCAGTCAACGGTAACTGTCCCGGAAGGGACCACCGTGGTGCGCGACGTGGCCGTGTACGTGTTTGATCCATCAGGCGGACGCGGACTCTGGGCGGTCGGTTACCTGGGCGGACTGGACCGGGGTATTTCCTTCGGCCACGCGCCCAACAACGTGGATCACCAGGGTTCCGTTACCGCCTTGACGCCCACGCCGGGCACGGCCGTTCACCCTGAGAATACTCCCTGGGTGTTCGCCGCCATGGACAAGGGGCTTGCCGGGCCGGAAGTCCATTATGTGGAGTTTGGCGCCGAGCAGACCGCCGCGATTCCCGCGGCGCCGGCCGCGCCTATCTTTCGCGTGGACATTGAGCTGAGCGGTGCGGTCGCCGGTGACGTGTTCCGCTTTCATCTGGCCGATTTCGTGAGTATTTGGACGAACGGAGAACACGGCGCGTTTTCCACTGCGGGGCCGATGACCCTGGACAGCGGCGGCGACGCTGTGCCGGATGGAACGCAAACGCTGTACGGGACAGACGCGGACGCCGCCGTCCCCTTGCCACCCGCTGCCTTTCAAGTGGATTTTGTGGACGGCAGCGCCGGAGAGGGCGCGACCATTCGCGTGGTGGCGGACTCCGGCGCGGTGCCCGCGGCTTCCACCTGGGGGGTTGCTTGGATGGCGTTGCTGCTGTTGACCGGCGCGACCATTTTGCTCCGCCGCCAAGCTCGGCGGGACATCCGGGACTCGACAGTCGCGCACGGGGCGTAAGTTCACAGAGGGTCGTTTCGGGGGGGGTTCCTCGTGCTTTCCGGGCTCCCGCGGGCTCGTTGACACGTTTCCGGGCGATACCTAACGTACCGACGGCGCTGGGATCGCGGCACCCCGCACGCGAAAGCGCCGGGAGCGCCGCGCGTTGGAAGATCATTCCCAGTTCATGCGTACTCCGCTGTACGACACCCACCTGGCCTTTGGCGCACGAATGGTCGAGTTTGCCGGGTGGTCCATGCCCATCATGTACACCGGCATTCAGGAGGAGCACGTGCACACGCGCACCGTGTGCAGCGTGTTCGATGTCTCGCACATGGGCCGGTTGCGCCTGGGCGGCCGGGGGGCCGAGGCGCTGCTGCAGCGCCTGTGCACGCGGAATCTGGCGGGCGCCGAACCGGGCCGGTCGTTCTATTCGCACATTTGCCGCGAGGATGGCGGCATCCTTGACGACGTGATCGTTTCACGATTCGAGAGCGACTGGGGGGTCGTCTGCAACGCCTCGAACCGCGAAAAGATCGTCGCGTGGATCGACCGGCATCGTTCCGGCACCGACGTGACCCTCGCCGACCACACCACTACGACGGCCATGCTTGCGGTTCAGGGGCCGCGAACCATGGAACTGGCGCTGAATATCGTCGGGCAGGATTTCTCCAGTTTGAAGCGTTATCACTTCCGCACGTTTGATCTGATGGATTTGCCGATCATCGTGTACCGCAGCGGTTATACCGGAGAAGACGGTCTGGAGGTGGTGTTTCCCGCGGCGATTGCGGGGATGCTGGTGCCCCGGCTTCTCGGCACGGCTGAAAAGCGGCACGCGCTCATTAAGCCCGCGGGGCTGGGAGCACGCGACACCCTGCGGATGGAGGCGGCTATGCCGCTTTACGGCCACGAACTGACGGAGGACGTGGATTCGATCACCGCCGGTCAGGGCTGGTGCGTGGATCTGACGAAGGATTTTATGGGGGCGGAGTCCATGCGTCGCCTGAGCGAACAGGGACTTCCGCGAAAACTCGTCGGTCTGGTGCTTGACGGACGCCGCATCGCCCGACAGCATCACCAGATCTATGGCGGCGGTGCGATGGTCGGGGAGATTACGAGCGGGACGCTGAGTCCGACCCTTGGAAAGAGCATTGCGATGGGGTATGTAGCGGCGGCGTTTTCAATGGAGAATTCGTTGCTGGAGGTTGACCTGGGCGGCAAGCGCGTGAACGCCCAGGTGGTGAAGTTGCCGTTTTACAAACGACCCAAGGGTGGATAGGTAGAGCGCGGTCGGGAACCCCGGCGAAACCGGTGGATCAGGCGCGATCTTGCGGGTTCGTTTAGCCGAACGGGTAGAAAGATCGGACAAGAGTACCTCGCGGGAGGGGTAGACGCGTAAGGGGTGGCTGCGATCACGCGTGCCGCGGGTCGCGTGAGCTGAACGGTGGAGGAATGGGATGACTGTGCCTGTCGATCGCAAGTATGCGGAGACGCACGAGTGGTTTATCGTCGACGGTGACATTGTGACCGTGGGCATTACTCAACATGCGGCCAACGAACTGACCGACATTACGTATGTCGATCTTCCGGAGGTGGGCAAAGTTTTCGCCGCGGGCGACGCCATCGGCGAGGTCGAGTCGGTCAAAGCCACCTCGGAGATTTTCACGGCGCTGCCGGGCAAGGTCATTGAGGTCAACACGCTGCTCGCCGACCACCCGGAGCTCATCAACGACGACGCCCACGACGAAGGCTGGCTCATCAAACTGAAGGCGTCTTCGCTGGAGGCCCTCAACACCCTCATGGACGCGAAGGAATACAAGGCCTTCGTTCGCGCCGCCAAGTAGTGGAATCGATGTTCACCGGGTGTTGGCCCGTGCACCCCAGAAACAATGTTGACGGCGATTCGAGAGCGGGGGCTTATCGATTGAAGCCACCTGTCCCTTCGCTGTGGCATGGTAACCCTAAAGGGGTGTTGACTGTGAGCTGGGCGTTGACTGGCCGGTCGAGCCGATCCGGCGTGAACCCAAGCGGTTGATCTCGCTGCACTTGGGCTTCGACTGTAGCGGAAACAAGTAACGTTAAGAGGCGCAACCAGGTCCGGCTTGAATTTGTTCTTGAGCTTATGGCCGCTAGAATCAGAAAACGGCGGGAAAATGGCCGGCGGCAGGCGCGGACATTCAATAGGTCCGGTTACCAGGTGTTTGTCAGCCATGCTTCGACCGATAAGTGGCTTGCGAAAGCGCTGTGCAAGCACATAGAGGGTATCGGTGCTGTGACGTTTCGGGACGACCGTGACGTGGAAAGCGGCGACGACATCCCAGACAACATCAGGCGCGAATTGATCGGATCTCAGGAACTGGTGATTCTCGTGACTCCGGATTCGGTTAACCGCCCCTGGGTGCTGCTTGAGGCCGGGGCGTTCTGGGGGCGTCGCAAGGGTGCACGGATCGTTGCCGTGCTTTGCCACGTGGCAATTGACTCCATTCCGGATATGATAAAGACCAAAAAGGCGATTTCCATAAACGACGTTGATGCGTACCTCCATGAACTCGCCCGGCGGGTGCGCGCGAGAAACCGATGAGCCGAACGCGCAAGTTTTATGATGTGTTCCTGTCCTATGCATACGTCGACCGACCGGTCGCCGAACAGGTACGGACTGCCCTTTCACACGCGGGGCTCGCCGTTTTTGACTTCGCGGATGTCGTTGCCGCGGAAAAAGTGGGCGACGCGGTGCGACACGCCATCGCTACCAGTGAGGCGGTGGTTGTGGTTGTTCCGCGAAGGGAAGTCCTCCCCGCCACGGTTGCGGCAGAAATTGGTGCGGCTATGGCCTGGAACAAGCCGGTCTACGTCATTCAGCCGGCGGACGGGGTGGGCGAGTTGCCGCCGTTCCTTAAGGAATTCAACGCATATCCCCTTTCCCGGGTGGACGACATGGCGTCAGCGATCCGCAAGGGAAGGACGCCCTTGAGGAAAAGGGAGCTTGAGGCGCTGTCCGACGTATACGCAGAAATGCAGACGACCACGGATCGGCTCCTTGAAGAACCCGCGACACTGGACCAGTTGGCTCGGCGCTTCGCATCCCGAACGGGCACACGCGTACCGGGCGAGCGCCTGCTGGCCGAGATGATTCGGCTGCACCGAAAAGGACTGTGGATTCGTCTAGGACGTACCGGCTGACCGTGAAACTCCTCTCCGCCGAAACCTTCAAGCTCGGGCTGAACAACCTGCGTCTGCACAAGCTGCGTTCCTTGCTGACGTCGATGGGCATCATCTTCGGCGTGGCGGCGGTGATCTGCATGCTGTCCATTTCCGAAGGCGCATCCGCCGACGAGATGCGAATGATCCAGCTTCTGGGCACGCGCAACATCATCATCAGCTCGGTCAAGCCGCCGGATTCTCAGCAGGCTTCGCAGGGCAATCAGGCGCTGATTGAGTATGGCATCAAGCGCACGGACGTGTCCATCATTCGCGAGACCATCCCCCACGTGACCCATATCGTGCCGCTCAAGACTGTTTCTTACCGAACACGGCATGGCGAGTTTCAGGGTAATTTTGATACCGTGGGCACGACCCCCGCGTTCTTCGAAGTGGTCAACGTGCACGTAGCCCAGGGCCGCGCGCTCACCCAGTCGGACCTGAGCGAGCGCGCCAATGTCTGCGTGATCGGGGAACAGGTTCGCCGCGATCTGTTTCCGTTCAAGGACCCGCTGGGCGAAACGGTTCTCGTCGAGCGGTTTCCCACCGGCGTTCCGTTCACCGTGGTGGGCATTCTGCAATCGGTCCTCACCGCGGGAGCCCCGGCACGCGGCGTAGAACAGCGCGACCTCAACCGTGAGATTCTCGTCCCGGTTTCCACTGTCGAATCCCAGTTCGGCGAGACCACACGGCGTATCACCAGCGGCTCGCGCGAGTTCATCAAGATGGAGTATTCCGGCCTGTACATTACGGTCGATGAGATTGAAAACGTGCTGCCGATTTCCGAGATGATCAAACGCGTCTTCGAGCACGGCCACCCCTCCGTGGATTACGAAGTAAAGGTTCCCCTCGCCAGTTTGGAATTGGCGCGCAAGAAGAAACGAAACAATCAGCTGGTGCTCGGCTTCATCGCCAGTGTGTCGCTTCTGGTGGGCGGCATCGGCATCATGAACATCATGCTGGCCACGGTGACCGAGCGGACGCGCGAAATCGGTATTCGTCGGGCGCTGGGCGCCCGGCAGCGCCACATCACGATACAGTTCCTTGTCGAAACCGTGGTCCTTTCCACGGGCGGAGGGATTGTCGGGGCCATGCTGGGCATCATCGGGGCTTACGCCATCTCCGACATTGCGGGCTGGCAGACCATCGTCAGCGCGTGGTCGGTCATGGTCAGTTTCGGGCTTTCCGTGGTGGTGGGGATCTTCTTCGGCATGTACCCGGCCATGGCAGCTGCGCGGCTGGATCCGATCGAGGCGCTGCGCCATGAGTAGAACGAGCGCCGCCATTCACATTCCGCCCTGCTCGACCGTGTAAATTGTCAGTTTATGGCCAGTTATCGCGAGCGTTTTGCGCAGTTTTTTGCGATTTGACTTGTCTCGCCGCCGACCATGTGGTATAGTTAGGGTGCAGTTGGCATCCCCGCCAGATTATTCTCCCCCTTTTTGCCAAACAAAGGCGTGCGCCCGGTGTCTATACCGATGCGCGTTGAGCGTATCGGTCCGGTAGCGCTCGGTGACGCGGCTCGAAATGTATGGTTGGTTGGCGGCTTTCGTTTGTGCCGGTTCCAGCATGGAGCCGGAGTCGCCAATCGGGTGGGAATGAAGCAGTCCGGAAGGGAGCAGCATCATGGCCGTGAACATGATGGAAATCGTCGCAATGCCGGCCTCGGCCGGAAAAATGGTGTCCGCCCGGCCCCCCAGCGAAGAAATCATTCGCACGTTGGCCGTGGAGGACCAGGTGCTCCTGACCAAGTTGCTCACGGAGCCGGCGGATTACGTTGATCATCCCGAGTTTCGCAAGCGCGGCATCGAGAAGCGGCTGTACGGCGGCGAGGCGAAGTTCGCCGAACGGCAGCCGACGCGCTTTGCGGAGGGGGCCGACCCCCTGACGCGAGTCACGAAACCCGGTGAACGGCTGCCGGCGCTCCCCACCGAGTTGGAACATCTTGCCTTCATGCGGTTCAACTTCGCGCGCATGAAAACGGCGCAGATCCTGAGCGCGTCCGCCGGGCTTGAATTGAGTGCCGCGGCCACTCGGCAACTACTGGCCTGGGGGCACCGTGTGCTGGCAGCGCGCAGCACGATCGTCCGGCTGAACCTCCCGTTGGTGCTGGCCATGGCCAAACGCACGCGGCTGACCAATGTTGACTTCAACGAGATGATCAGCGAGGGCAACATGGCCCTGCTGCGCAGTGTGGAGAAGTTTGACTGCTCCCGCGGTTTCAAGTTCAGCACCTATTCGTGCCGGGCCATCCTCAAGAGTTTTTCGCGCGTGGCGATGCGTGCCAGCCGTTACCGCGGCAAGTTTCCGGCGGAGTTCGATCCGGCGCTGGAGCGCAGCGATTTTCTGGACCGCAAGCGCGACGGTCAGGAGCGAGATTGCGTCGACGAACTCAAGGAGATTCTGTTGGAGAATTCCGCGGGTTTGAGTGACGTGGAGCGCAAAGTCATCACGGAGCGTTTCGCCCTGGGTTATTGCGAACCGCCGGGCAGCCCTTCGCCCAAGACGCTTGAACAGGTCGGGGTGATGATCGGCGTGACCAAGGAGCGGGTGCGGCAGATTCAGAACAACGCCTTGCGCAAGATTCGCTCCGCTCTGGAGGAGCGGTTTCTGGCGGCCTGATCGACCGGGTTGCGTTCCCCTCCCCACCCGGTTGGTCTGGTCGAGCGATGGACTCTGTTGCCTGGTCCGTCCGGAACTTCACCACCCCCTCGATTCCCGGTGAGGGTTTCCGGTCCGGGGATTCAACAATCCCAAGGTCAATTGCCCGTTTCCTCCGGTCGGATGGACGACGTTCGGATCTTGCCGAAATAAACAGTGAAATGCGGTACGTTTTCCACGACGTGGCATTTCATGCAATCGGTGCGGAGACGGCCCAGGGCATCCTCGTAGGCCTTGGAGTGTCGGTCGGACATGGCGGTCTGTATGGCTTGCTTGACCAGCGGGATGGTCTCCTCAATGAACGGCTTGGCGGCCTCGGCGCGTTTGGGCCGCCGTTCCAAAGCAAGCCGCAGGGCCAACTCAATCTTCTCGATCTGGTACTGGGCGTAGGGCCAGTTACGGTCCTGGCCCGCGAAGTACAGCTCGTTGAAGCGGAATCCGATTTCCATCATGGCAACATCGAGACCACGCAGGTGGTGCTCCAATTGGTCGCGCTGTGCCGCGGGTGAGTCGGAAAGCCAGTGTGCCACTTCGGAAACAGGTTGGCTTGTTGCTTGCTGTCCATGGGCCGTCGAGGTTCGGGCGGTGCGGTCCGTCCATTGTACTCTGGCGAAAAGGCCCACGAAGAAAGCCAGGGCGAGCCAGGGCGCTGCGATCAGTTTCCGGCTCTTGGTTCGATACGCCATCATTGACTCCTCCAGGTCGTCCTCAACCGGCGCGCGACGGGGGACTTTGCGCAAGTCGAGCGTCGAGGGACAGGCGTCCGGCGCCGACGATCAGCAGGTAAACGCTGCCCATGAGCATGGCCCAATCCGTCCGCGCCTCGTGGGCCATCGCCCAGAAGCCGTAACGCGACAATTGCCGCACGTGAAAGCCGCCCAGATCGTGCCCGAGGAGGATGGGCAGCTTCGTGATCACCATGGCGGTGAGCATGACCATGATCAACGGCAGGGCGGCGGCGCGCGTCGCGAGCCCAAGGACCACCAGTGCCCCGCACGCCAATTCGAGTCCCGCGACGCCGTAGGCGAGGTCGGGATGGGCGAATCCGATCTTTTCGAACCGGCCCGGCCCGAGTTCCGCGGAAAAAAGAAATTTCTGCAGACCCTCGGAAACGAACACCAGCCCAACCAACAGGCGGACAAAGATCACGCTGGCGGGCGCGTTTGTGGCCATGAGTCGCTTCCAGACAGGACCGCGCACGGCAACGCCTTCTCCAGATGGCGTCTTCATCGCGTGCCCCTCCTGCCGCCTGATCGTAACTTCGTCGTAATACCCTTGGCAGTGCCCCGACCGTCTCGATCGGTGGATCGGGTTCCGCGTTGCGGCTGCCGCTTGCCGTGCGCGCGATGCCCGAATACCTCGTGCAACTCCGTTTCGAATAGCTCGCCGAACAGCTCTTTGACTTTCTGCTTGGCCAAAGCGAGCGTCCGCCGGCCGACGGGTGTGATGTTGTACACGCGACGCGTTCGGCGGCCGGCGCGCTCCGCCATTGATTTCAACAGTCCTCGTTCTTCCAACCGGTGCAGCAAGGGATACAGCGTGCCGGCGCTGAGCTTGTAGCCGTGCCGGGCGAGTTCTTCGATGATCCACAAGCCGTAGACCGGCTGTTCCGCCGCATGATGCAGGATGTGCAGGCGGATCAACCCTGCGTAGAAATCCTGGTCGGGCGCTGGGTGCATGGATGAGAGTATCGCCTTTCGACATCGGTTGTCAATATCGTAGTCCGATGTTATGATCGGCGGCAAGCCCCGTCAAGGGACTGCTGATTACTCGGGAGACCCCCACATTGCCGCTGCGCGAACTTGCCATCGTGTTCCTCAAGCTTGGAGCCACGGCCTTCGGCGGGCCCGCCGTGCACATCGCGCTGCTCGAACAGGAGGTCGTGCATCGCCGCAGGTGGCTCTCGCATGAGGAGTTTCTTGACTTGCTCGGTTCGACCAATCTGATTCCCGGACCGAACTCGACGGAGATGGCCATCCACATCGGCCTGCGCCAAGCCGGCTGGAAAGGGCTGCTCGTTGCGGGAAGCTGTTTCATCGTTCCAGCATTCCTCATCACGTTCGCCTGCGCGTGGTTCTATGTGCGTTTCGCGCAGGTGCCGCAGATTCAGGGCGTCCTCTACGGTGTCAAGCCCGTCGTGCTGGCGGTCGTCTTGCAGGCCATCTGGCGTCTGGTGCGCAGCGCCGTAAAGTCGCGCCTGCTCGGCGGGGTCGCGCTCGCCGTCTTGGTGGCCCACCTCGCGGGCGTCCATGAGCTGCTGCTCTTGCTGATGGCCGGGATGCTCGTCTGCGCGGTGCGGCCCGGGGCGGATGCATGGAGCCGGCGCGGCGGGCTCGGTGCCCTGGCATTCGCCCCTCCCTTCCTTCCCCTTGGGCTGGCGTCGGCGCCGACAGTGAGCGCCGCATTCAGCGTCGGCAAGTTGTTCCTCTTCTTCCTGAAAGTAGGGTCGGTGTTGTACGGCAGCGGCTATGTGCTGTTGGCGTTCTTGCGCGGCGACCTGGTCGAGCGATGGGGCTGGCTGACCGAATCGCAATTGATGGACGCGATCGCGGTCGGGCAGATCACGCCCGGGCCGTTATTTACGACCGCGACGTTTATCGGCTACGTGCTCGCAGGTCCGGTCGGAGCCTGTCTGGCGACGACCGGTATATTTCTTCCGTCGTTTGTGTTCGTCGCGCTGAGCGCCCCGCTGATTCCAAGACTGCGGCAATCGAAGATGGCCGGTGCGTTCCTCGACGGTGTAAACGTCGCCTCGCTCGCGCTGATGGCCGCCGTCACCTGGCACCTCGCGCGGACGGCTTTCGTCGACGGTACGACCGTCATCCTGGGCGCCGCGGGCGCCGCGCTCTTATTGGTTACCGGGGTGAGCCCGATATGGCCGATACTCGCTGCCGCCGCCGTCGGTCTGGTCGTGGGCTGAATCTCACACCGCCCCAACCGGGTTTTCCGATATTCCCCTGATTAAGGAGTGTTACCGTCGGGATCTGCCCTGTGTGGCACACCCCGTTCGCGGGACCTGACTCCTCGTCCCACCCGCGCAAGTGTGCGTTCGGGATGCGGCCGGCGCGCATGGCCGGCATTACCGGGGCGTTTGGGTCAATGCTTCTTGAAGTTCTCCCACATATGCCGCGCACGCCTCATCGGCGCATGACTCGCGGCACAGGTTGAGAAATACTCCCGCGGCGTCGGCGCGCTGGTCGGCTATCAGCAGGCGTCCGGTGGCGCAATAGGTCCACGCCACGCCGGGGTGGTGCTGGTCGTACCACTCCAGCGCTGGCAGCAGCCGCGCACGCGCTGTGCTTCCCGCCGCTCCGGCGGCGCAAAGGTCCTCGACCATTTCACGCAGCGCTGCGTATCGTTTTTCCACCAGCGCTACATAAGCGGCCGCCGCCCGTTCGATCGGCAGCGCCGCATTCGCCGCCGGCTCGATGACCGGCAGATCGCCGGTTTCTCTTTCCATCTGTTCCATCGCCGAAGTCAGCCGAAGCATGGCACGCGCCTCGCGTGATTCGGGAAACTGCCGGCTGAGGTCCAGCCACAGCTTCGCGGCCTGGCGAATGTCCCCCACGTCCACCAGAAAGTCGTGCACCACCTGCGCCTGTTCGATCGATTGCAGACCCGTGGCGACTGCCTGCGAAAAGAGCGCGTGGGCACGAGCCACGTCGCCCGCCTGGTGCATCAGTTGGCCGAGATTCAGTGACGCCAATCCGTCGAACGGATCGCGCCGCAGCACCGCCTCATACGCCGCCACCGCCTCGGCGGTGCGCCCCAGCGCCGTGCACACCACGCCGAGGTTGATTCGCGCGGTCTGGTTCTGAGGGGACCAGTCCAGCAGTTGCCTCAGGCGATCGTACGCCGAAAGATACCCCTCGCGCGTGGCCGGTTCGAGGTCCAACTCTACCAGGCCCAGCGTGGCGGGGACCTCGTAAGGGTTGTTTTCCAGTGCCTGCCGGTAGAGCCGCCGCGCGTCGTTCGCCCGTCCGCGTCCCCGGTAGAGGGCGGCCAACCTCAGCAGCCACGGGTTCTTGAGCGGCGCCATCGAGACCGCGCGTTCGAAATGTTCGAGCGCCTCGTCGCCGCGACCGGCTTCTTCCAGGGTCATGGCATAACGGTAAATGCTCGAAGCGCTCTGCGGATTGAGTTCCATCGAACGCCGCAACGACGCCAGCGCTTCATCGAACCGCGCAAGGCGCGCCTGCGCGGCCCCGATCGCCTGCCAGGCTTCGCTCTGCACTTCCGTATCGTCGTGTTTCAGTTCGCGCTGCGCCGCGGCAATGGCGTCATCATAGCGCTCCGCGTTGTAGTAAGCCCAGGCCACGCGCTCCCACACGTGCGGCGCATCGGGGAACAATGTCGCAATCCGCTCGCTCTTGACGTACTGGTTGTCGTAGAACGACGCGACGTGCCAGCTTACCGGCATCAAGGCGCCGACCAGTGCCGCGAGCAAGACCGGCGCGGTGAGGCGGTGAAGTGAACGGCGAGCGCCGGCCTCCAGCGGTTGCGAACTTGATCCGATCCACCGCGACCAACCGGCGGACACGAGCACCACCGTCATCCACAACAGTCCGATGATGGGCAGGTACATATACCGGTCGGCCGCCAGCGTGTTCCGCGTGGGAACGACCTGAAGCGTCGAGGCGATGGTCGCGAGAAACCACACAAACCCCAAAGCCGCCCGCCGCTGCCGCACCGCCGCCCATGCCGCGACGACAAACACCGGAAGCACGATCGCCAGCGCGACCATGGTTTCCCGGTCCGTCCACTGCACGTAGCCCGGCGCGGGGTACCAACTCGCCAGCCCGCTCGGCCACACGAAATGCGTGAAATACCAGGCGAGCGAAAGCAGTCCACGAACCACCTTGGACCCGCGCAGGTGCTCGGCCGCGCCGGAGAACATCCCCGCCTCGGCCGTGGCGTCGTAGTTGACCACCAGGAACACGGCCGTAATGGCCACGCTGACCGCCCAGATGACCCAGAATCCCACCGTCATTCGCCGGTGCCGCGCCAGCGGCACCAGCAGCATGAGCACCGGCAGGCCCACGCGGATCTTGCTGATGGCGCAACACAGCACGAAGAAACACGCGGCCGCCCCCCAACCGACGCGGCGCTTGTCGAGCCACGCACTGAGCGCCAGCAGTGCCGCCAGGGCGAACAACGTGGACATGAGCATCATGCGCCCGTTGATCCACGCCACCACCTCCACCTGCAGCGGGTGCACGGCAAAAAGCAGCGCCACGCCCAGCGCCAGGGCGTTGGCCCGCGAACTGTCCGCGCCCTCGTTCAGCCGGCGCATCAGCGCCCACACCAACACGGCGTTGAGCGCGTGCATCCAGATGTTGGTCAGGTGGAAAAACCACGCCCCCGCGTCCACCCCCCCGGCGAACAGATCGAACCACCCCGCGACCGCAAACTCCGCGGAAAAACTCAACAGTGGCAGCGGCTGATACAGATCACGGTGGACGATGCGAAACAGCTCAATCGCGTGCTCCCAGGAAGGGTGATTGACCAGTACGTGATTAAGCACCAGGCGATGATCGTCGCCGCCCACAAATGTGCCGCGCAGCGTGGGCCAACCCATTACGACGGCCACCACGGCGACCGCGGTCGCAGACAACACCAGTACTCGGCGGCTCAACGGACGATGCCGAACGGACGTGGACTCGCGCACCTGGAATCTCCGAGGCGCCGGCGCGCAACCCGCTGCGCCGGCGAAAGATAGAGCGGCAGCACCATGGTCATTCTATGGTTGCCCGGAACCGCCTGCCAGCCGCTCGAGGGCTCTGGTAACCACGGCGTCCACAGGGTTGTTTTGACGTTTGCACGCCGGGCAACTATCACGAAAGAAGCGGCAGGCGTACGCACATTCGCGAGGACAGGGTGTGTGCGCGCCATCCATCGAAACGAGCCTCTTGCAGAAGGAGACCCACATGGCCGGGGCGAAGGACGTGATTGTCGGGCAACTACAAAGCGGGCAGCAGCTCATCGACATGCTGACCAAGGACCTGTCGGACGGCGAAATGTTCCAGCCGGCCGCGCCGCGGACCAACCATCCCGCGTGGCTGGTCGGGCACATCGCGGTGTCGGAGGACTGGATGCTGACCAAGCTGGCGGGCACGCCGCTGCGCCAGCCGCAAGCGCTGCACGACCTGTTCAAGGGCGGCAAGCCGTGTACGCCCGAAGCGGCCACGTATCCGCCGCGCAAAGAGATCATGGAACTCTTCGTCAACCAGCGGGCCACGTCGATCGAAGCGATCAAGCTGTTCGACGAGCGCCGCTGGGAGGAACGCTTCCCCGACGCCAAACCGACGGACTTTTTCCCCACGTTCGGCGCGCTGTGGGCCCTGATGGGCACGCACCAGTATTGGCACATCGGCCAGCTCGCCACCTGCCGCGCCGCGCTGGGCAAGAAGCCGACGTTTATGTGATCGTGCAAGTGGCAAATAGGTGTCACTGGGGTTTAACCGCGTCGATGTAGGCGGATGGCCTGCGCCGGGGTGTTCGCCCGTCCGCATTCCGCATTTACCATCCCGCCTTATCGTTTCCGCGCCTGGTCCAGCCACGTCCGCAGGTGTCGCGCGAGCAGATCGGGCTGCCGTGCCCCCATGACGTGCCGGATGGTCGTTTCGGGCACCTTGAGCTGCCGCATGGCCTTTTCCGCCCGCGCCCACAGCCGGTTGCGCTTCGCCTCGGCGTCGGTCAGGAACAGTTCGCTGACGATTTCGCCCAGCTTGGCAAGCATGATCTCGTCGCGGTGGTCGTAATAGCGCTCGATGATCTTCTTCTGATGCGGCGAGTAATCGGCCATAGCCGCGTAGGTAGCGAGCGCCCTGTCCGCCGTCAAGCCGCACAGCCGAAGGGGGCTTTGGTGGACGCGGGGGGCCGCGACGACATAATGGGCGAGCCTGAGAAATGCGCGGCGGGCGTCCGTCCGCAGGCGGTCGAAAACGCTCGCGCCCGGGGACCATCCAACCTGAGTTTGATAGGAAGAGAATGTTCCGAACCTGGTTACTCGCCTTGTGCCTGGTCGCCCCGGTCGTGCGGGCCGATGATCCCCCGCGCTCCGCGGCGCCGCCCTCCCCCCCTTCGGTAAACGCGACCATCGACGGCACGACCGCGGCGCTACCGCCGTTGATGGTCCACCTGGCCGATGAACTTGCCTACACCATGGAGCACCTCGTGGCCGAGGACGGCACACGACCTTATTACCTCGGCTATACCGTGTACGACGAACGTTCGGCGATCCTCTCCGCCTCGCTCGGGTCGCTCATGCAGCACGACCGCTCCGAGGAGCGCAACCTCAACATCGATCTGCGGGTGGGCGATTACACGCTGGACAACACGCACCAGCTTCGCGGCATGGGGCGCTCCGGGCCGGTGGGCAGCGGCAACATCAAGCTGCCCCTCGTGGACGACGAATACGCAATTCGACACGCGCTCTGGCACCACACCGACCGCGTCTTCAAGGACGCCGTGAAGCGCCTCAGCCAGATCAAGACCAACCTCATGGTCAAGGTCGAGGAGGAGGACAAATCCGACGACTTCAGCCGCGAGGACGCACACCAGTTCCTCGCCCCGCCGGTGGCGCTCGAACTCGATGCCGATCTTTGGGCCGGGCGCCTGCGGCGCGTCTCGGAAATCGCGGCGGCCCATCCGCGTATTTACGTCTCGGCGGTCACCCTCGGCACCTATGCCGCCAATCGTTACATGGTCACCAGCGAGGGCACGCGCCTGCTCACCACCGAAACCCGCTGCCGCATCACGCTCTCCGCGGCCACCAAGGCGGAGGACGGCATGGACTTGAGCCAGTTCTCCGATTTCAACGCCCTCTCCGCCGACGCCCTGCCCGACGAGGCGGAGATCGCGCGCGCGTTTCGCGGGGTCATCGAGCAGGTCCTCGCCCTGCGCGCGGCGCCGCTGGCCGAGCCGTACATCGGCCCGGCAATCCTGCGCAACCGGGCCAGTGCCGTGTTCTTTCACGAGATCTTCGGCCACCGCATCGAGGGCCACCGCCAGAAGGACGTGACCGAGGGTCAGACCTTCACCAAGAAGATCGGCCTGCCGATTCTGCCGGCGTTTGTGAGCGTGTTCGACGACCCCACGCGCCCGCGCTTCGGCGATATCGACCTCCGCGGCCACTACCTGTTCGACGACGAAGGCGTGAAGGCATCGAACGTAACACTCGTTGATCAGGGCGTGCTCCGGACCTTCCTGATGTCCCGCAGCCCGGTGGAAGGCTTCCCCCGCTCCAACGCCCACGGCCGGCGGCAGTCGGGCCACGCCCCCATGGCTCGGCAGGCCAACCTGATCGTGGAATCGACCAACCAGGTTCCCTTCGAGCGCCTGCGCGAGTTGCTGCTGGAGGAATGCCGCCGCCAGGGCAAGCCCTACGGTCTGCTGTTCGAGGATATCTCCGGCGGCTTCACCACCACCAGCCGCCGCGGGCCGCAGTCGTTCAAAGTGCTGCCGATCGTGGTCTATCGCGTGTACGCCGACGGCCGGCCGGACGAGCTGATCCGCGGGGCGGACGTGGTCGGCACGCCGCTCACCAGCTTCGAGAAGATCATCGCCACCGGCGACGACCCGGCCGTGTTCAACGGCTCGTGCGGGGCGGAGTCGGGCTGGGTGCCGGTGTCGGCCGTGTCGCCGAGCATCCTGGTATCCACCATCGAAATCGAAAAACGCACCCGCGACCAAAGCCGCCCGCCGATCCTCGACCCCCCGCTGCCGAAGGCGGAGGGCGCGGCGGATGCCGGTCCGTAACGGCGACGGTTAGTAGAAAAACATTGCTGTGGCGAAGTATGGGTTCGGGCTGAGATACAATGATTTGATACTGATCATTGGCTGTACGATAAGGCACGTACGCACGTCAATGGGAACTATACGTATCTTTGATTTCCAATGTGATTGAGGCCGCTCATGAAGTGTCCAAGCTGCTGTCACCATTTTGGATTCTTCTATTCGTTTCGGGTCATTAATCCGCTTAAGCACCGGTGCCCCACTTGCGGCGCTTTGCTTACCACCGGGCGCTGGGGGATAGCCGTATGGGGCATTTCACTTGTCATTGCGATTGGAATTGCCGGTGTCGCTATCTCGATGGAGTCCATCGGTCGCTGGACAACGGGCGATAGTATTCTCTGGTTTGCTGGTGCCATCGTCGTCATCGTTGTGCCGCTACAATGGATGTGGTGGCGAGTAGCAAAGTTTTCTCTGCGGCATATTGAGAAATCCGCTTCGTAATCCACGCCGTCAATGCACTGCGTTGTGGTAATGAGCAATGGATTGGCAATAAAAACCTTTCCCAATATCAACGCGAGCCGCGGGCTTCAGCCCGCGCGGACGCCCCGGATTCAGTAATTGGGATAGGCTCTAAGTTGTTCGAACGGTGCCCCCGTTTCGGTGTGGAGTTGCCGGCGATCGAGGGGCCGGTGCATCGCTACATGGAGTCGTCGCCGAGCTGCTGGGCGGCGTATGGGCAGGTGCTGGCGCGGGAGTTTAGCGACCGGACGTACTGGTCCGCCCATCGGCTCACCGTGGATGCTTACGCCGCGCCGCATCCGGGTTGGCCGTCGCCGGAACACAAGTCGCGCACGGGTGCTATCTTGATCAACGCTGGCGGAGCACTTAGAAGTACGGGCGTTTGACGGGTCTTCGGAACCCCGGGCCGGATCACGTGTTCGAGAGAGGAGAACATCATGAGCGCGTACAAGTACCGTCGCCTCGACAAGGCCAATGCCGCCGTGCTGTTGGTCGATCATCAATCGGGTCTGTGCAACATCGTCGGCGACTTCTCGCCGGACGACTTCAAGAACAACGTGCTGGCGCTGGCCGCGTCGGCGAAGTACTTCAAGCTGCCCACCATCCTGACCACGAGTTTCGAGGACGGCCCCAACGGCCCGCTGTTGCCGGAACTCAAGGAGCTGTTTCCCGGCGCGCCCTACATTGCCCGACCGGGAAATATCAATGCATGGGACAACGAAGATTTCGTCCGCGCCGTGAAGGCGACCGGCAGGAAGCAACTGGTCATCGCCGGGGTGGTGACGGAAGTGTGCGTCGCGTTTCCGGCGCTGTCGGCGGTCGAGGAAGGGTACGAGGTCTTCGTGGTGACCGATGCGTCCGGCACGTTCAACATGACCACCCGCGAGGCGGCGTGGCTGCGGATGCAGGCGGCCGGGGTGCAACTGGTCAGTTGGTTTGCCCTGGCGTGCGAGCTGCACCGCGACTGGCGCAATGACGTGGCGGGCCTCGGGCAGTTGTTCGCGAACCACCTGCCGGCATATCGCAATCTGATGCTCAGTTACGATGCCCTGAACCGGAAGAAACTATGAGCGTCCGCGCCTGTGCCGCGGAATTCGCGCACGGCAGGGTGTGATGGTCAACGAACGATGCTCCGGTTGCGGTGTAGAGCTGCCAGCAGTTACAGGGCCGGTGCATCGATACATCGAGTCGTCGCCGAGTTGCTGGGCGGCGTATGGTCAGGTGCTGGCGCGGGAGTATAGCGACCGCGCGTACCTGGCCGCACATCGGCTCACCGTGGACGCTTACGCCGCGCAGCATCCGGGCCGGCCGTCGCCGCAATCCATTCAGTCGGTGGCCGTGCATCTGATCTCGCTGCACGCAGTGCTAGAGCGGCAATTGCCCCACCCCGCGGCCACGCAGCTTGTTCGCCGCTGTGTGGATCGGATGCACTTTCACTGGCTCGACCCGCCGCCGCAGCGTGGGTACCTCACCGTGTCGAGCGTCCTGGCCGCCCGCTCCCCCGAGGAACACGTGCATGCCGTGGACCGCTGGGCCCGCTCCGTCTGGCAGGCGTGGTGCATGCACCATGCGCAGTTGCTTGAATGGGCCGAACAGGCAATGAAACAGTGACGGCCGCCCGGCAGCGGCCCACTGAAGGACGAAGGAGAATCCGTTCACCGGTGGGGCAATGACATTTACGGCCAAGTCAGGCACGCCGAACCGGGAACCACGCAACAAGAGTGCGGATGCAGGTTCACGAAAACGCGTTTCTGCCGGGCGATATTGCCAACGTGGTTGGGCGGCGATAGGCTTTTTCTTGCGACATCAGGTAAGGCGTGGTCCAGTTTGTTCCCAGAAAGTATCCCGATCTGACATGGGAGTAATTCCGGTGGAAAAGGTGACCAGAGGGGTTCCCGCCCGCAGGCGGCGTCAGCACATCGGTTCATTGACCCTCGTAATTGTTCTTCTTGGGTTGGTCGTTGTCGGAATGCAGCCCGGCTGCACCGTAACTCCGGGCAACCAAGCGCCGATTGCCGATGCCGGCCCAGATCAAGAGGTCGGTGGCGGCTTTGTGGTGTTCCTCGACGGGTCCAACAGCCGCGATCCGGACGGCTCGACCATCGGGTTTGTCTGGAGTCAAACGGCGGGTCCCACCGTCGAATTGCGCGACGTGAACACGCCGATGCCCTCGTTTCGCGCTCCAAACGTGACCACGACGATCCGCATCGGGCTTACCGTGACCGACGGCGGCGGACTGACCGCCACGGATTCCGTAAGCATCGACGTAACGGCACTGGACAATGTTCCGCCGATCGCCGACGCCGGATCGGCTCTGGTGGTGCGGGGAACCGAGATGGCCACGCTGAGCGCCGCAGGAAGTTCGGATCCGGATGGCGACGCACTGACTTTTACGTGGACTCAGGTTTCCGGCGCAGCGGTGACGCTAACCGGCGCAGACACGGCCACCCCCAGCTTTGTCGCGCCCAACGTCAACGGCGACCTGGTGTTCGAAGTCACCGTGGACGACGGCAACGGCCACACGGACAGCGACCGCGTGACCGTGACCGTATCGCGGGAGGCCTCGATTCTGTTCGTGGCGAATCTGGGCGGCAACAACATCGGGCGGTTCGTGGACCTTGGTGACAAGAACGGCAACGTCGCACCGGACACGCTGCTGGTTGGCAGTTTGACCATGCTGGCGGAGGTTTCGGATATCGTCGTTCACCGGGAGAACTATCTCATTGCCGTGAATCGGTCGACCAACTCGATGAATCTCTATCTGGCGTCGGCCGTTTCGGGCGGGAACGTGCCGCCGGCGTTTATCGTGCGCGGTCCGGCCACGCTGCTGGACCGCCCGACGCGGATCGACATGCCCCCCGGCGAGGATCTGGTCTTCGTGTCCAATACGGGAACCAGCAGCAACATCCTCGTCTTTCCCGGCCCTTCGGATGTGATTTTCAATGGGGACCTGGCGCCGGTGCGGGTCATATCCAGCGTAGCGCTGGACCTTCCCGGCGACATTCACATCGACGCGCAGGATCGGCTGTACGTGGCCAATACCGGCGCTCGCAATGTGCTGGTCTTTCATGACGCCTCGGCGATCGACGGCGACACGGTGCCCAATCGTACGTTGACCAGCGCGCTCTTCACCGATCCCGTAGCGCTGGACGTTGACGATGCGGACCGGCTCTACGTGGTCAACTCCGGCGGCACCATCCTGGTCTTCGAAGGTGCTTCCGGGTTGGACGATGCGGTCGAACCCCAGGCCGTGATCACGCTGACGGGAGCCGGCAGGCTGTTCGCCATCGCCGTGGACAACGCGGGCCGCGCCTTTGTGGCGGATTCCGAAAGAGATGCCGTCTACATCATCGACGGCGTAGCCGGGCGAAATGGCAACGTGACGGCCGATCGCACCATCAGCGGGGAAGCCACGGAGTTTTCGCAACCATTCGGGTTGTTCCTGCTGGAAGATTGAGAACGTCGCGCGATTCCATCGATCACCGTCCGACGCGACCCGCGTTACGCGCGGAGCGCTTACTCACTTGCGCGCGTCTTGGCGGCAGGCGGCATTCTCAGGCGCGGCCGCGGCCTGACCAGCCTTCCATGCAGAACCCGCATCCGGACGTCGTGAAATCCTATGGCTTCACCGGCTGCGTGCGGTCGTTGATTTCAACGCCGGGCGGGAATTCCAGCACGAATTGGTCGTCCGGAATGTCCACGCCGATCTTCACATTGGTGAGCGACAGCGTCGTAGAGGGAACTTCCTCGGTGCCGTCCACGGTGAGCGACACGCGCCGCAGGAACATGCCGTGTTCCTTGCTGATGTAATAGCGCGTCTTGTAACGTCCGCCGCCGCGGCGCTGCACCGCTTCGATCACCCACACGGATTGACCGTCGATGACGCCGTCCGGCAGCAGTTGCAGCGTCGCATCGTCGCGCATGTAATCAAGCAGGTCCGACCCACCGACGCTGATGCTGGTGCCCTTCTGGTGCGACTTGCTGCCCTGGCGAACCGTGGCCGTCTCCGAGAGCGAGAAGATATAGGTGCCGTCGGCCACCATGGTCAGGGTCTGGTCGGTCACCGTTTCGGGCTGGTTCTCCATACGCATCACCTGGTGGGAAGTGACCACTTGGCGAAACAGGTTCTTGCCGTCGACTTTCTTGTGAAGGTACGTGCCGCTGCTGTCCGTCTCGGACGTGCCCACCGGAAAGGTACGCTTGCCGTCCATTTTGGTTTCGGCCGAGAGCGATTGGATCTTGGCCCATTTCTCAATGATTTGCTTCTCTACGTCGGCGAGCGTCTCCTCGGCGCGGAGCGCTCCGCCGCTGATTGCCAGAACCATTACAACGACGGTCATTCGCAGCGTGGACACCATGGTCGTCTTCACTCCTTGTTCAGCCCCCGCGGCCGGTGTGGCGAATATCGCCGGAAGGCGGGTGGTCGACCGCTCGGGCGCCATAGGGTAGCCTTCCCGGGAGATTAGCCTATGCGCTCAGCGGAGGTAATTCAAGCTGGCGCCGGCAGGCGGTGCGGAGTCCTCGAAAAAAGCCCGGAGTTTCCACGACCGGCCCTATCCAGGAGCGCCATCGTTGAATACGGCACCAATCAACACCGTTCGTGTGGTAGTGGCGGGCGCCGCGGGACGCATGGGGCGCATCGTACTGGAATGCGCCTTGCGTTGCCCGCAAACGGTTGTATCCGCGGCATTGGTGGCGCCCGGTGAAATGGGTTCCGGCTCGATCGCGGTCGGAACCTCCCCGATGGCGGTGTCCGAGCGGCTGGAAACGCCCTGCGATGTCCTGATCGACTTCACCGCACCGGCGGGCACCATGGCGTGGCTGGAGGTTTGTCGGCTACGGTCTATCCCCATGGTCATCGGCGTCACCGGCCACAATGCGGAACAGCAAACGCGCATCGCCGCCGCGGCGCATGACATTCCCATCGTTCAGGCGGCCAACTTCAGCACGGGCATTAGTGTCTTGGCGGAAATCGCCGCGGAAACGGCGCGCCGCCTGGGCCATGGTTATGATATCGAGATGATCGAGACCCATCACCGCCATAAGGCGGATGCGCCCAGCGGCACGGCGCTGGCGCTGCTGAACCGTCTGCGGGAGGCAACCGGACCATCCGGCACACACCCGGTCGTCTACGGTCGCCATGGAGCCTCTTCGGCGCGCACCCCGGGCGAGATCGGAGTTCACGCGGTGCGCCGCGGGGACGTCGTCGGCCGGCATGAAATCCATTTCAGCGGAAACGGTGAGACCATCACCATTTGTCACGAGGCCCACTCGCGCGAAGCATTCGCGATGGGCGCCCTGCGCGCCGCGGAATGGGTCGTCAGTAAGCCGCCCGGCCTGTACGGAATGAATAACGTGCTTGCGGCAATTTGATCGCTTCAAGCAGGCTTGGTGCGCGCCGGTCAGCGCGGCAGGTCGGTACGGATATGGCCATGCCCGGCGCACCCGAACGGTCAGGTTCCCGCGTCGCGGCCTCGACACGGCGATTTACGGTGCGATTTATCGGCTGGTATCGAGACCCGGCCCGGCGTCGATCGTCCCACGCCCGAAAAAGGGTCGAATTTCGGCTGGAGTCGCAAAGGCCGTTTCTGTACAATCCAAATCGGGCAATCACGAGAATAGGGGCCGGCTTCCGGGGGCGGTGTTCTTGATCAAAGATCGCGCCGAGCAGACGGCAACCACCAGACCAGGAGGGAAGCATCATGCGACAAGTTCATTGTTCATTTCGTCAGTGGGCGTTGATTCCGGCCCTGATCGCGGCGGTAGCCACCGGGTCGGCTTCGGGCGGCGTGCCCACGCCGCTGACCACCACACGAGTGGCCAGTGGGTTGAGTTCGCCGGTATACGTGACCCACGCTCCCAATGACCCGACCCGCGTGTACATCATCGAACAGCCGGGGCGCATCCGCGTTCTGGATCTCACGCAGGACCCGCCGGCGCTCCAGGTGACGCCCTTTCTGAACATTCAGACCATTGTGCGCAGCACGGGCAGCGAGCAGGGTCTGCTTGGACTCGCCTTTCACCCCGATTACGAGAATAACAAGTTCTTCTACGTGAACTACACGCGCAGTTCGCCCTCCAACGACGGCGCCACCGTGATCGCGCGCTACTCAGCGATCAGTCCGACGCAGGCGGACTCGAGTAGCGCCGTGGTGCTCATGACCATTGCGCAGCCGCAGAGCAACCACAACGGCGGGTGGATCGATTTCGGTCCCGACGGCTATCTCTACATCGCGACCGGCGACGGCGGCGGCGCCAACGACTCGGGCACCGGGCACACCGCGGGCACGGGCAACGCGCAGGATATCACCAACAATCTGCTTGGGAAAATGCTGCGCATCGACGTGGACGGCAACGACGGCCCCGGCGGCAACTACGGCATTCCCCCGTCGAACCCGTTCGTGGGCGTTACCGGTGACGACGAAATCTGGGCCTATGGGCTGCGCAATCCGTGGCGCAACGCCTTCGATTCGCTGACCGGCGATCTGTACATCGCCGACGTGGGGCAGGGAACGTGGGAGGAGGTCAACTTTCAGCCGGCGGCCAGTGCAGGTGGCGAGAATTGGGGCTGGCGCTGCCGCGAGGGCGCGCACAACTTCAACTTCGAGGCGTTCTGCGCTTCGTTGACGCTATTGGACCCCATTCACGAATACAGCCACGGCGGCAGTCCGTTCCGCTGCTCCATTACCGGCGGTGAAGTGTACCGCGGTTGTGCCATTCCCGACTTGCACGGCACGTATTTCTTCGCCGACTATTGCAGCAACCAGATATGGAGTTTCATCTACACCGGCGCGCCGCCTACGGTGACCGATCGTACGGCCGAGCTGGCCCCGGGCGGCGGACTGGGCATCGCTTCGCCTTCCTCTTTCGGACGCGATGCGCTGGGGGAAATCTACATCTGCGACCTCAACGGCGGCGAGGTGTTCAAGATCATTCCCGACGGCGTGCCGAACCAGTGCAACTGTTCAGTCATTGAAGATGAGGACGCGGACGGCGCCAACGACTGCGTGGACAACTGTCGCACTATCGCCAACGCGCTTCAATCCGACGTGGATGGCGACGGCGCGGGCGACATCTGCGACCCCTGTCCCGCGGACGCTGGTGATACGTGCATTGTCGCGGGCTCCGGCGCCGCGGAAATGCTCGCCGCGTCCGGCGGCACGCTTTCCGTTTCCGATGGCAGCGCCCAAGTCGCGGTGGATCCCGGCGATCTCCCCGGAGACCTCACCCTGTCGGTCACCCGTCTGCCAATCGCCGACCCGGCGGTCGAGTACCTCCTCAACGGGTTCCCCGTGCCCGGCACGCTGCTGCTGGTGCACGATCTGCATCCCGAAGGGATTGCGTTTTCTTCTCCCGTGGAGCTGACCCAGTCGGTAGATGTCACGACCCTGACACCCGACGAGCGCGACGCCGTGGACTTGTGCGTCGCGCTGTCGCCCGATCCCGATGCGCAGTGGGAATGCCTCGACGCCGCCTGCAACGTCGTGGAAGACCCGCCCGGAACCTTCACCATTTCCTGTGTGGAGGAGCTGGACCACTTCTCGCGCTATGCGCTGGTCGTCTTGGGCGCGCTTTCGGCCAATCCCCCCGCGGCCGCCCCGGCACCGCACGACCGCGCCAAGAACCGCTACCTGTCCTTCGTGCCCAACAACCCGCCCATTCCGGTCGCCTTTCAGGTGGAAAAGCTCTCCGGTGTGGGCGTGGCCGGCCCGGTCGGCTGGGTGGGTGTGCCCGGCGCAGGGGACATCGCCGGCGTCAGTGCCACACCGGTGACACGAGTTTGGAACGAGACCCTGGTCCACGTGGGCGATTGCGGCGTGATTCCCGTCGCTTCCTATGCCATCCGCGCGTCGATCGACAACGGCCAGAGCTTCTCGGCGGACCTGCTGGTGGACACCATCGAATTGCCCTCCGGCGGCAAGTTCTGGGGCGACACCGTGGGCAGCTTCGACGGCATACAGTGGACCGCGCCCAATACCATCGTCAACGCCAATGACTTCCTGGCTGCGCTGCAGAAGTTTCAAAGCCTGCCCAGCGCGCCGCACATCACCGTGGTGGACGTGCAGTCGGTCAGCAGCACAGATCCCTGCCTCAACCGGATCACCAACATCGCCGACGTGTTCATTCTCCTACAGGCGTTTCAGGGGAACATGTATCCGTTCACGACAGACCCGGCGGCCTGCCCGGCGTGTCCGTAATCGGGTGCGATATGCTGTGCCTGCGGCGTGTGTCGCCAGCCCGGCGTTGAGGTTCGGAACCCGTTCCGAACCTGATTCGGGTCGCACGCGCGGCTTGTTACGGGCGTAATCCAGGCCGATCTTGTCCGGTATTCTGCCATCATCACATCGTTTGGGTAGTGGAAAAGTGTTGAATCAGGGCTTTCGTAGTGGTAATATTGGCTCCGGTGCCGGAATCCCATCTCTGATTTCCTGAGTCCTTTCCGAGGCCAGCGCCTACGGCCAGCGGTTCTGATGGGAGCGGGCACGTGAGGGACGTTGCGCTGCATTTCCATGCGGACCGATGGGCCGGATGGGTCATTTGATCCTCTTGCAAAAGGAGAGCGGACATGAATCGAATGCTGATCGTCATGGGAAGCTTGTTGGCAGTGGTTGCTGCGCCGGTGCCCGCAGTGCGCAGTGCGAGCCTGGGTACGGCGTTCACGTACCAGGGTTTCCTGGAAAAGCCTGCCGGGACGGCGCTGACAGACACGTGCACGTTCGAATTCGCGCTGTGCGACGACGCGGCGGCCGCGTGCAGCCCGGGGACGGTGTCCAATCATCCGGGCGTGGGCGTGAACAACGGCGTCTTCACGGTGGGCGACGTGGATTTCGGTCCGGACCAGATCATGGGGTCGGCGCGGTGGATGGAACTATCGGTTCAATGCACGGGGGACGCAATGGCGACCGTGCTCTCGCCGCGCGTGGAACTGAAGCCCGCGCCGCACGCGCTGGCGCTGCCGGGTTTGTTCACGCAGGAAAACGCCACCAGCCCGAACGTCGTCGGCGGTTTCAGCGGGAATACCGTTGATCCGGGCGTCACCGGGGCCACGATCGGCGGAGGGGGGCAAAGCGGTTTCTCAAACAACGTCGCCGCAAACTTCGGCACTGTCGGTGGCGGCTTTAGCAACACGGCCAGCGGTCTCGCTTCCGCCGTCGGCGGCGGCAGTAACAACTCGGCTAGTGGGCAAACGTCGACCATCGCTGGCGGCGCGACCAACACGGCCGGTGGGGTCGAATCCACTGTCGGTGGAGGCAATCTCAACACGGCCGACGGGGACTGGTCTACCGTGGGCGGCGGCATCGGCAACACGGCCGACGGGATCGACTCCACCGTCGGCGGCGGCGCGGGAAACGAGGCCAACCAGTTCCGAGCGACCGTCAGCGGCGGCAGCGGAAACACTGCCGGTCTCTCCGCCACCGTAGGTGGTGGGCTTTCGAACCACGCCATCGGACAGTTCACAACCATTGGCGGCGGGGTCGCCATCAACGCACTCGGATCGACCTCGACGGCCGCCGGCGGCGACAGCCACATTCTTAACGGCGGTTGGTCGTCCATCGGCGGCGGATACCGCAACACGACAAACGGCGAGTTTTCTACTATTGCTGGTGGCCGCGAGAACATAACGGGTTCAGATTACTCCGCAGTGGCAGGAGGAAGGGAAAACGAGGCGCAAGGGTTCTTCTCCAGCGTGCCCGGAGGAAATTTCAACGAAGCCGGCGGCGACTTCAGTCTCGCCGCCGGGCGGCGGGCGAAGGTGCGCGACGCCGCTGCCGCGGGCGACGCCGACGGAGACGAGGGAACCTTTATCTGGGCCGACGCAACTGACGCCGATTTCACTTCTACCGGGCCCAACCAGTTCCTCATCCGCGCCTCCGGCGGCGTGGGAATCAACACCAACACGCCCGCCGAGGCGCTGGACGTTGCCGGCAACATCCATGCCAGCGGCACGATCTCCAGCGGTTCGACCGTGGTCGTTGACGGCACGGCACGGAGGGTTACCTCGGACGCCAACCTCGACCTGCACATCTCCACCGGGCGGGCGCTTCGATTGGAGGCGACGGCGACCGTGCCCAACGTCATCGCTGGCCACAGCGGCAACAACGTCCTGGCTCCCTTCCCCGGCGCAACCATCTCCGGCGGCGGCGAGGCGGGGTTGGAGAACCAGGTCACGTTTTCATTCGGCACGATCGGCGGCGGCGTGGCCAACCTCGTGTCAGGGCACAGTTCCACCGTGGCCGGCGGGCGGTTCAACACCGCCGGCGCCGATCAATCCACCGTGGGCGGAGGACAGAGCAACACTGCCCGTCGCAACAGCACCGTGGCCGGCGGCTCGGGCAACACGGCCGACAACCTTGTTCTCGGTGGGGCCACCGTCGGCGGCGGCATCAACAACAACGCCCTGGGGGGAGGGTCAACCGTTGCCGGCGGTGAGACCAACGCGGCGAGCGACCACTATTCGATGGTGCCCGGCGGACTTTCCAACGCCGCCGGCGGGCAATTCAGTTTCGCGGCCGGGCGACGGGCGAAGGTGCGCACGGCGGCGCAAGTGGGCGGCGGCGATCTTGACGGCGACCAGGGCACCTTTGTCTGGGCCGACTCCACCAACGCCGACTTCACTTCCACCGGACCCAATCAGTTTCTCGTCCGTGCCACGGGCGGCATGGGCCTCAACCTCAACAGCCCCGCGCATCCGCTGCACGTCGGCACGAACGCCGGTAACGGCAACGGCGCCCACGTCACCGCCGGCGGAACCTGGACCAACGGCAGCAGCCGGCAATTCAAACGTGATTTCCGTGAGATCGACAGGCAGGAGGTACTGAGCAAGCTGGCCGAGCTGCCGGTCATGCAGTGGCAATACCACGGCGAGGATGAGAATGTTCGCCACGTCGGCCCGACGGCCGAAGACTTCGCCGCCGCCTTCGGCCTCGGCCACGACGAGCGCTACATCACCACCATCGACGCCGACGGGGTAGCGCTGGCCGCGATTCAGGGATTGTATGTGATCGTGCAGGAAAAAGATTGCCAGATCGAGGAATTGAGATTTGAGATTTCAGAGCTACGGGAGATGGTGAAGGCGCTGGTCGGGCAGAATGGAGGTGGGAGATGAGACGGAATGCTGAATTCCGAATGCGGAATGTCGAGGGATCACCCTATGCCTCATCAAACTCGGAATGGGAAATTCCGAGGTCTCTGACGATGGCCCGCAGAGTTCCCGTGGGGATGTCGCGGTTGCCGTGGCGGGGAATGGTCGTGAAGCGTTTTTCACCTGGTCGCCACCAGATTTCGTGGGAGCCGGCCGCGCGGCGAATAAACTCGCATCCCAGTCGGCGCAACTTCTTCGCCAATGTGCGATACGTCATGCCTGAACAAGAACCTGAACGCGCAGTGGGGACGTGGCGGCCATCAGCCCGCGCGGCGGAGGCACGCCTTTGGCGCGCATCGCAGCCAGCAGGGACCTCGCAACCTTGGGGGCCAAGCGAACAACTTCGGCGATCGAGTCGCCTTGCACGTTCAAACCGGGCAGCTTGGGACTGCGAGCAAGGTAGCGTCCGTCCTCCAACCGCTCGATCCGTAAGGCCAGAACATAGCCATCTTCCTTGGAATGCCCGTTCCTCATGGAGGCAGTATAGCGGCGTTCCGGCCCAACAGACAAGGTCCGTAAACCCCAACAGTCTATCAGCGGTCAAATCGTCCCGAGCCGCCTTTTCGGGTAGGGCCATCGCTATTCGATATTCGCTGTTCGCCATTCTCTGGGCGGTCGCCACCGCCAACGCCCAGAGCGGCGGCGATTACGTCATCCGCAAAAGCACGATCGACGGCGGCGGTGTGAGCCAAACGACCGGTGGTGATTATGCCATGTCCGGCACCGTCGGACAGCACGACGCCGGCGAACATTCCGGCGGCGACTATTCGCTCACCGGCGGATTCTGGTCGCCGGCGACGGGCGCAGGCAGCGTGAATCCGGCCACTCCGGCGCCGACCCCGCACGACCGGAAGAAGAACCGCTACATCTCCTTCGCGCCCAATAACGCGGGCTCCGTCGCCTTCAAAGTCCGGCGCATTGCGCCCGGCCCGGCGATAGACGTCGGCTGGGTGGGGACGCCGGACGGCGACGGCCTTGCCAAGATCGAGCCGGTGCCCGTGACGCGCGTATGGAACGAGGTCGCGGTGCACGGCGGCGATTGCGAAATCTTCCCGGTTGCTGAGTACGAAGTGCTGGCCACGGCGGACGGCGTCACCTTTGCGCCCGCGCTGCTCGTGCCCACCATCGACCTGCCCAGCGGCGGCAAGTTCTGGGGCGACACGGTGGGCAGCTTCGACGGCCTGCAATGGACGGCGCCGAATAATATCGTGAACACCAACGACTTCATCGCCGCGTTGCAAAAGTTTCAGAATCTGCCCACGGCGCCGCACATCACCGTCGTGGACGTGCAATCGGTCAGCAGCACCGACCCGTGCCTGAACCGGATCACCAACATTGCGGACGTTTTTCTTCTGATCCAGGCGTTTCAGGGGAACATGTATCCGTTCACGACGGACCCGGCGGCCTGCCCGGCGTGTCCGTAGGCGGGCTGAAGCCGACGGCCGAGGGTCTGGGGAATTGTTCGCGGCAGGGGGCGCAGGCGGGGCGGCCGGCCGTGGCGCGCGTGGTTCCTTGTGCGTTCAAACCTCCAGGACGGTGCCGTCCGGCTCCTGGAAGCGGACCTGATACAGGTCCTTGCGACGGTCGGTCCAGGTGCGCACCGTGCCCGACTTGCGATGGCGGCGGAGCAGTTCCACGTCCACGTCGTGGATGACCAGGGTCTCGATGTTGGGCGTGGTCTCGGCGGCCACGGCGTCGCGCGCGAAGGAAAAGTCCGCGGGGGTGAAGATGCCCGACTGGGCGTAGTGAATGTCGGCATTTTCCATGAACGGCAGGTTGCCCACGCACCCGGCGGTGGCCACGTACACCTGGTTTTCGATGGCCCGCGCCTGGGCGCAGTGGCGGACGCGCAGGTAGCCGTAGCGCTCGTCGGTGTTGAAGGGGACAAAGATGACGTTTGCGCCCTTGGCGGCGGCCACCCGGGCCAGCTCCGGGAACTCAATGTCGTAGCAGATCAGGATGGCCACTTTTCCGCAGTCGGTGTCGAACACTTCGACCCGCGCGCCCGGCTGAACCCCCCACCACTTCCGCTCGTTGGGGGTCACATGGATCTTCTTCTGCGTTCCCACTTTGCCGTTTCGTTCGAACAGAAAGGCGACGTTGTTCAGTTCCCCATCGTCGACCACGAAATGGGAGCCGGCCACGATGTTGGTGTTGTACTTGATGGAGAGGTTTGCGAATAACTCTTGGTACTGTTCCGTGAACTCGGCGAGCCTGCGCGCCGCCAGACCGGGTCGCTGCGGTTCGACGAGCGAGAGCAACTGGGTCGTGAACAGCTCGGGGAAGAGGACGAAATCGGAACGGTAGTCAGACGCCACGTCCACGAAGTACTCGCACTGCCGGGCGAATTCCTCGAAGACCTGAATGGTCCGCATCTGGTACTGCACGGCGCAGATGCGCAGCGTGGTCACGGCGCGGTACTGCCGCCGGCCTTCCTTTCGGTAGTCCAGATTGACCCACTCGAGGAAAGTGGCGTAGCCGCGTGAGGCCGTATCCGAGGGAAAATAATCGGGAATCAGGCGCCGCAGCGTGAAGCCGTTGGCGATCTGCGTGGTGAGCACCGGATCGTAAAGCTCTTTGCTCACCACCCGTTCGACATATTCGCGGGCGCTCAATCGCTCGGCGTGTTCCCCATAACCGGGGATCCGGCCGCCCACGATGATGCTGCGAAGGTTTAATCGGCGGCACAGCTCCTTGCGGGCCTCGTACAGCCGGCGGGCAAACCGCATGCCCCGGAAGTCCGGATGCACCATGACCTCGATGCCGTATAACGTGTCACCCCCGGGATCATGGTTGCGGATGTACCCGCTGTCCGAAATCTCCTGCCAGTTATGCCACTCGGTGTACTGATCGAAATCGACGACCAGGTTGCTGGTCGACGCGGCCATTCGGCCGTCAACCTCGAGACAGAGCTGGCCCTCAGGGAACACGCGTAGCTGGCTTTCGACCTGCTCGCGCGTCCACACCTTCATCCCCGGAAAACACTTGAGCTGCAACGCAACCAGCGTATCAAAGTCATCAATCGTAAGCTGGCGCAGAACCACCTCACGTCCGTATCCGGTGTTTTCACTCATGTCTCTGCACTCCATGGGGG
Source organism: uncultured Phycisphaeraceae bacterium (assembly GCA_964569425.1). GTDB lineage: Bacteria > Planctomycetota > Phycisphaerae > UBA1845 > UBA1845 > JACQXM01. Next base: position 53,608 of record CAZMVD010000012.1, read on the forward strand.
CCCCGGCGGCATACCGCACCCACCCTCAAGGGGCCGAAGCGCACTCTTCGGGGCACACAGCGCGAAAGTGGAATCGGCCGCGCGATCTGAGCCCGAGGTGCGCGGGTCTGAACGCAGGTAGCATCCACGCCCTCGTCTGCGTGAACCGGCTTTCCCTGCGCCGGCGGCGCCGTGCGCAGCGCGTTCTACCAGTCGATATGCCGGTGCGGTTCGCCTCTTACGTATCCTAGGTTACACTGGGCATTCCAGCAATCCGGCGGCACGTCGCGCCTGCCCGGGCCGGCGGGCACCGGTGCCGTCAAAGATTATGTGACGCAAGCAATGCCCGGCGATTTGGAAAACGACATACTCTGGCTCAACGAGATTCTGTCCCAGGGGCTTGAGCGCCTGGGACCATCTCACCACCTGCGCCTGTGCCGGGAATTGCTGGAGGCATGCCGGCAGGGCGAAACGGCGCGCTTCACCAGCGCGCGTTCGCGACTGGCTGAGTGGCCGTTGCAGACGATCCGCGAGTTGATCAAGGCAACCACTCTTCGTTTTCACCTGCGCAACCAGGCGGAGAAAGCGGCCATCGTCCGCATTAACCGCCGGCGGCAACGCGCGGCCACGGCCGAACAGCCGCCCTCGGAGTCCATCGCCCAGGCCGTGTGCCGGTTAAAGCGGTTGGGGCTGCCCCTCGAAACGTTGTTGGCGGTGATTCAGCGGATCGACATCCAGCCCACAATCACTGCGCATCCGACGGAATCGCGCCGGCGAACGCTGCTGCAAAGGCAGCGCGAAGTGGCGGAGTGCCTGGTGATACGCGGCGAAGCCTCCGAAGACGCCGCCGCCCGCCGACTGGCGGAGGAGAAGATTCGGCAGGCTGTGCTGCTGATGTATGCCACGGACGAGGTGCGAATTGAGCGGTTGAGCGTGCTCGAGGAAATCGATGGGTCGATCCTGCACTTCACCACCTCGATCTGGAACGCGGTTCCCCGGGTTCTGCACGACGTGAGCGACGCCGTGGAAAAATACTACGGGGTTCGGCCGCTGGTCCCCGCCATGATTCGTTATCGCACGTGGATTGGGGGCGATCGAGACGGGAATCCGTTGGTCACGCCCGACATGACCCTGGAAAGCCTGCGCCGACACCGCCGGGCGGCGATCCAGCTTTACCAGGAGAAGCTTGCTGAACTGGCCGGGTTGTTGAGTTTGTCCACGCGAAGGATCGCCGTTCCCCCGGAGCTGACGGCCAGCGTACAGGATGAGCAACTGGCGTCGGTGGTGCCCGAATGGTCCATGGTCCGCCTCCGATACGAGCCGTTCCGCCTTAAGTTGCTGCAGATGCGCAACCGGCTGGAGGCGGCCGAAGACCAGCCCGAGGCGTATGACGCCCGCGCGTTTGCCGACGACCTTGCGCTGCTCGCAGACAGCCTGCGACGCATGAACATGCCGGAGCTTGTCGAGGGAAGCGGCCTGGCCGATCTCCAGCTACAGTCGGCCGCATTCGGGTTTCACCTGGCGGCCCTGGATATCCGGCAGCACAGCGCCGTGCACGAACAGGTGGTGGGCGAGCTGCTGGCCTTGGACGGCTTCGCCGGCGTCTACGCGGACCTTTCCGAAGAGGAAAAAGTCGGCGTGCTGGAACAGGCGTTGGCGAATCCCGGGACTGATCGCCTCCGCGGCGTCGCCCTGTCCGAATTCGGACGCGATGTGCTGGAGGTGCTGGACGTCATTCGGCAGGCGCAGCAGCGCGATCCGCGGGCCGTGGGCAGTTACGTCATCAGCATGACGCATGGAGTCAGCGACGTGCTGGAGGTGCTGTGGCTGTCGCGTGTGGCCGGTTGTGCGGACCTGGACTTCGTACCGCTGTTCGAAACCATCGACGACCTGGGACAAGCCCCGGAACTGCTGAGCGCCATGCTCGCCCACCCGGCGTACCGCGAACACGTCCAGGCCCGCGGGGACTTTCAGGAGATCATGCTCGGTTATTCGGACAGCAACAAGGACGGCGGCTACCTGATGTCGAACTGGTTGTTGCACACGGCCCAGTCGCGCCTGGCGGAAGTGTGCCGGTCCTGCGGGGTGGACTACCGGTTCTTTCACGGCCGGGGCGGTACGGTGGGCCGCGGCGGCGGTCGTTCCAGCCGCGCGATCCTGGCGACGCCGCCCGACAGCCGCAATGGGCGGATCCGCATGACGGAACAGGGGGAGGTCGTGTCGTTCCGGTATGCACTACCCGATATCGCCCACCGACACCTGGAGCAGTTGATCAGCGCCATGATTCTGGCCGAATCAGGGGCGGCCACCGGGCACGTGGAACGCGATGCGTCCGACGCCGCACTGATGGCCAAACTGGGTGGAAAGTCCATGGCGGCGTACCGCCGGTTGATCGAGCATCCCACCTTCTGGACCTGGTATACGGAAGTTTCTCCCATTGCGCAGATCAGCGCGCTGCCCATTGCGTCGCGCCCGGTGGCGCGCACCAGCGGCGCCGTACATTTCGAGAACCTTCGCGCGATCCCCTGGGTTTTTGCCTGGACGCAAATGCGGTTCAACGTGCCGGGCTGGTATGGTATCGGCACGGCCTTGGGCGATGCCATTGAAGAATCCGCGGACACACTGGACACATTGGTCGACTGGTACCGCGAATGGGAGTATTTCCGCACGCTGATCGACAACGCCCAGCAGGAAATGGCGAGGGCAAGGCTGGCGATTGCCCAATGCTACGATGAAATCTCGGCAACATCGCACTACAAATCCATCGCTGCCGAGTTCCAGCGCGCGAAATCGGCCATCTTGCGCATCACCGGGCAGCGCGATCTGCTGGACAACAACCCCGTGATCCAGCGCTCCATTCAGGAGCGCAATGGACTGACCGATCTGTTGAACCTTGCACAGGTTGAACTGCTGCGGCGCTGGCGCACGTCCGAAGGCCCGGAACAAGACAAGTTCCGTCCGCCGCTCTTTGCGACCATCAACGGAATTGCGGCCGCGATGCAGAGCACGGGATAGGTCCGCCGCGATTGACGCACGAGACTGCGGTCGTGAATCGGGACCCCCCAGGACGCAGCTGTGGACGGTCAGGTTCGAATTTCATTCGCCGACCCCCGCCGCCGCGAGCAGCAGAAACACCGCCATGCCGCACAGAACCGCGATCGAAAAGAACACAGCCCACCACCCGCGCCGCGGCGCCGCGCCGGCTTCCAACCTGGCACCGGCCAGCCGTCGCCTGAGGGTTTCACAGATCCACGTCCAATGCAGGGCCACGTGCACCGCCACCAGCGCCAGGAATCCCGCCGCGAGGTAGAAGTGCACCTCTCCCCAGTCATGCCGCGAAATGCCCCAAACGGTGCGATTTGCCGGGTGGCGATACCCACCGCTGCCGGGCGGCAGGAAGTAGCGCACGATCAACCCGCTGGCGATCATGCCCAGGAACAAGGCAAACGCGGCCATGTCGATGATCAGATTCAGGTTCGTTCGGCGCATGGGTGAACCTCCCGGTCGGGCGATCGACGAGCCGCCTGCACCGATTCACCTGCAAGCCGCGTGCCAATAACCGCCGCCCGGTCCGCCCTTGCGGCGTTCACGTACCTCATCAGGTACCCATGGCTGACAAAATCCTCAGTATCACACGCAGAGCCGCACCGGGCCTTCGGTCGTCGTCGCTCATCGACCGGCGGGGTGAACGTGGTTTTGAGCCGTTTTGCTCCCGACCTGCGGGTTTCGTAGGCTTGTTTCTGGAGATCCCCACGAGGCGCCGTCCCATAACGGGACCGCCTCATCAACTCCGGCGGAGGAGAAACAAACGTGAGCAACCGCAACACTCGCCACCAAAAGCCAGATCCGCGCGCTACGAAAAAAGTGAGCCATCAGCCTGAGCAAGGCAATCAACCTCCGAAGGCGCGACCGACTTTCGCGGTCGAGGCGCTGGAACCGCGCATCCTTCTTTCGGCCACTTGGGTGGGCACGGATGGGGACGACGTGCACAACGGCGGCAACGGCGGCAACGAACTGAACGGCCTTGACGGCGATGACATCCTCTACGGCGGCAACGGCGAGGACACGCTCCTGGGCGGAGCGGGCAACGACATTCTATACGGCGGCAACGGGAAAGACGTGCTCGACGGCGGCGAGGGCGACGACATCCTCTACGGCGGCAACGGCAACGATGAGTTCCACGCCTCCGGCGGCAACGACTCGATGTACGGCGAAAACGGCAACGATACGTTCTACTTTGCCAATGCGAAAAGCGGCGACGTGTATCACGTCGACGGTGGCAACGGCCAGGACACGATCGACCTGTCCACCTTCGGCCCCAGCCAGGTCCACCAAAGCGAAGGCCGCATCGACGTATCGCTGAGTGACGGCGGAGCCTTCACCATCCACCACACCAAGGTGGAGAACATCGTCATCGGCGAAAGCGCGCCCCCGCCCCCGAATGAGCCTGAGGTAGCAAGCGAAGATGGCGCGGTCGAAGATCAGCCGGAAGGTGAAGTTGATGACGAAAACCCACCGATCGCCGAGGAAAATGAACCGGCCGATGATCAACCCGAAGTCGATGACCAAACCGGCGACGCCGAAGGGACCGTCGACCAACAGCCTGTGGTCGATTCCAACGACGACAACGCCCCGATCGCCCAGGAACCCGAACAGCCCGAAAGTAACCAGCCGGCCGCCGAAGAAGGCGACCAGGCGGATGACGAGCAGGATGTCATCGAAGAGTACATCGACGAATCCGGCCCCGTGGACGACGTTCCCGTCGATCAATCGGTCGAAGACCGGGTGCTGGTCGGCACCGCACAAGACGATCACCTCGTCGGCGGCGACGGGAATGACACCCTTGAAGGCGGCGGCGGCGACGATGTACTCGAAGGCGGAGTTGGAAACGACACCTTCCAATTCTCCCACGCTCAACCCGGCGACGTCATTACCGTGGACGGCGGCGCAGGAAACGACACGCTCGATCTCAGCAACTTCGACACCAATGATATCACCTTTGGCCAGAATTCACTCAACGTAAGCCTGGGGAATGGCCAGTCATTTACCATCAATTACAGCCAGGTGGAGTCCATCCACCTCGGCGACGCCGTCGCCGAAGTCACCGCCGATGGGCACCTCCTGACGCCGTCCGCAAGTCTCCAGGGACTGAACATCTCCGCGGACTACACCGGCACCGTTAAGCTCGCTGGCGACACCATCATCAATGGCGACGTCTCGCTCGACGGGGGCACCTTGGATCTCGATGGACACCACTTGCGGATCAACGGCGACTTCAGCGCCCTCGGCGGACAACTCGACGCCTCCGGCGCCACCGTCGAGTTCTCCGGCCACAACACCACCATCGATGCTTCAGGCGTCACCTTCGGTAACGTGGTGCTCGATGTGTCAGGCAACACCAACATCGTCGGCGCGCTGAACGTCCACGGCGACCTCACCCTCGATTCCGCCGGCAACCTCAACGGCGGCGAGATTCACGTCCGCGGCGACATCACCGCCATAGACGCCAGCGTCGGCGGATCGGCCACCCTGGTGGTCAACGGCGACGCCGACCAGACCATTACCACCCAGGGCGGCAACGGCGAACTGCACAACCTGACCATCGCCAAGGACAGCGGCACGCTCACCTTCGACGGGAACATCGAACTCAGCGGCAACTTCATCCACCAGTCCGGCAACGTCGACGCCTCCGGCGCCACCGTCGAGTTCTCCGGCCACAACACCACCATCGATGC
>CAZMVD010000012.1:59421-60229 GCA_964569425.1 uncultured Phycisphaeraceae bacterium
TTCAGGCGTCACCTTCGGTAACGTAACGTTCGCCTTATCAGGAAACACGACGCTCCAAGGTGATATCTTCATTAACGGTGACCTGACGATACGGAACCTCGGCAATCTCAATGGCGGAACCGTGTACGTCAACGGAACCATCACTTATCTGGATGCAAACTTCGGCGGTACGGCAACTTTCGTTGAGGGCTATGCCGGCCCATGGCCGAATGCCGCACCGGAGGATTCTGCCTCGGCAGCGTCACTACCCCAGGTCGAGGGCTCAGACGAACAATCAGATTCCGCCACCAATGGCGACCCGAACGATCTGCCGCCGGACGAGAGCCAGCCCGACGCAACCGGGGAACCGGCCCATGTCGGTGCGGGCCAGAGTTCGGTCGGTGACGCCGTCGATTCACCGGCCGATGAGCCCGACGAGGAGTCGGTTCTGTCCAACGAAGCTCAGGCACCCGCGCCCGGCGAACCCTGGAACCAATGGTCGTCAGAACCTTACGCCGACAACGCCGCGCCGGTCGTGACGTCGCGGACCAGCGAACCGACCGAACCATCGTTGCACGCCGAGGCGTACCCCAGTGACCTTGTGCGCCCAACGGTCGACACGGAAACCGCGACAGACGCACCCACACCCGTGATGGGAGCGCCTGCTTCCAGTGAGACGGTCCCGGCGGTTCCGGGAACGCCGCCGCCGTTTTCGGGTGGCACCATTCCGCCCCCGGCGATGCACGAAGGAGAGCCGGACCTCGGCTTTGCCGATAATGCGCCGCCGATTTGGGACGGGACCGAAGAGCTGCAGGTAACCGACGCGCCC
>CAZMVD010000013.1:0-2933 GCA_964569425.1 uncultured Phycisphaeraceae bacterium
CACGTTGCGGTTGTCCTCCCCTGCCTGGTTGGCGGCGCCCAGATACACGTCGTCGATCAGTTCCGGGGCGATCTTCGTTCTTTCGACCAGGGCGCGGATGACCAGCGCCGCCAGGTCGTCCGGGCGAACGGCACTCAATGAACCGCCGTACCGCCCCACCGGCGTTCGCACCGCATCGACCACTACCGCTCGTCGTGTCGTCATGTCTTGCCCCAACAGGATCGGGTTATCAGGAAATCTCTGGCGCCGCGCAAACGCGACGGCGTGGCCAGGCGTACGGTTACTTGTCTACGCGCGCCCGGAAGTCCAAATGGAAGCCGGTTCGTATCGCCCATCGGACGCCGCATCGTTGAGCGCCTTCAGCACGCCGCGCACGGTACGCGAACCGATCTGGTGTGCCCATGCGAGCGGGCCCTTCGGATAATTGGTTCCCTTGAGCATGGCGGTGTCGATGTCTTCGGCGGTGGCGACGGACTCGCCCAGCGCCAGACCCGCTTCGTTGATCACCGCGGCGAGAATGCGACAGAAAACGAGTTGCTCGGTGGTGCCCGCGGAGGTCGCACCGGCAGCGAACGTGAAGGCGCGCATGACATCGGCCTGCAACGGAGACACCGAAAAGCTCCTTCGCTGCACGGGGCACGCCGGAAGCGGACCGTCGCCGTCATAGGCATAGAATCCGCGGCCGGTCTTACGACCCAGGTGCCCTGCGGCGACCAGTTGCTCTTGAATCTCGTGCGGTGCCAGGCGCGGCGGATGGCCCATCTGCTCCCATACCGACGTACTCACGGCCAGGTTGACGTCCAGCCCGACGAGATCCATCAGCTCGAACGGGCCCATGCGGAAGCCGCCCAGGCGACGCATCATGCCGTCGATCTCGTCCACGCCGGCCACGCCCTCCCCCAGCAGGCGCAGCGCCTCGAGGTAGTAGCCGCGGGCCACGCGATTCACGATGAAACCCGGCATGTCCTTCACGCGTACCGGCGTCTTACCCCAGGCGAGCGCAGCATCGTATGCGCGGTCCACGCATGACGGATCGCTGTGGCGTCCGGCGATGATCTCCACCAGGGGCATGACCGGCGCCGGATTGAAAAAGTGCATCCCGACCACGCGCGCGGGACGACTGACACCCTCCGCAATACGCCCCACCGACAGCGACGACGTGTTGGTGGCCAGGACCGCCTGGGCATCGACCGCTCGTTCCAGGGCGGCGAAGACCCTGTGCTTCACGGCGAGGTCTTCCACGACCGCTTCGATGGCCAACGACGCGTCCGCCAGTTCGGCGATAGCATTTCGCGTGGCGATGCGCGACAGGGCTGCGGCGCACTCGGCCGCAGCGAGTTTGCCTTTCTCCACCATGCGCTTCAGTTGGGACTCGATGGATGCGCGGCCGCGCTCGAGCGCCTCGCGGTTGACGTCGATCAGCGTCACCCGGCAGCCGCTTACGGCCGCCAGCTGGGCAATGCCCGCGCCCATGGTGCCGGCGCCCACGACGGCAAGGTGGTCAATCGGCGGGTTGCGACTCATGGAGTAACGATCCTTCCGGTCGATTCAGCCGCCGGCGGCAACGGGACGAAAACCGCTCCACGCGGAGTTTCTTGCCAGGATAGCACCGCCCGGCGAGGGCTCACAGCCAACGCCGCCAGGAAGCGGCCCGGCTGCCCGAACCCCGCATTCTGCATATTCGGCCGAGCGATGGAAGAGGGCACGTCCGTTCGGCCAAGGCTGCGGCGCGGACAGGCGAGGCGCGCAAGGGTTGCAGGCTGCCGGGCGGAGCGGGCCAAACAGTGACATTAGCTTGACACCAATAGAAATGAATGGCCGACAGGACGAAGCCATTGTTGTGCCACCGCACAAGGCCCCGGTGCCGCGAAAGGCCCGAAGAATACACGCCGGACGGCGCGCAACTATCCTCGGACGACCCAGCGGAGCATCTCGCCAATCTTGGCGCCTTTGCCCTGCATGAGGATGCCGACGCGGAAGATACGCCCGGCGCAAAACACGGCCAGCAGCGTGGTGAGGAGCACCAGGCACACGCCGAGCAGCGACTGCCACACGGGCACGCCGGGAGGTACGGCCTGGCGCATGAGCATGAGCATGGGGGTGGCCGGCGGAAACAGCGACATGGCTACCGCCATGGTGGAGGAGGGCTCGCGGACCACGTTCATCCAGACGAAGAGCGGCGCAACGACCACCAGCATAACCGGGGTCACCAGGCTCTGGGCCTCTTTCAGGTCGGACACGGCGGCCCCGATGGCGATGAACATGGCGCCGTACATCAACACGGCGAGCACCTGGAAGAGTACGAACCACCACATCAGGTGCGAGGGGAAGAATGAGCCGAGGTCGGCGCGGTGGACGGCATAATACGCGCCGCACAGATACAGGGTGGCAATCGTCAGTGAGACGCCGACCATGCCCACCAGCTTGCCCATCATCAACTCGAAGGGAGAGACGGAGCCGAGGAGCACTTCGGCGATGCGCTGCATTTTCTCCTCAATCACGCTCTGCATGAGCGGCTGGGCGCCGATCATGATCATCATGAACATGAGCATCATCAGGCCCATGGGAAGGAAGATGTTGGCGAGCATGTTGGTGGGCGCCGCGCCGCTGATGCGCCCCTCGGCGTCGCGCGAGAGCAGGCCGAGGTTGGCGATGCGCGACCAGGCGGTGGCTTTGTGCACCATGTCGGGGTCGAGGTTGTGCGCCGCGAAGCGGATCTCCTGAATGCGACGATTGAGCGGGCCGACGATCCAATCGGCAATGTCGTCGTAGGTGGGCGCGTTGGAGTGGTAGGCGAGCGCCGCGCGGCGCGGATCGTCGCCCGGGTCGATGACGTCCGGCCCGATGATGACAAAGGCGAACAGCTCCTTGTTGCGGACGCGCTGCGAAAGCTGGAGGGCCAGTTCTTCTTCGGCGGCGGTGCTGGGATCGAC
>CAZMVD010000013.1:2943-58951 GCA_964569425.1 uncultured Phycisphaeraceae bacterium
CCAGCAAGTAACGCGGCCGCACCTGGCGGCGCTGGCCGTTTTCCACCTTGAAGATGCCGTCGTCCAGGTCGCGGATGCCGCGCGCGGTCACTTCCGATTCGTTGCGCCGTTCGGCGGCCTGGGCCAGGGTGTCGAACAGGCGGCCGGTGTAGTCCACCACGGCCACGCGCTTGTCGGTCACATCGACCTTGTTGCGCATGATCATCTGCACCGCGATACTTCCGCCGAACAGCACGGGCATGAGGATAAGGCTGATGATGAAGGCCTTGGTCTTCACGGCGGCCTGATACTCGCGGACGGCGACGACGAGGGTTTTACGCATAAACCGTCTCCCGCGCGGCGACGGCGCTGTCGCTGAGGGCGCGCTGCGATTCGGGCCCGGCGATGCGGACGAAGATGTCGTGCAAGGAGGGTCGGGCGAGTTCGAAGTGCAGCACGCGACCGCGTTCCATGATCCGCGCCAGAATGTCCTGCGTGTCGGCCTCGGGCTGCACGCGCAGTTCTTTGAGCCGCCCGAAGTCGGTGACTTTTTCCACCCCGTGAAGATCGAGCAGTTCGTCGTCCCCCTCGAGCATGACGCGGATGGTGTCCTGGCCGAAGCGGTTCTGGATGGCGTCGAGCGTGCCGTCCAGGACCTTGTTGCCGTTGAAGATCATGAAGATGAAATCGCACATTCGTTCGGCAACGGCCATGTCGTGCGTGGAAAAAATGACCGTCGAGCCGTTGCGGCGGAGGTCGAGCACGGCTTCACGGAGCACTTCCATGTTGACAGGATCGAGCCCGGAAAAGGGCTCGTCCAGGATGACCAGGTCAGGATCGGCAATGACGGCGCCGATGAACTGAACTTTCTGAGCCATGCCTTTGGAAAGGGTCTCGACTTTCTTGTCGGCCCAGGCGGCGAGGCCGAGGCGTTCGAGCCAGCGGTCCACCGCCGCGCGGACATCGGTCTTGCCCTTGAGTTCGCCGTAGAAGCGGAGGATGTCGCGGACCTTCATCTTCTTGTACAGGCCGCGTTCTTCCGGCAGGTAGCCGATGCGATCGTTGGCGGCGCCATGGCGGTCCTCGCCGAGTACGCGGACGGCGCCCGAGCCGGAATCGGGATAGTAAATGCGCATGATCATGCGCAGGGTGGTGGTCTTGCCGGAGCCGTTGGGTCCGATGAAGCCGTAGATGGCGCCGCGCGGGACAGCGAGTGACAGGTCCCTGACGGCAACGTGCCGGCCGAACGTCTTGGAGACATTCTCAATTTCCACGACGTTGGACATCGATCGATTCCAGCCGGGACGCGAAGCGGGGACGCCACGTGCCATTGACTCGCTTCGCTTGGCATCCTAGCCCGTGAACGCGGAGCAATCAACGCGATCCGCTGTACGATCTTGTCGCGTCCTGTAGCAGAAGGTCACAGGGCGATCGGCGGGAACGCAACTTCAGGAGGGGAGGACATGCGGCGACTTCGGATTGTCAGGCGAGGACACCAGGTATCTCAAGTAGCGCGGCGCGCGCGTGAGTCGCCATGGCGCAACGGCTTCCGCCGCGCGTTGGTCGATGGCCGACCATTCGTCCGTTTGCGTGCCCGGGAGGCTATCGGTTGACGGAACGGCGGCGGAGCCGGTGCGCCATCACCACCAGACCGGCGAATGCCAATGCGCGGGTGGTGGGCTCTGGAATGACGGCGCTGGTGACGATGCGCACCTGATCGACGCTGCCGGTCTCAAACAGGCGATTCACGGTCAGCGTATGGCGGTCCGCTGACAGGGAGATGACATCTTCCTGTCCGCTCTCCAACCCTCTCCCGCCACCTTTCCCGTAAGCGGTGCCAGGCGCGCCGAGCAGCGCATCGGTGTTGTTCAAGGCATTGTGGCGGACGATCAGGCCGAGAATCGGTGCCGAAAAGGTCAACACGCCCGAGAGCACCGGCGCCTGGCTGTTCGTCGGATTGCCCATCGGATCGAAATGGAGCAACCACGAATCCACCAGCGTGCCCGCCTCAATCTCACCCGCGAACGACTTGAGCACGTTCCAGCCGAATTCGTCGTAGCTGCCGGGTTGAACGATGTCTACGGAGAGGTCGCTCGCCAAGATGATATCCTGGGACTCAGCAAAGAGAAAAAGCTGGCTGTTGCTCTCCACCGCGGACACCGCCAGCGACGATGGGGCCGACTGGACGGCTACGTTGGACGATGAGCTCACCACGGCCGCCGGCGCCAACAGACCCGAGAAGGCGAGCACAAACGCGACGACCGCAAGACATCGGCGTTGAAAAGGAGTCATGGCAGGTTACCTCGCAATCACAGCGCCAGAAGAGGGGACCCCCCGCAGGAAGCTTACGATATCATGCGATAGAACGGGGAAGAGGACTGCGCACACCGGGTTTCTGGGCATGTCTCGGATGAGTGCGCACGGCGAGCGCGGCTGCGTCCGAGAATCCAGCGAAAAGACCCGGCACTGGCGGGTCGCACTTCTTGGCGCCGCCCAATGCGCCGCGCTCGAATCGCGGTCCTTCAGGTCGGCGGACTCAATTGGAAAATGCGTCCGTCGATAACCGTTCTCGTTGCCGGACTGAAGCCGCGCGTAGCCAGGACGCGCACATGAAACCCCCGGTCGGCTGCAAGTTGTGGAAAACGATCGGCCACACTGCGGTTGGGGTCGGCCAGCAGTGCACATGCGCCTGGCGCGAGCAGCCGGGACAGACAACCAAGGATGGGCTCGTGGTGGTTGAGTTGATAGAGCACGTCGGCACCGAGAATGCAATCGAACCGGCGATCCTCCGGGGGACAGTTCCAATCGAGCAGTAGGAATTCGTCGATAGCGATCCCATTAATCCGCGCGTTGTAGGCGGCGAACTGAAGCGGCACCGGCTCGTAGTCACTGGCCGTCACCCGCCAACCCCGGAGACTGGCCACCAGCGACGTGAGCGCCAAGCCGCAGCCCAACTCCAGGAGATTTCGCCGGCGGCCTTCGTCGCCGGCGTGCACGTATTCGGCCAGCATGAACGCGCCCGGCCAGAGTTCCAGACCGTAGGGCGCGCGGTCCTCGTCGATGAAGCGCTGGGCGTAATCCGGCTCATCGAGCAATGCGGCGGCATCGGCCAGGCGGGCGATGACGAATGATCGGCCGGCCACGTCCACCGGGGCGCACTCGACCGGAATGCCGCGAAAGCGCGGCACGCCGTCATGCCAGTCGAAAGGGGCGTCCTCTTGAATGCTCAGGCGCGAAGGCAGTGAAGGGTCTCCGAGTCCAGCGAGGCGGGCGTTCGAGCGTCCCCGCCGTTGACATTCTCCGCAGATGGCCACGAGCGTGACCCGGCGTTGCGGCGCGGCCCGTGCGTCGATAGTGTGCGGCCCGCGAGCGATTCCGGCAAGAAGGGAGAATCGCCCGGGGCCAAGAGACTCCTCAAGAGGCGACTATGCGCGAGTTCAGTCTCCGAGCCGTGTGCATCGGCATCGTCATCGGCATGTGCCTGGGCGCGGCCAATGCGTACGTGGGCCTCAAAGTAGGCATGAGCGTCAATGCGTCCATCCCTGCCGCGGTGGTGGCGATGCTCATCCTGCGCGGATGGTTACGCAACGGGACCATATTGGAGTGTAACCTTGCGCAAACGATCGGCTCGTGCGGCCAGAGCGTGGCCGCGGGGATGATCTTCACCATTCCGGCGCTGTACATGCTCGGACAGGATCCGAAGCTGGTGGAGATGGTGATCTGGGGGGGCATCGGCGGGTTGTTGGGCATTTGCTTCATGGTGCCGCTGCGCCGCCTGCTCATTGTCCGCGAGCACGAGGTGCTGCCCTATCCCGAAGGACTGGCGTGCTCCAAAGTGCTGCAATCGGGTGAGCGCGGGGGTATGGGCGCCGCTGCGGTCATTCGCGGCGCCGTGGTCGGCGGGGGCTTTCGCCTGCTGTCCGGCCTGGGATTCTGGCCCGAGACATCAACTTCACCCGTGGCACCCTTGGTACGCACGCAGGCGTCCCTTTCCGCAGAGCCGGCGCTGCTGGGCGTGGGCTATATCATCGGCCCGCGCATCGCCGCGGTGATGTTCGCGGGGGCAGCAACCGCGACGTTTGTGCTGATTCCGGCGATATCGTTCTTCGGAGAAGGCACGGCGGTGGGCAACGGAGCGTGGGCAGGACGGTTGATCGGCACTCTATCGCCCGGCGAGATCCACTCCCAATATATTCGCTACATCGGCGCCGGCGCGGTTACGGCGGCGGGTTTGATTTCGCTGATCAAGAGTCTCCCGACCATTCTGGCTTCGTTCTGGGACGTTTTGAAAGGGGTGATGCAGCGCAATGGCGCGGACCGGCCGCGCACCGACCGTGATCTGCCTTCAGGCCTGCTTCTGATCCTGCTTACGGGGTTGGCGCTGGCCATGTGGGTGTTCCCGCAGGTTCGTGTCGGACATATCGGGGCGGTGGCGATCATCGTGTTTTCGTTTTTCTTTGTGACGGTAACCTCGCGGATCGTGGGCCTGGTCGGCGCTTCCTCGACTCCGGCCTCGGGAATGACCATCGCGGCGCTGCTGGCCACGGCACTGGCGTTCAAACACTTGGCCGGCGATGGAGGCGGCGACACACTGGGGATGAAGGTGGCGTGCCTGTCGGTCGGGGCGATTGTCTGCTGTGCCATTTGCATTTCCGGCGATGTCGCCCAAGACCTCAAGACGGGGTTTCTGGTGCAGGCTACCCCGTGGAAGCAGCAGACCGGCGAGATGATCGGCGTCACTACGGCGGTGGTGGCCAATGCGGCGGTCATCATGCTGCTGGCGCAGGCCCAGGGCTTCGTCGAATCGGCGGCTCATCCCAATCCGCTGCCGGCGCCACAGGCCAACATCATGCGCATCCTCGTGGACGGCGTCTTCGGGGGCCAGTTACCGTGGGAGTTGTTGATCATCGGTGCGGCGCTGGCCGTCGTGGTCGAGTTGCTGGCCGTACCGGCCTTGCCCTATGCAGTAGGGTTCTATCTACCCATCTCGCTGCCGGCGCCGATCATGGTAGGCGGGTTGCTGCGGTTGATGGTGGAGCGCCGGCGCGACCGGTCTTCGGAAAGTGATCCGGGAATCCTCACGTCTTCGGGTTTGGTGGCGGGGAACGGTCTGGTGGGCATTGGCTTGGTGGCACTGACGGCGGGCATCGGCTGGTTGGCGGGGGACCCGCGCTGGATGAATCCGCTGTCCGGTCGGGAGGAGCCGCTGGCACCCCATCATGTGGTGCCGTGGTTGTGGGAAACGCTGGGCATTCCACTGCGCTGGGGCATGGCGCCGGCGGCCTGGAGCGGATGGTCTCTGTTCCCCTTTGCCCTGCTGACGATCTGGTTGTGGCGGCAGTCGCGCGATCGTGCCGCCGCTTGACCGGGCCGCGGCACCCGTGCCTCTATAAGGGCCGCCCTCCGGACAAGACCGGGGTTCGCCGACAGGATGGTACAGGCCGGCATCATTCTCAGTTGTGGCGGGCCTGCTTCTCGCCGACCCAAGGGGGTATGTCTAACTTTGGGGACGGACGATTCCGATAGTCGTCATGAGGAGAATCCGCGCCCCCATGCGACCCCGGCACGTCAAACTCGTCAACCACGGCTACGCTCTTCGGCCTGCATTCGTGGCCGCATGGGCGGGGATTGCGCTCACCGCCCCGATGGGGTGGGCGCAGGATGGTGCGGACGCGTGGTCCAAGCGTGTGGTGCACCGGTTTGACTTCCATGAACGTCCGGCGGGCAATCTGGAGGCGCTGCCCCGCTATTGGACACCGCTGCGTCCGGACGGGTTTCCGCGGTTTGCCGAAGGACGCTTTGACGAGCAGGTTGGGCGCTCGGCCCCGCCGTCGTTTCACCTGTCCACCGCCGGACGCAACGTCGCCTTTCATTATCAGGGGCCCGAAACGAGAATCCGTGCGAATACGGACTATCGCGTGGAAGGGTATATTCGCGCCGATCGCCTGATTCATGCGCGTGCGGCGCTGGCGGCGCACTTTGTCGATCGGGCGGGGCGGCCGCTGCTGGACACGCTGGTTCGATCCGAGTTTCTCGGCGGAAGCGGCACCGGCGGAGCGTGGAACCGGGTCGAGCTGTTCCTGCCGCCGGCACCGGTGGATGCGCACACGATTGCTTTGACGGCATGGGTGGTTCAGGAGGCACTCTGGAATCCCATTCCCGGCCATGCGCATGACATTCCCTTCCGAGACGTGCACGGCGGTGCGTGGTTTGACGACATTTCGGTGTATGCGCTGCCGCGCGCGGAACTGTCAACTACTTCGCCGGGAAACGTACTGGAATCCGGCGACCGTCAGGCGTTGCACGTGATTCTTACGGATGACGAGGATGCGGCACTCTTCGGGCGCTTGACACTGCGCAACGCCGACGGCGACATTGTCGAATCTCGCACCATTCCGGTGGCGGTGGACGCGCCGGTGCAACCGGAGGCCGTCTCCGTCGAACACTTGCCCTTCGGGCTGTACACCGCCGCACTCGATGTATTCGCAGGAAAAGAATTGATCGTAACGCGTGAACTCCGGTTCGCCTGTGTGGCGCCATTCAGACGCGAGGGTGCATCCGGCGCACGCGCGTTCGGCGTGACGCTCGAATCAGCGCCACCGGAGGCCATGAGCGCCGTGGTGGACCTGTTGCGTCGCAATAGTGCGCGATCGGTCAAATGGCCGGTGTGGACGGGGGCCGCGGTCGAGCAAGGGGAGGCCATGCGGCGGATTCAGGATGCCGCGTTGCAAAGCCTGCTGAGGGAAGGGTTTGCGTTGACGGGCGTGTTTGCGAGCCCGCCGCCGGCCCTGGTGCGGCCGGAGATACCGAGCGTGCAGCGTCTGATCGAGGTGCTCGCCGATGTGCCGGAAGGTTGGCGCGACGCACTGGCATCGGCGGTGGCCCCCTATGCCAGCGTTTTTCGGATGTGGCAGATCGGCACCGATGCGGAGCCGCTCGATCCCGCAAACGCGCGGCTGCCACGGGCCAGTTCCAACCTGCATGACGCCATGCGGACTTTTATGACGTCTCCACTGGTGGCGGCGACCGTGGCGGCCAACGTAGAAACGGCCGTCGAGGCGTGGCCCTTCGAACTGGCCTGCGTGTCGGTCGACCCGGGCGTGGATGCCACGTTATTGTCGCGACAGTTCGGCGCCTGGCGTCGCGATCGCGGGCGGGTCGCCGCCTATGTGGCGCCGCTGCCGGAAGGCGAGTATCACCGCGCGCCGCGACTGGCGGAGTGGGCCAGACGAATCCTGTCGGCGCGCCACGCCGGCGCCACCACCGTATATGTGCCACAGCCGTGGCGAAGCTGGGAATCCGCGCACGGCTTTGTGACCGAACCCGACGAGACCTGGATCGTCCTTCGGACCCTGGCCGATTGGATCGGTGATGGCGAACCGACGCAGGCCATTACCATTTCGGAAACGGCCCGGGCGCTGGCCTTCGACCGCGGTGGCGCGCTGGTGCTGGCCTTG
The DNA here is from genome assembly GCA_964569425.1 of uncultured Phycisphaeraceae bacterium. GTDB lineage: Bacteria > Planctomycetota > Phycisphaerae > UBA1845 > UBA1845 > JACQXM01. The sequence goes on from CAZMVD010000013.1 coordinate 10,380, forward strand.
TGGGACGAAGGTGCTCCGCCTGCCGGCCGGGACCATCATCTGTCACTGGGACCGGCCGATCGGTGCGTTTCACTCTGGGGGCGTACGGAGCCGCTGGAGCGTGATGCCCAGGGACGACAGATCGTCTCACTGACGCCCACTCCGGTGCTCATAGACGGCGTGCCGCCCTGGCTGATCGACCTGGCGACCACTGTCAAACTGACGCCCGGTCGGGTGGAATCCGGACGCCGGCTGATGCGCCACACGCTGCAACTGACCAATACCGCGGCGCACACGCTGATGGGCCGGCTGGTGTTGCACGGTCCGCCTTCGTGGGAACTGACTCCGGCGCAGTTCGATATTCACGTTCCACCGCAGCGCACGCAGTCTTTCGACCTGGACGTCAGGTATCCGCACAACGCGGCGGCCGGAACCAAGACACTGACCGGCCAGTTGACGACGACCGACGGCCTGTACATTGAGCTTGCGCTGCCCATCGCCATCGGACTGGCGGAAGTGGATGTATTCGGCATGGCAGTCGTGGAGGGCGACCGCCTGCGTTTGCGGCACATGGTCACCAACCGATCGGACGAGGTGCTGCATTTTCGAGGCGCGGCGATAGTGCCGGGGCGCGAGCGCCAGTACCGCCCGATTCACGGGTTGGCGCCGGGGGACACCCAGGCCGTCGAATATCACGTCGATCGCGGGCGGGAACTGATCGGCTCAGCGGTTCGACTGGAACTGCGCGAGAGCAACGACGGTACCCGCACCCACGCCCTGGAGCTGGTGGTGCCGTAGACGCGGCGCGAACCGCGCCGCGCGTTCGACATCGGGAACCGGATGACCTACCATCACTTCCGATCGGCCATGCGTTCCTTGTTGCTAACCGTTGTCGTGTTGTTTGCCGGGTCGTTTTGGACTACGGCCGCCGCGCCGCCGGCGGGGTCTTCCGATCCGGAATCCAGAGAACCGCTCATGCCCCCGTCCCCCTCTCAGCCGCGACCTGCCAACCGACTTTCCAAGGCCACCAGTCCCTATCTGCTTCAACACGCGAACAACCCAGTCGACTGGTACGAATGGGGCGAGGAGGCTTCGTCGAAGGCGCGTCAGGAGGACAAGCCCATTTTCCTGAGCATCGGCTACGCCGCGTGCCATTGGTGCCACGTGATGGAACATGAGAGCTTCGAGGACGAAGAGGTGGCGGCGCTGCTTAATGAGCATTTCATCAGCGTCAAGGTCGACCGCGAGGAGCGCCCGGACATTGACGAAATCTATATGGCCTACACCCAGGCGCTGACGCGGCACGGCGGCTGGCCGATGAGCGTGTGGCTATCGCCCGACGGCAGTCCCTTTCATGCAGGGACCTATTTTCCCAGGGCGCAGTTCCTCCAGGTGTTACGCAGTATTGCGGAAACCTGGGCCAACGATCGGGAGCGCATCACCAGCGGCGGTGCCGCGGCGCGGGCGTTTTTTGCGCGCTGGTCGGCCGCGCCGCCGGCTGCGCAAGGGGTGATTTCGCGGGACTCCATCGACCAAACCGCCCGCACTTTGGCCTCCCATTTCGACCGCGCCCGCGGAGGCATCAGCGGGGGCGGAACCACCAAGTTCCCGCCGAGTATGGCGCTGGACCTGATGCTCCGCGTACACCGCCGAACCGGTGACGCCGACCTGTTCGAGGCCGCGAAGGTCACCCTGGATCAGATGGCGCGCGGCGGCATTTACGATCACCTGGGCGGGGGTATCTGCCGTTACAGCACGGATGTGGATTGGCTGGTGCCGCATTTCGAGAAGATGCTATACGACCAGGCACTGGTCAGCGCGATCTATCTCGACGGTTCGCTCGCGGCACGTGAACCGTGGTACGCTTCGGTCGCCGCGGACATTTTCGACTATGTACTCACCGACCTCCGCGGCGCCGAAGGCGCCTTCTACTCCAGCCGCGACGCGGACAGCGAGGGACTCGAAGGCAAGTTCTACATCTGGACTTTGGAAGAAGTTCGCGCCGTCCTCGGCGAGGAAGACGCGCGGCTGTTCTGCGCCTATTACGACGTAACCGAAACGGGCAACTGGTTCGAGCGCTTCGGCCACGCGCCACCGGGGCCGAAGAACATCCTCCGCATCACCAAACCGCCCGACGTGTTCGCGAAGATGCACAACCTGGACGTCTCCGAGCTTCAGCGCCGCCTGGGCGATTGGCGGGGCAAGATGCTCGCCGCCCGCGCGAAGCGAACGCCGCCGGGGCTTGATGACAAAATCCTCACCGGCTGGAACGGCCTGATGATCGCCTCGCTCGCGCGGGGCGCTCAGGTGCTCAATGAGCCGAGGTTTGCCCAGGCCGCCGCCGACGCCGCGGATTTTCTACTCAAGAATCTCACCCGCGACGGCCGCCTGCTGCGCACTTATCGCAAAGGCGAGGCACGGCTGACAGGCTATCTGAGTGACTACGCGTTCTTCGTCGAGGGCCTGCTCAACCTGTATGAAGCAACCTTTGAACAGCGCTGGCTCGACAGCGCACAATCACTCACCGACCTGTCGATCAGGTACTATTTCGACGAGAAGGATGGGGCGTTCTTCTACACTGCCTCAGACGCGGAGAAGCTCATCGCCCGTTCCAAGCAGCCCATGGACAACGCGATCCCCTCGGGAAACTCGGTGCACGCCCTGAACCTGCTGCGCCTGGCGATTCTGCTGGATCGCAAGGACTATCGCACCAAGGCCGAATCCATCTTCCGGGCCTTCGCGCCGCTGGCCGAGCAGTCGCCGGCCGCCTTTGAACGCCTGCTTTGCGCCGCGGACTTTTACCACGACCGCGTGAAGGAAATCGTCATCGTCGGAGACCGCGCCGACAGCGAAACGCGTGCCATGCTCCGCACGGTCTTCGATCGCTACCTACCCCACAAGGTGGTGGTGTGGGCGGCGGATGCGCAGGAGAACCCGCCCCTGCCGCTGCTCAGGGGGAAATCGCGGAAAGAGGGCAAACCCACCGCCTACGTCTGCGAAAACTACAACTGCCAGTTACCTGTCACCAGTGCGGACGCCCTGGCGCGGCAGCTCGACGGTCGTTAAGCTGCGCACCACCGGGGCCGTTTACGAACCTCGTAAGGCGGGTACACGCTGCTGCGGAACGGTGATGGTGACCGTGGTGCCCTTTCCCGGCGCGCTTTCCAGGCGCACGGTGCCGCGCATCGCCGTCACCGCGTGGCGGACGATCGACAGCCCCAGCCCGGTGCCGCGGTTGGGGCCCGAGCGCGCGCGCGCCACCTGGTAGAAGCGCTCGAAAACGCGGGCCTGTTCTGCCGGGGGAATGCCGCATCCGTCGTCGGCCACGGCGATAGTCCACGAACCATTCACGGCACCGGCGAGGATGTGAATGTGCCCGCCTTCCGGCGTAAAACGGACTGAGTTCTCGACGAGGTTTCGCAGCACGATGCGCAACAGCTCCTCGCTGACCATGATTCGCTGACAATCCGGCGCCACCTCGGTTTGCCAGTTCAGCTTGCCTGCGGTCAGTGCTTCGGCAAATGACTCGCGCAGTTCCTCCAGAAACTCGCCGAGCGTCACCTCGTGCGGCGCGAACGGCTCCACCGGCGACTCCACACGGGAGAGGTCCAACAGATCCACCACCATGGCCTCCATGCGGGCGCAGTGCCGTTCGATCATGGCCACGAAGGTACCCGCCGCCTCGGCGTCTGCCGCCAGGTCCATCGAACGCAACGTTTCGGCGGCGCCGCGAATGGCCGACAAAGGGGTGCGCAGTTCGTGCGAGGCGTTCGCGGCGAAGTCCGCCTTCATGTGCATCAGCTTGGTCAATTCGGTTACGTCGGTCAGCATGAGCATGCGCGCCGGGCGAAAGGAGGCGCCTGGTTTGCCACTTTCCGGCCCCGAAGGGGGCAGGACGATATCGAACGCCCGCACGAGCAGAGACACCGGCCCGTTCACGCCATCCACCCGCACGCGGAGTTCCTGCATTTCCGAAGGCGCACCTTGATCCGGCCGCTCGGGCTCTCGATCGTCGGGAGGATCGACATCCGCAGACTCGCCAGCGGTACGATTGGTGGGCTGCGGAGGCATCAACAGATTCTGCAGGTCGTGCTGGGGGATGCAGGTCTCCACCGGAAGCCCCTCGAACGAACCGTCCTTGCGCGGTGAGATCAAACCCAGCAGACGAACCGCCTCCGGATTGACCATCAGGACGCGCCCATCGGGTCGAGTGACGACCATGCCCTCGTGAAGCTGGGCCATGAGGGCATCGAGCGTGCCGCGCTGCCGTTCGATGGTCTGAAGCTGGCGCGCCAGGTGCTCGCGCATGCGGTTGAGCGAAAGCGCCAGCATGGATACCTCATCGGCCCCGTCCATGGGCACACGCGTCTTGAGGTCACCCCCTGAGATGGCGCGTGCTGCCGCGGTAATCACGCCGATCCGCCGGCTCCACAGGCGCGCCAGCCCCAGGGCGAGGGCCACGGCGGCCAGCAGGGTCACGAATGCGATGGTCTGAAGCAGGCGTCGGGCGGCATCGGCGCGGGCGGCGGCCGGGTGCGCCGGCAGCGCCACGCGCACCACGCCGCGCGGCGCGTCGGCCGGACCCACGCGCCGCGCCGCGTATTGCATGGTTTCGCCAATGGACACCGACCAGCGGGTCGACGAACCTGCACCCTCTTTCAGGGCTTCTTTGACCTCCGGGCGTTCGGCGTGCGAATCCAGTTGCGCGGCGTCGGCCCGCGAGTCCCCCAGCACCCTGCCGTCCGGGGCAATGAACGTAATCCGCATGTGCTCAGGAGCGATTTCGGAGAATTGCCGGGCCAGGCGTAAAAGCTCGTCCTGTTGCGAGATGTCAAAACGGTCTCGCACCACCGATTCCAGCACCGCCGCCTGCGCCTGCAAGTGGGAGCGCAGGATCTCGCCGTGGAAGCGCTCGAACTCCACGAGCATGAGCCACACGCAGGTTCCCAGCAGCGCCACCATCAAGGCGGCGTTGCCCAGGAACAGTTTCCAGAAGAATCGGCCCGGTTTCATTTACACTCCCAACACCGCGCGACCAGGTCAGCCCGGCTGTCGGAAAGTGTACCCCACTCCGCGGACGGTTTGCACCCACGCCGCTGCGGCGCCCAGTTTCTTTCGGACGGCGGCGATGTGCACGTCGATGGTGCGGTCGGTCACCGCGACCATGGGCCCCAGCACCTGGTTGATGAGTTGCTCGCGGTCGAGCACGCGACCACCCGCGGCCATAAGGGTTCGCAGCACGCGAAATTCAGTGGTCGTCAACGACACGGGCGATCCGTTGGCCGTCACCTCGTGGCGCCCCTGATCCACCACAATCGGACCGATGGACAGCATATCGCCCGACGTCTCCGGCATTTCCGCGCGGCGAAACACCGCGGCAATCCTGGCGAGCAGAAGTTTCATCGAAAAGGGCTTGGGGACGTAATCATCGGCGCCCAGCGCGAAACCCACCAGTTCGTCGGTCTCTTCCGCCTTGGCCGTGAGCATGATGACCGGCACGTGCGCCGTGCGCGATTCGCGGCGCAGGTCCGCGATCACGTCGTCGCCGGTCATGCCCGGCAACATGCGGTCGAGAATGATCAGGTCGGGGAGCGATCGCCGCGCCTCGGCCAACGCCGTGGTGCCGTCGGTGGCGCAGCGGCACAGATAGCCCTCGCGCCGGAGGTTAAAACAAAGCAAGTCGCGAAGGTCGGTCTCGTCCTCCACGATCAGCACGCTTTTTTGTTTCTGCATGGCACGCTCTCGGGCCGCGGGATCGGCGCCTGATCCACATGATCACGCCGCCGAATCGCGAGTCGCACAGCCGACCGGCGTCCCCGCCGCACGGCATTGAACCGCCACCGTGTTAAGATCATGCGAAGATGATTCTCGCGTCGCCCGCCCGGAAAGCCAGTCGTCGGGGCGAATCGCCGAGCCGTTGCCGGCGGGACCGCCCCGCCGCACCTGCCGGAGGCGGATTCAACAACCGTTCGATGGGCCGCGAGGCGTTACTCGAAGTCGTCTCCGCAGGCTACAGTTTGGAAGGTTTCCGCGAGCCAGCGTGTGACCGATGCGTCACGCTGTCGGAGAGCCAACCGCCGGTCGTGCTCTCCCATTCCTCGGGCATCCATCGGCGGACGTTTCCGCGGATCGCCCACGTCGCGGCCGTCCGGCAGGAACCAGGTCGTGAGGTACCGAGCCCAACCATCCAGGTAGCAGCCGAAGTCCGATGAGATCAGTCCCGCGCCCCGGGTCCACGGATCCCAGCGAAGGACGCCCCCTTCCGCCGGGCCATGACCGCACACCAGCCAGTCGCGGTCAGCGACCGGATCACCGCGCACCGGCAGCAGATTGTCGGGCAATCCGCACTGTGTCGGCGCCACCAGCGCCGCGATGATCTCTTCGACGTGCCAAAGGTACAGCCCCCCGGCGCTTTCATCGCCGATCCGCAACCCATTGCAGGTCAGAAGGAAAATTTCGAACTCCCGCGGCAGCGGCCCAACGATGCGCTCCAGCTCTGCCACCTGCCCCGCACTGGCCGGCGGTCGCACGACCAGGAGCGAACCGAAGTGACGCGAAAGCCGATTCAGCGCGGTATCCACCAGACTCTCACGAAACATGATAAACCTCCTCGTCAGGGGCCGCAGCGCCACTGAGTGCCAATAACGTGTCACCAAGTTCCAGGCCGTGGGCAATCGCGCGCAGGTTGGCGTCGCGATAAGGGCCGGAAAGGGCCGCTTCGCCGAGCGGGAGCCACCGCGCGGCGTCGATCAGCCCGGCGGTGCGCAGCGCCGCGGCGAGCGCCGCCAGCGCGGCGGAGGCCTTGCCGACCTGTTTTTCCAGCACGGCCACGTCCACGGCGTGGACCCGCGGCTGCGCGCCGTTCAGGCCCAGTTGCCGGTCCGCCACCAGCGTACACGCAGCATGGAACGCGCCGACGCCGCCGAGCCGCCGCAGACCGTCTTCGGAAAGCACCACCACCACATCGGGCCGGTCTACGCCGCCGTAGAGAATCGGTTCGCCCGCCAACACCAGTTGCGATACCGAAAACCCCTTGCGCACCGTAATGGGGAAATCGTCCTGCTGGGCCGCGAACAACCCGCCGGCCACCGCGATCTCGCCGATCACGCCCACCGCAGAACGGATGCGCTGTCCCGCCGAGCCGGCCACGACAATTTCACTTCGACCGGTCCACGGGAGTTGTTCCAGCGGTTCCGATGGCGGTCGCGGGGCACCGTGGACCGGGGCGTCCGCGCGGGCTAAAGCCCGCGGCTCGCTTTGATCTTGGGACGGCGGCTGCGGGCGTTCGTGCAGCACGCCGAAGGGCATGTTCAGCCGGTGAGACAGTTCGTCCAGGCTGCCGCGGTTCAGATGATTGGCGGGGACAAAATAGGCGGTGCAAAGCTCCCACACGTCCAGCAGCACGAAGCCGGACGTGCGCAGCGCCGCGGCGAAACGATCGACGGCTTGCACATCGAACGAATTGTAGCGCGCGACAAGGGCGGCTCCATTGGCCGCCACGGTGGCACAGACATCGAACGGATGCTCGTGCGCTCCCTGCCGGGTGGTGGTCGTCAGGGCCTGGCAGGGTGTGGTGGGCGAGTGCTGCCCGCCGGTCATGCCGAAGTTGAAGTTGTTGCACACGATGACCTTGATATTCGCGTTGCGACGTGCTGCATGGACCAGGTGCGCGGTGCCGATGCCGCACCCGCCGTCGCCCATCAGGACGACCACGAGCAGGTCCGGACGAGTGCGCTGAATGCCCTCGGCATAGGTAATCGAGCGCCCGTGCAGCCCGTGAAACGTATGGCAGGCGAAATAACGGTCGGCCGTGCCGATGCAGCCGATGTCGGACACCAGGCACACCTTGTCGGGCGACAGGCCCAGACCATCGAGCGCCCGGCCCAGGTTCTCCAGCACCATTCCATGCGAGCAACCGGGGCAATAGCACATGTCCGCGCGCTGAGCGGTTACGATCGGCATGCTTCCCCCTCCCGCCGTCGCGGCGTCGCGGCCGGCTCCGCGCGAACCGTGTCCACGATCATCTGCGGCGTGATGAGCCCGCCGTCAAAACGCTGGATCGACGCCACCGGAATGCCGCGCAAGACGCGCCGTATCTCCTGCACATACAGCCCGATGTTCAGCTCCGGCACAATCACGCGCTGGATACCCGTCGCCACCGCCCTCCGGCACGCCGCTTCCGCCACCGGCCAAAGGGTGTACAGCGTCAGGTGCGACACCGGCTCACCCGCGGCGCGAAGTATCCGCACGGCATCACGGGCGGCGCCGTCGGCGAGCCCATAGGAGATAATCAGGGTGTCGGCCTGGAGGTCCAAGTCCTCGTCCACCAGCGCCCACTCGTCGGCGTGGGCCTCGATCTTGTCGCGCAGGTGCATCAGCGTGGCACCGATGGCGGTGCGCGAAGTGGTCAGCACGCCGTCCTCGCCATGGATCGACCCGGTGAAACGCACGCGCTGCGCGCCGCCGAGGGGCGCAAACGCAGGAACCTCGTCCGGCCGGCTCACCGCGTACGGCACGTATGTCGAACCCGCGGCGGCGCGGCGTCGCTCTACGCGCGGCGACAACGGCACCGCATCCAGGTCCACGGTCTGCCGCGTCAACGCAATGTCCTTGGACAGCAACAGGACCACCGGGGTGCGCAGCCGCTCCGCGAGGTTGAACGCCTCGTAGCACAGCCGATAGGCCGAAGCTGCGTCCGTGGCCGCCAGCACCGGCAGCGGATATCCCCCCGCGGTCACGTGCCGCGCGAACACCACGTCCCCTTCGCCAGTGGCCGTCGCGCCGCCCGTCGCCGGGCCCATGCGCTGGCAATTCACGATCACCAGCGGCACCTCGCCCATCTGGGCGAGTCCGATGTTTTCGCTGTACAGGCTCAGTCCCGGTCCGGAAGTGGCGGTCAGTGCCTTGGCGCCGGCCATCGCGGCACCGATGCACTGGCCAATGGCCGCGATCTCGTCCTCCGTCTGGATCGCCACCGCCGGCGGCGAAAGCGCTTCGATAAAATCGCTGAGGATGGAACTGGCCGGGGTGATGGGATACCCCGCGAAATAGTCGCAGCCCGCCTTCAGCGCGCCGCGGACCACCGCCTGGTTTCCGGTGATGAACTCACGCATTTACCCGCCTCCCCGCGCCGTCGGGTCGCGGTGCGTGCGCTCAAAGAAATAGACGCCTTCCCAGCCCGCCCGAAGCAGCGCCTCATGCTCGACTCCGCCGGGAATGAAATGCACGTCTCCGCGGCCATACAAGTAGGTGTTGCCTTCGATGGTCAGCTCCATCTCCCCCGCGAGCACAATGCCCCATTGCGCTCCGTGACGGTGCCGCGGCACAATGACATCCCGATCGGCGGCCATGACCACGACGTGACCCAATTCGCCGCGCAGCACCCGCCCACGCAGCCCTTCTGCCAGCGATTCCGCCCGCGGCCAGTTGTAAGCGAATGGCGGCCACGTGGACGGTTGGTTTTCGCTCGCGACAGACACCGTTGCTCTCCGTGAACGCTTGCCCCCGGTTACACCGGCACCCATGCCAGATCGAGAATGGTGTTCGTCGGCCGCTGGGTGTTGAACACCGCCTTGACCGGCATCCCGATCTTCGGCTCTCCCTCCTTCAGCCAACTCATCAGCTTGGTGCACACACCTTCGATTTCGACGCTGATCAGCGGGGTGCCCGCGGGCAGCTTGAACAGCTCGCCAGGGTACTTCACGACGCTCCAGGTGTAGATGCGCCCCCGTTGCGGCGCCTCCACCCACTCCATCGCGTGCCAGCAGTCCGGACACTCGCTGCGCGGCGGCAGCCACAGACGCTTCTCGGTGCAACTCTGGTTGCCGCAACGTGTGGCCAACAGTTTGCCCTCGCGCAGCGCGGCAAAAAACCTCCCCCAGCCGCCGTAGGAGTGAAAGTGCGACCAGGTCTTGGGATTGCGCACCACCATCGGCTCGCGTTCCATGACCTCCAGCGCCGTCGTCGGCCAGTTCATATCTTCAATCCTTTCGCCTTCTCGACATTCCAGTGCGTGCATCCCGAATCCGGTGTGGCATCGGCCCCTAGTCGGTGCATATACGAGCTGAAAGCCAATGCCACACCATTCAATGACTCACGCACCTCATTCGCTATTCGCCATTCTGTATTCCTTTACGGTTTCTCCACAATCGCACAGGTCACATGGCTCCCCGTCCCCGCGTGCGAGATGGCGCAGCCGCGCTTCGCGTTCTTGACCTGCAAACTGCGGAAATCCGCGGGTTTGGATTTGCCATAGCGCTCCCAGCGCTTCGGCTCGGCGTGGAACTTGTCCCACTTGCCCTGGAGCTGCCACAGCAGCTCTACGATCTGGAAGACGCCGGTGGCCCCCACCGCGTGCATCGTGCCGATCAGCCCTCCGGAAAGATTGGTCGGCAGCCGCCCCTCGAAGTAGGCGTCCCCCGATTCGATAAACTCCCGCCCCCGCCCGTATGGCCGCAGCCCGATGTCCTCGTAAGTTTGCACGTCGCTGATGGTGAATGCGTCGTGCGTTTCAAGCAGATCGAAATCCTCGACCGGATCCTTGATACCTGCCATGTTGTACGCGAGGTACGCCGCCATGCGCGACGCCAGGAATGAACTGAACCCCGGCCACTCCGTGCGCCGCTGGCCGAAATACTCCTGGTAGGTCTTCTCGTCCTCATGGGGCAGCAGCAGAATGGGCATGTGCCGCCGATCCGCAGTGCGCAGCGTGTGCGAGCCTCCGCAGATCGCCGAAAGCCTGATGGGGTGGTCCGTGAATTCGAACGCGGTCTTCTCATCCGTCACCAATAGCACCGCCGCCCCCACGCTCATCACGCAGCACTCCAGAAACGACAGCGGGTGCGAGACGATGTCGTTTTCCAGAATGTCCTTGACCGTGTACTTGCCCGGATTCTGCGAGTACGGCGAGTAGTAAGCGTACTCGTGGTTCTTGCACGCGATCTTCGCCAGCGTCTCGCGCGGCACGTTGTTTTCATACTGGTAGCGCTGCGCCATCAGCGCGTAGTAGGCCGCGTACATCCACCCCAACTCGCTCTCGAAGTCCTTGCACGCGGCGCTGGCGATGTACGAATTGCCCACCTTGGTCGACACCTCGTCCATCCGCTCCCACCCCACCACCGGCACGCAGTCCGCATACCCGGACGCCACCGCTTGCGCTGCCGCCAGAACCGCGGAACCCCCCGTCGCCCCGCCGGTCTTCACCTCGATGTTGCCCAGCGGATCGAACCCCAGGTAGTCGTGTACCTTGGCCGCCGCCAGAAGCTGATCGCCGAAGTGGTCTGCAAACTGCGAATAGACCACCCAGCTTATCCGCCGCCGCACGGCCTCAGGATCCACTTTGAGGTCGTTCTCCTCCACCGTCATGCGCAGCGCCTCGGTGCAGAGCTGGCAGGTGTTTTTCTCAGGGTAGCGTTTGCGAAAATCGGTGAGCCCCCCGGCCACGAGGTACACCGGCCGCTCAAACCTCGGGATTCGCAGGTTACCTGGTCCGAATCGAATCATCTTCGCACTCCAAAAGGTGCCCTCTTCGCGCCGCCGGCCTCGCCGCCCGCGCCGAGTCTGCCCCAGCCGCCGTTTCGCCAAACGTCCCTGGCTCAACTCCGCCCGCGACGCCCGCTCCACGCGGAACTCCCCTGCAATCCGCGTGCCACAGCCACCTTTTTTGGGCATTCGCTCGGCGTGTTTCTCCACCCGGGCGCAGAGCCGATTCGACGGAACTGGTGTATCAGTGACACGATTGCCCCAGCACTTCAACGGGCTCGCCGAGTGAGGCTGAATGTGTTCGGATAGAAAAGGAAGTCCCGGGGCAATCCGAAGGAAACCCGGCGCACCCCCAACCCCGCCCGCCGTCGCGAGAATATCACGCCCAGCGCACGATCACGCCCCCCGGGCCGATCCGGTCGTTCGTCGCCGACGGGCGTCAACCCCCCTGCTTCTTCTCGATCTTTGCCCAGCTGTCCTTCAGCGTCACCGTCCGATTGAACACCAGTTGATTTCGCGTCGAATCCGGGTCCACGCAGAAGTACCCCTGCCGTTCGAACTGATAGCGCGACCCGGCGGCCGCGCCGCGCACGCTCGGCTCGATCATCACGCCGGTCAACACCCGCAGCGATTCCGGATTCAGATTGGCCTTCCAATCGCCCCCGCGCGCCGCGCCCCCGGACGCTGCCTCGACCTGCTCCGGAAACTCCCTGGTGAACAACTGCTCATACATCCGAACCTCGCACGGCAGCGCATGCGCCGCCGAGGCCCAGTGGATCGTCGCTTTCACCTTGCGCCCATCCGGCGCATCGCCCCCGCGCGTCGCCGGGTCGTACGTGCAGCGCAGCTCGACCACCTCGCCGGTCTGCGGGTCCTTCACCACGGACGTGCAGGTGACGAAATACGCCCAGCGCAGGCGCACCTCGCGCCCCGGCGACAGCCGAAAGTACTTCGGCGGCGGCTCCTCCCGAAAATCATCCCGCTCGATGTACAGCACCCGCGAAAACGGCACTTTGCGCGTGCCCGCCTCCGGGTCCTCCGGGTTGTTGACCGCGTCCAGCTCTTCCACCTGCTCTTGCGGATAATTGTCGATCACCACCTTGAGCGGCTGGAGCACGGCCATCACCCGCGCTGCACGGCGGTTCAGGTCGTCGCGCACGCAATGTTCCAGCAGCGCGTATTCGATGGTCCCCTTGAACTTGGCCACGCCGACCCGATCGCACAGGTTGCGAATCGCCTCCGGCGTGTAGCCGCGCCGCCGCATCGCGGAGAGCGTGGGCATTCGCGGATCGTCCCACCCGCGCACGTGCCTGCCGCGCACCAGCTCCAGCAGCTTGCGCTTGCTCATCAGCACGTAGGTCAGCTCGAGCCGCGCAAACTCGATCTGCTGCGGGTGGTGAATCGGCGCGCCCCACCGGCTGCCGGGACCGCGCCCCTCGTTGATCGCATCGATGAACCAGTCGTACAGCGGGCGATGGTCCTCGAACTCCAGCGTGCAGATGGAATGGGTGATGCCCTCGATAGAATCCTCCAGCCCGTGCGCCCAATCGTACATGGGATATATGCACCATTTGTCGCCGGTGCGGTGGTGGTGCGCGTGCAGAATGCGGTACATCACCGGGTCGCGCAGGTTCATGTTGGGGTGGGCCATGTCGATCCTGGCGCGCAGGGTGCGCGAGCCGTCGGGAAACTCGCCGGTGCGCATGCGGCGTAGCAGGTCGAGATTCTCCTCGGGGCTGCGATTGCGGTGCGGGCTCTCCTTGCCGGGAGTGGTAAGCGTGCCGCGGGTGCGGCTGACCTCCTCGCCGGACAGGTCGCAGACGTAGGCCTTGCCCTTATGCACCAGCTCCTCCGCCCAGGCGTACATCGGCTCGAAGTAGTCGGAGGCGAACAGCAGCCGGTCCTCCCAGTCCCAGCCCAGCCAGCGCACGTCGCGGATGATCGAATCGACGTACTCCTGCTCTTCCTTCTCCGGGTTGGTGTCGTCAAAGCGCAGGTTGCACTTGCCCCCGTACTGCTGCGCCAGCCCGAAGTTCAGGCAGATCGACTTGGCATGTCCGATGTGCAGGTAGCCGTTGGGCTCCGGCGGAAACCGCGTGTGCACCCGCGGCACGTCCGTCCCCGGCCACACGCCCCACCGGCGCGTGCGGTTGTGGTCGTTGATGATATCGTGGATGAAATGCCGAGGTGACTTTGGTTCATTGTCCGCCATGTTCAATCCGTTTCGACTCCAGTCAGCATAACCAAGCGGGACACCGGCGGACTGCTTCCGCCAACCAGGGAATCCTGTGGCTATCATAAACGATCAGACGATTTCATCCTATTGGCCGCCGTTCGATCAGCGGCCCTCTCTGGCGTGTTTTTTTCCAGGCGTCTGCATGACCAACGCGCCCAGTTTGACAAGAAATGTCAAGCCGCCCCCCTCCGCAGCGCGCATAATACCATAATGAACGAATCGCACCGACCCGACACCGTAAACGACCATAAGCAGCGGATCCTCCGCGTGCTCGTCCACGTTCAGCAGCACCTCGACGAGCCGCTTTCGCTCGAAGCCCTCGCCGAAGTCGCCTGCTACTCGCCCTTCCATTTCCACCGCGTGTTTCGCGGCATGATCGGTGAATCGGTCAAGGAGCACGTCCGCCGGCTCCGCCTGGAACGCGCCGCCCTCCGCCTCAAGTTCTCCGACGAGCCCATTATCCGCCTGGCCTTTGACGCCGGATTTGAGACGCACGAGAGCTTCACGCGCGCTTTCACCGCCGCGTTCGAGCAGACGCCTTCGGCCTTTCGGAAGCGCCATCGGGCCGTCGCTTTTCCCCCCGTGCCCAGCGGTGTGCACTACGAACCCGGCGCCGTGACCGGGGATTTCAGCTTTCAACCATCGGAGGAGTCAATCATGAACGTTTGGATCGCCACCCTGCCCCCTGCGCGCCTCGCCTTTGTCCAGCACATCGGCCCGTACGACGGAGTCGGCGAAGCCTGGGGCAAACTGATGGCCTGGGCCGGCCCCAAGGGCCTGCTCGGTCCGCGCATGCGCTTTTTCGGCCTGTGTTACAGCGACCCGGAGGTCACGCCGCCCGACAAGGTGCAGTATCAGGCGTGCCTCGAAGTCGGCCCCCACGTCAAGCCCGAAGGTGACGTGGGCGTGCAGGACTTTTCCGGTGGGGAGTTCGCCGCCGTTACTCACAAGGGACCTTATCGTACCCTCGGCGAAGCGTACGCACTCATCTGCGGCCAATGGCTGCCGACCAGCGGACGGGCGCTGGGGCCGCCGCCCTCGGTGGAGCGATACCTGAACGACCCGCGAAGCACGCCTGAGAAACAACTGTTAACCGAGGTGTATATGCGGCTGGCCTGAAACAGTCGTGATGCCAGTGATCAGGGAATCACCGTGGCCGGGAAACTCGCGGCGGCCATGTTGTAGCTGTTGGGAAACGACATGACCAGATAGTAGTCGTAGCAGATCGACCAGCGCACGGCCAAGGTGGTGTAGACAAAGAGGATCACGAGCGCACCCATCTCGGTCACGCGTGCGGTACGGTATTTGATGAGCGGATAACTACCGATCAGCACCAACCCCAGTTTGTAAAAGAAGACAGACACCGGGCTGGTCTCGAGCAGGTGGCGTGCCACGGGGTTTTGCTCGTGCAACACCCCCTGCTCATGCGACATCAGCGTAAACACAAGATCGAACCCGTTGAGCAGCCAGATGCCCGCGAGGAAGCAAAGCACGCGGTGCGAGCGCGCTTCCACAAACCAGTCGACCATGCGCGCCCACCAGCCCCGCGACATGGCGAGGGCGGCGATCGGCGGGGTTGAGCAGGCGTTCATCATCGTCACGGCATCACTCGATTCACCACGCCCTACCTTACGATTCGACGACGGTTCACTGACCGGCTATTCTTGCGCTCCGGGCAGACACGCCAGTGATTATCGACCCCGATCCGTGTCCGCTTCAGTGGTTTCCCGGCAAGTTCGGTGCCAATGCGCTTTAGCGTGGTTTCAGGTCCATCGGCAAAAGGAACCGGGATATCACGCTCACGAACCGTGGTGGGCAAAAGCATGACCCGAAAGGCATAGAAGGGCGTTGATTCCCCGCGATGACGCGGGGAACCCGGCGTGGAGAACTTGCGATTCACGGGCCGATTCGAGGACCGACGATGGTGAAAAAACGCACCACGGGCAAGAAGGCCAATCCCACGGCCCCCACCGTCGCCCACCAGCGAACCCACTCCCTGAGTAGCGATACAACCACGGACCGTCGCCGGCCGAGCGCCAGGGGTGCCCCCGTTGAGTCGGTGGTTCTACTTTCCCACGCGGCCCCGGATGGCGCCGCTCGAATGGTAGACGTCTCGGGCAAGGCACCCACCGTTCGCGAGGCCGCGGCGTCGGCGGTTTTCCGCGCGGTCCCTGCCGTACTGGATGCCCTGCTGGCCGGAGAGCTTCCCAAGGGCGACGCCCTCGCCGCCGCGCGACTGGCCGGGATTTTCGCTGCCAAGCGGACCGCCGAGTGGATCCCCTTATGCCATCCGCTCCCCTTGGATTGGGTGGACATAGCCATCCGTCGGGTGGCGCCGGGCCGGCTGAGTATTCTCTGCACCGCGCGCACAACCGCGCGCACCGGTGTGGAGATGGAAGCCCTGACGGGCGTGACTGCCGCGGCGTTAACGTTGTACGACATGGCCAAGTCCGCCGACAAGTCGATTGAAATTGGCCCGGTGCGCCTGGAACGCAAATCCGGCGGAAAGAGCGGCCCCTACCGACGCGCCAAGTCATGACCACGGAATCCCGTCGCACCAGCCGGTTTGGAAGAGTGACGATCTTCCCCTAGAATCCTGTCAGTTGCCGGTTCGGAATCAACATGCACACGCAAGACGTTACTGCCACGCTCGCCGATCTCTACCGCCCCGTGCGCGAAGACCTGGCCCGCGCCGCGGATATCTTTGACTGCGAAATCCGTTCCGATCTCGGTTTCGTCAACGATCTCTGCGACACGGTCCGCTCCTACCGCGGGAAGATGCTGCGGCCGGCCCTGTTGTTGCTGACCGCCCGCGCCGCCGGGCGCGTAACGCCTCCGCACGCCGTGCTCGCCGCGGTGATTGAAATGGTGCACATGGCCACGCTGGTCCACGACGACGTGCTGGACAATGCCGACCAGCGCCGCGGCCGGCCCACCATCGCCACCCTGTCGGGCAATGTCGCGGCGGTCCTGCTGGGGGACTACCTCATCAGCCACGCGTACCATCTGTGCGGCTCGCTGCACGATCAACATGCGGCGCGCCGCGTGGCCGACGCCACCAACACGGTGTGCGAGGGCGAGTTACTCCAAAACCACCACCGTGCGAACCCGGATATGACGGAGTCGGCGTATTACGACGTCATCCGCCGCAAGACGGGCGCCCTCACCGCCGCCGCCTGCGAGTTGGGAGCGCATTATGCCGGTTGTGACCTGTCCGTCGTCGAATCGATGCGTGATTTCGGCATGGCTGCCGGCGTCGCCTTTCAGATTGTCGACGATGTACTCGACATCGCGGGCGATGCCTCCGCGGTGGGCAAGACGCTGGGACGAGATCTCCTTGCCGGAAAGCTCACCCTGCCGACCATCCACTGTCTGGCACAGGCAGGCCCCGAGACCCGATCGTCGCTCCGCGCCATGATACTCGGCGTCAGCGACCGAGATCCGGTCCGGTTGATGAACCACCTTTCTGAAACGGGCAGTATCGACTTTGCCCTGAATGTGGCGCAGTCCCACGTGGAGGAAGCGCGCTATCGACTTCATGTCTTGCCGCCCGGGGAAGCCCGTACCGCGCTCGAAACCCTGGCCGAGTTCATTACGCACCGCCGGTTCTAAGCCTTGTGGTCCGCGTGCGAACACGACACCTTTGGCGTCCTGTAATCTTGATTCCAGTTAGGCTGAGAACTACGATTGACCGATGAATAGGCTGGTGTGGCGCCGTTTTGGCCGCTGCCAAGGCGCTGCCCGTGCGTTCACAGTGAGGTGATCTTGCTTTTCCGCCGATGGCTGACCACGCTGAGCCTCGCGAGTTGTGTGGCGGGTGGCGCGTTTGCGCAGGAATGGAACGACTACGGTGCGGCATCGTCAGTCGATCGCTATGGCAATGCGCAATTCTGGTTCCCCAGCCGCCGAAGCGCCGGAATATTCCAGAATCCTGTGCAGGCGCGGGCGCTGCGCGGCTATCAGGACATCGGTCGCCGGCCCGACCAGCGCCGTGACTTCTTTGCGCACTCGGATTTTTTCCTGGGCGGGCTCTATCGTCGCCGGGGGACGGATCAGTCTGTTTACCTCTCCTTCGCGGATCCGTTTCGCGTGAGCCCGGAAGCGGCCTTCAACCGCTACGGTGGGTTTGGAAATCGGTACACGCCGGGGGGCGATGACCTGGCTCGGGTGTTCGAACGGCGTTTTGGACTGGTACAGGCGACGGCCAATGCCGCCCCGGTGCGCCGGGCGTTGATGCGCTATTCGAACTCTGCCGCGCTCCCGGATCAATTTCGCTCCACGCCGTTTGTGGCCACCGCCGACCCAATGGATGCGCCGGCAGCGGCTGAATCGGACCTGCCCGAGGGCCCCACTCTAGAGGTAGCGTTGCGTGAGTCCACCGCGCGAATCCACGAGCGCACGCGAGTCCGGGCGTGGGCTGCGTTTCGGGAAGGCGACTATCCGCGCGCGCTGCGCGGTTTCGAGGCCGCGTTGACGCTGGCCCCCCACGACCGTGAGTCCGCTGTCGGCGAAGTGTTCTGTTACGTCGCACTGGGGCGAATGCGTTCCGCCGTTGCCTGGCTGGCCGAGCAAACCCGCCGCCAGGCGGATTTGTTTACGCTCGATGCCCAGTTTGCATCGCGGTTCGCTTCCCCGGCCGATGCACGACAAGTACGTTTGCAATGCCAGCTTTATGCGCAGGGTAGCGGCGACAATCTCGCCCCCCAAGCGCTGTACGCATTGATACTGTGGCACCTGGGGGAACGATCGGAAGCGGTGCTGGTCGCCGAGGCCATGGCGCGCAACCACCCCGGTACGCTCCTGGCCCACTGGCCGCAAGCCATGGCGACGGCGCGCGCTGCGCAGGAGTCGGCGGCGGGTCCGTAGTCCGGGCCCACTGATGGAGTCGTCATCCGTCAAGTCTGCCGCGTTGCGGCGCCGACAGCAATCACTGGAAATGTCTGCCATGCCCCAACCCGGTCCACTTCCCGGCGTGCTGATCCGCTTCCGCGGGATGCTGGTCGTCGGGGCGCATGCGCTGCTGTTTGCCGCGGCGCTGTTCGCGGCGTTTTCACTGGCGTACAATTTTCGCTGGGCGCTGCCCCCGCGCGTCGACGAACCGCCTTTCTATTGGTTCACGGAACTTTACCTTCCCCTCCTGGCCCTGGCGTTGCCCATCAAACTGCTGGTGTTTCAATACACCGGGCAGTACCGCGGTTCCTGGCGCTACGTCAGCCTGCGCGACTTGTTCGATGTGATCAGCGCGTCGCTGATGGCCACGTTTCTGTTTCTTTCGGCGTATTTCATTCTGGAAAACGTCTGGAATCATTTCTTTCACCTGCGCCTGATCGACAGCTCCTCCGTGCCGGCGCTGCGCCAATCCTCGGTATTCGCCCTCGACTGGGCGGCCACCATTGTGTTTGTCTCCGCGGCGCGAGTGCTGATCCGCTTCTATTTCGAAGACCTGCAGAGCGGCCGACCGGGAACGGCCGTCCGCAGGGTGCTCATCGTCGGCGCCGGCAACACCGGTGAAGCGGTGCTGCGGGAAATCCTGCGCATGGGTCGCGAGCGATTTTTGTGCGTGGTTTTTCTGGACGACACCGTCGCCCACCTTCACGGCCGCATTCACGGGGTGGAGGTCATCGGGCGCACCCATCAGATCCGCGAACTGTGCCTCCTGCACACGGTGGACGAAGTGCTGATCGCGCTGCCGCATGCCGGCCCCCGGACCATCCGCGAACTTGTAAAGCACTGCGAGGGCATGGGCGTTCGCTTTCGTACCGTTCCCGCCGTCGCCGACCTGATGGAGGGTCGTGTTCAGGTCAGCCAGATTCGCGAGGTGGACATCGCCGACCTGCTGGGGCGCGAGCCGGTGCGGCTCGACGTGGAGCGGATCGCCGAGCAACTGAAGGGGCGCATCGCGCTGGTCACCGGTGCGGGCGGCAGCATCGGCTCCGAGATGTGCCGGCAGATCGCCGCCTTCGAGCCGCAGCGGCTCATTCTGGTGGAGCGCGCCGAAAACAACCTCTTTGAGATCGACCGCGAGCTTCGCCGCCACTGCCCTCAACTGGATGTCGTCGCCTGCGTCGCGGATATCGGGGACCACGAACGGATTCGCACCATCTTCCGGCTCCACCGTCCCGCCATCGTTTTCCACGCCGCCGCGCACAAGCATGTGCCGATGATGGAAATCAACCCCGGCGAAGCGATCAAGAACAACATTCTGGGCACCATGAGTGTGGCCGATGCCTGTGCGGAGGCAGGGGTCGCGCGCATGGTGATGATCTCCACCGACAAGGCGGTCAATCCCACCAGCATCATGGGCTGCACCAAGCGCGTGGCGGAGATGTACGTGCAACTGCTCAGCGACGCCGGTCCGACGCAGTTCATTACCGTGCGCTTCGGCAATGTCCTGGGCTCCAGCGGCAGCGTGGTACCCATTTTTCGCCGCCAGATTCTCGAAGGCGGACCGGTCACCGTTACCCATCCGGACATGATTCGTTACTTCATGACCATCGAGGAAGCCGCGCAACTGGTGCTCCAGGCCGGAACCATGGGCAAAGGCGGTGAGATTTACGTGCTGCACATGGGCGATCCCGTGCGGATCGTGGATTTGGCGCGCGACATGATCACGCTCAGCGGCCTGCGCCCCGGCGTGGACATTGAAATCGTCTTTTCGGGAAAACGCCCGGGCGAGAAGCTCTACGAAGAACTGCTCAGCGAGGGCGAGCACGTGGGTGACACAGCGCACCCCAAGATCGGCATCTGGAAGCACCGCACCCACGACCGCGAAATCGTGCTTCGCGGCATCGATCGACTTCGCGCGCTCGCCGACGACGGTGGAGAGGACAAAATCCACACGGAACTCAAGCGTATGGTTCCGGAATATGCGCCCGAAGGAGCAGAGGCGCAGGTCGAACTCGTCGCCCATCCGCGTCCGGCCACCGCCGCACCCGGCAGCGGACGAGCGGCTCGCAGGTAGGTCGAACACCCGGTCGCCGGGAAACATCGCACGCGGGCATCCCTGTCTTCCAGCGTCGTTCGGCTCGGCGGCCCGCTTACAAATCCCAGGGTCGGCACTGAACCCGCCACTGCAACGCCGGCCGATCTTGCTCCCCAGCCGCGCACGGGTTATAGGTCCGCCATGAGAATCGTGCCACACCGAATTGCGCTTCGCCGTTTATCCACGGTGCTGCTACTGCTGTCCACCTGCGGCCTTGGTTGTCACTCTGCGGGTGAGTGGGCACGAGTGGTCAAAGAAAACGAGGCACTGCGCCGATCCAAGGCACAACTGGAACGCACCGTCAGCCAGCGTGAGGGAGCCATTGCGCTGCTCCAGCGTCAGGTGGAAACGTTGCAGGGCTTTGGTCCGGCGCGACCGGCCGCGGCTTTCGCACCCGTGCGCATCGAAATCGCCAGCCTGTCGGGCGGCGCCGATTATGACGGCCGCCCCGGCGACGACGGTGTCACGGTACACGTGCGCCTGGTGGACGCCGACGGCGACCGGGTCAAGGCGCCGGGACGATTGTCGGTCCAACTGGTGGACAATTCCCAGTTGGACGCACCTCGAGTGATCGGCGTGTACCGGTTTGAAGACCTGTCGGCGTTGCGCAAGGCATGGCACGGTCGGTTTGCGACCTACCATTATTCGCTGCGCTGCCCTTTCCCGCCCGGTGTTGCGCTGCCGGCCACAAACCGATTGGATGTCCGCGTGGAATTCGTCGATTTCCTGACCGGAGTGACGCTCACAGCACAGAAGGAAGTCTCCTTTGCCGCCCCACCAGGGACGGCGCCGGGCGGTTCGTGATGGACTATTGGCTTGGCGCAAACGCGCCGCTTGAATATACTAATGGGTGAATTCTCCATGGGTTTGCAGGATTGACTGGCAGGATCATGGCCGACGAAAAATCCAGGCCGGATGCAAAGGAAAGCAGCAGCGGAGTGACTGCCGTGACCGCCCCCGCGAAAAGACCGGCCAAGCCCGCGCAAAAGCCCAAACAGCTACCTCCGTTCAAGGTTCTGTTGCACAATGACGAGGTCAACACGTTCGAACACGTGATCCGTTGTGTGGTGATGGTCGCACATCTGGAGCCGCAAGAGGCCGTACTCCGCACGCTCGAAGCCCACGAAACCGGCGTGGCGCTGCTCCTCGTGACTCATAAAGAACGTGCAGAACTGCTCGTCGAACAGTTCGCCTCACTCAGTCTCATGGTCACTATTGAACCGGCATAGCCACGCCCCGACCTCCGAAACGTCCTGGTTCACGCCGCAACTGAATGGAACCTCGGTTCCTCGATCGCGTTCCCCAGGGCGGGGCCGCATCGAGTCCCGGATTCGAAAGTTGCAAGGGCCGGTACGACCACGACCCCGCTTCATGGAAGGGACGCATCTCCCTCCCCGCTACCCATTCTTCGGGTACCAACTATAGTGGCCGGACAAAGCTCTAATCGGAAGTGGAACCTTGGAAGAGCGGGCCGAATACGTCAACGAATTACCTACGCTGGAGACGATTCCGGACGTCGCGCACTATCTGACGACCATCGACCAGGCGACGAGTGTGGCAGCCGCCGCGCTGGCCGGATTCCTGCTCCTGATTTGGCTGCGACGGGGGCGGCGCGATCCACTGGCCAACGCCCCGCCAAGAACCAATACTGTTGACGAGGTTTCGGTGGCGATCCCCACGCTGGCGTACCTGGCCGGTTTCACAGCGCTGGCCGGGATACTGGGCGAGTCGGGGAACCTCCCGACCGACGGATGGAGTCGCGTCGCAGTGGTTTCGGGAAGTCATGCCATGGGCGCCGTGGCATGCCTGTGGATGGGGGCGCGGGCGTTCGGCGGTTGGCGCCGGATGATACTCGGCGCATCGGAAACCGCGCCGCGCGGGGCATGGACCGACGCGTCGGCGGCCTGCGTACTGGCATTGGGACTGTGCCCTCTGGTGCTCTGGTTAACCGTAGCCGTAGTGCACCTGCTGGCGCCGGAACAGGAATTCGCCCCGCACCCGACCATCGAATCGCTGCGTTCCGGGCAGGATGCGGCGTTACAGGTTGTGCTCTGGGCAGGTGCGATCGTCGTCGCCCCGGTGGCCGAGGAGCTGTTCTTTCGCGGCCTGATACAAACCTATCTGGTCAACGCCTGGGGGCGACGGTGGCGCGCCGTGATCGTGGGCAGTGGTCTGTTTGCCCTGGTGCACACCGGGCAGCCCTATGCCATGCCTGCGTTGTTCGCACTCTCCATCCTCCTCGGATTTCTCTATGAACGCCGCGGAGCACTGGTCTGGCCGATCATGCTGCACGCGGTGTTCAACCTGAAAACGCTGGTCTGGGAGTCATCAGGCGGCGCTGCGTAGCTGGTCAGCGCCGCGTTGGTTCGGGCAACACTTCGAAGGCGAACAACGGCGTGACGTCGTCCAGCTTGTCGAGGTTCCAAGCCTGTTCAAGTATCGTCGCGCCGGTTTTTTCGCTGATCACGCCCTCCGCAAGGCGGCGGAACTTGGCAATGACTTCTTCGTCGGACATGGGGTTTTCCGCGTGACCGCGCGGGAAATCGACGCGCTGGTTGACCGCCGTGCCGTCGGTACACGTGATGGTCACGTCGTTGGGAATGCCTTTGGGATAACCCTTGTTCAGTTCGGCGTCTTCCACGATTTCCGTCCGATCGATGAGGTCAAGCAGCGCCGGCTCGGCGAGGCGGTGCTCGTCGAACGTCGCCAGCGTGACGTCGCCGTCCACCAGCGCCGCGGCGCAGCAGTAGAACATGGAATGGTCTGCCGTCTCGCGCGACGTGGGACGCAGCTTCTCCGGCTCACTGCCGATGATGCTCACCGCCGCCTCGAAACTCTTGATATGAATCTTTTCGATCTTTTTACCGACCACCCGAGGGCGAAGCTGCAAGCACGCGTCGATCGCCGACTGCGAGTGATACTCCGCCGGCCAGAACTTGATGTACGTCTTGTCGATCATGTAGTCGCCGTCGCGACCCAGCACCACGTTGCGCACCCCGGGAATGTTGAGCTGCTTGATGAGTCCCTTGGGTCCTTCGAAGATCTCGTTCGGTCCGGTCAACCCGCGCCGCGCCAAATCGGCCGCGAAAACGCCGTTGCGTGCCGCGTTGGAAAAAGCGCACGCCTTCCAGTCGGCAATCTGCCCCGTCCGCGTCTGCCGCGTGGCGATGTTGCACACACCCGCCAGACCCACCGCGTGCTCCATCTGGTCCTCCGAAAGATTCCACAAACGGGCCGCCAACAGCGCGCTGGAGAGAGCGCCGTAGGTCACGTGGTCCCAGCCTCCCTTGCGCAAACTGTCCGCATCGCACAGGCGGCACTGAATTTCATAGCCGATGACCGCGGCCACGATAAAGTCTCGCCCAGGCCGTCCCGCCGCCTGCGCCACGGCGACCGCCGCCGAAAGATTGTCCGACGGGTGCGCCGGCTCCAGGCTCAGATACGTGTCGTTGTAGTCGAGATAGCGAACCATGGCGCCGTTGGCAAATGCGGCCAGATCCGGCGTTGTGCGATGTTTCGTGCCCCAAACGGTCGCCGATGGCGGCGGATCGCTTACCGCCATTGCCTTGGCGCGAACCACCTTCGCGGGGTGCGAGTGGTAGGCGCCCAGGGTGGTGGCGATGGAGTCGATGACGCGGCGCTTGACTTCCTGAATGGTCTTCGCCGGCAGGTCTTCGAAGCGTAACGCCCGGGCCCATTGGGCCATTCTACGTGCGATGGTCATGCGTACTCCTACACTACGGGAATCTGGTCTCGCCACTTCGCCGATTCCGCTCGGCATGGATACCAGCCCAAAGCTGGTGGGGACACACGGCGAAACTGCCATCGGAGAGTGTAACTGAGGCGGGCGCGCTGTTCCAGCAACGGGCTGCGGACGACCGACGCGCACTGCCCTTCCGAACTCCGGAGCGGACCATCACCAAAGAACAAGGCGACCCAACGCCGTCGCGCCGGGCCGCCGTTCTTTGGTTTCCTTCGTCGGTTGGGGTTACTGCTTGCACGCCTGGGCGAACCACTCCTCCGCACCTTTGGCGATCTGTTCTGGCGTCAGGTCTTCCTTGTGCGTCGCGATGGACCAATGGTGACCGAAGGGGTCGGTTACCTTGCCGTAGCGATCGCCCCAGAAAGCGTCCATCAACGGCATGGTGGCGGTAGCCCCCGCCTTGACCGCACGGTCGTAGGACGCATCCGCATTTTCCACGTACAGGTGCAGTGTGACCGGCGTGCCCTTGAGGGTCAGCGGCGAAAAGCACTGCCATTCCGGGTTCTCGTCGGCGATCATCACGGTCGAGTCGCCGATCTTCAGCTCCGCATGGCAAACGCTCTGCCCGTCCGGTCCGGGCATGCGCATGACCTCCTCGGCACCGAAGGCCTTCTTGTAAAACTCGATGGCCTTGCCGGCGCCTTTCACCACGAGATGGGCCGATACGGTGTGGAATCCATCGGGAACGGCTTTGACTTGGGACATCACTGGGCTCCTCTCATTTGAGAAAAAGGTTCGTTATTTGTTTGGCTCCGCGGCGTATCTTGCCGATTCCCGCCCGGAAAGTCAATAGGCGATGCGTCCAAAACTGTCGGAAATTGTGTTCGGAAAATGTTCGATTTCAGTACGACTTTCGGCCCGCAACCGCGTAAGCCACAACCCCGCCAATCAGGCCCGCCAACAGCGAACCCAGTGTGCCGAACACGAGAATATTCGCGGGAACATCGCCCAGCAGCACCGAAACGAAGATCCCCAGCAACGCACAACCACCTCCGACAAAGCCGCCGCCCAGCGCTGCCCCGCCCGCAGAGCGCGCCGCAGCCCGGACATACAACACGCCCACCACCAGCGAAATGCCCATTCCGCCAATGGCGAACACGTTCTGGCGGATGAAATCCACGTAGTGGCCGGCCACCACCATGACAACCTGCAACACCGTCCCGACGATCGTCCATTTAATCAGCGCGCTGCCGCCGGAAGCAGCCAAACCGCTCGCCCGTCCCTCCAATACCACCGATTGCGTCATCACATGCTCCTGTATATGGCCTTGGGGTTCCTTTATCTTCCTGAAGTTCCAAGCCGGTGTCCTTCGCGCGGCGTTTACGCGAACTACGGGGCCGCAGAAGCCCGTGGGTCGTTGGCCGGTGCCGTCATGCGGAGCAAGGCGTTGAGCGTTGCCCGCCGGCGGGTGGCAGCAAATGTCGAATCTTGACGCACGCGCCGGGCAATCTCCCCGGCGTCGGCGTCCGCCAGCCGAGCGCGGAGGTCGGCTTGCACCACGAGCCGATCGTCAAGAACGGCGTCCCGCTCTCTCGTTCGCTGCGCCAGCGGCGCCGAATCCAACCAGCGCACTTGTCCGTCCACAAACGACACCACGAAGCGCGTTCCATCGGGACTGACGTGCAGATCGTACGGTTCTTTGGGAAGCCCCTTCACGGTCAATACGCAATCGCCCGTGCTCGGGTCCCACACTCGAATAGTAAAATCGTAGGACGCGGACGCCAGCCGCGATCCGTCCGGCAGAAACACCAACCCGTAAATCGACGCATCATGTCCGCGCAGCGTCCGCAGGCACTCGCCCGTTCCGACGTTCCACAGGCGGATGGTGCGGTCCTCCGAGGCGGACGCCAGCAGGTCGGCCGCGCCGGCGGCGGGACAGAATGCCACGCGCGCCACCCACGATTCGTGCCCGTTCAGCCGATGCATGAGCGTACCGTCGTCGGCATTCCAAACGCGAACCGATTTATCGAATGAAGCCGTCGCAACGCGCTTGCCCGCGGCGTCAAACGCCACGCCGTACACCGTCTGCTCATGGCCTTCCCATGTGGCCAGGGCGGCGCCGCTGTCAGCATCCCATAGTTTCGCAAGGCGATCCTGCCCCACGCTGGCGATCCGTGCACCATTCGGACTGAACGCGATGCCCGCAATCTGCCCCCGGTGCGCGTCAATCGTGGACAGCAACGCGCCCGTATCCGCGTTCCAGATACGCACCTTGCCATTGTTGCTGCCCGAGGCGATGCGCGCGCCGTCGGCGCGAACGTCGACGGACGCCACCGGGCTGTCGTCTCCCTTGAGTGTCGCCAGCTTGTCACCTGTGGCGGCGTCCCAGAGGACGACCGCGCCGTCGTGGCCCGCCGTAACCAGCCGACCACCGTCCGGACTTACACGCAGCCCCCACACGCCCCCCTGGCCGGTCGAAAAACTCCGAAGCCCCGTTGCCTCCAGCGACCAGAGCTTGACGGTCGCATCCGCCGAACCCGAAACCACCCGCCGCCCGTCGGGAAAGAACGCGACGTCGCCGATGATGCCCTGGTGTCCCCGAAGAACCTGCAGAATCGTCTTGTCTTCCAGATTCCAGATCTTCACCGTCTGGTCGGTCGATCCGCTGGCCAGTGATTTCCCATCCGGGGCGTAGTCCACCGAAGTAATCCACTTGTCGTCGCCGCGAAGTACCGTCACGGCTTCGCCGCCGGACACCTCCCAGATGCGCACCGTCTTGTCCTTGGACCCAGCCGCCACGTGCTTGCCGTCGGGGCTGAAGCAGAGATCGTTGAATGGTACGTACTCCGCCGCACCGTATCCCGGCCCAACGATTCTCAGGGGCCGCCCGCTTTGCGCGTCCCACGTTCGCACAGTCGTATCCCAGGAGCCTGAGGCGATGACCGAACCGTCCGGGCTGTAGGACACCGCCGGCACCGGCGGGCGGAAGAGGTGACCTTCCAGGGTGCGAACCAGTTCGCCCGTTTCGACGTTCCACACTTTGACCGGGCCATTGAGCGAGCCGACCACGTGCTTCCCGTCGGGGCTGAAGGAAACGCCGAAAATCTTGGAATCGGGGTCGGCAATGAGTTGGAGCGGTTCGCCCGAGACGGCATCCCAGAACCGGATCGTCTTGTCCGCCCCCGCCGAGGCAATCCGACGGTCGTCGGCGCTGATGGTCACGTCGTACACCGCCGCTTCGTGACCGCGCATGGTGTGTCGCAATTCTCCCGAGCCGGCCTCCCACAACTTGATCGTGCCGTCGCCGGACCCGGAAGCAATCCACGCCCCGTCGGCGCTCACCGCCACCGCGCTCACCTCGCTCTCGTGGCCTGTGAGTGTCAATACACTGTCATCCACCGCGGCCGACAGATAGTGCCACTCCCAGCCGCGCCGGCTTTCCGGCGCGCCCTCCAGCCAACGAAGCGCCTCGGCGACTTCGTTGGCTTGCAGCGCGGCCGAAGCCGCGGCCACATGGGCAAGATAGGAGCGGCGCTCCAGATCCGCGAGCGCTTCCCCCGCCTGCGGCTGTGCGTTCACGGGCCTCGCCAACGGCGCCGCCAATGTCGCCGCGACGATCAGAAACCTTAAACAAGCCGCGGCTCGCCGGCGGGCGGCAAGAAAACCGGAATCATTCACTGGGTTTGCTCCCCGCCAACAGGCGTTTGCGAAGCTGTTCAATCGTCCAATTGTTGCCTTCAGCGAAAAACTTTTCTGCCGCGTCCCAATCCGGGCCCACACCCCAATCGCAAGAGTGCATCGAAATCCGCGTGCGCCCCTCGCCCGCCGGATGGAACATGACCACGCCCCATGTATTTTCCAGCACCTTGGCCACCGGCGCATTGGGCGGCGCGCTGACCCGCGAGGCGTACATCCGCCCCGGCTCGACGGTCAACAGATGGTGTGTGATCCAACCAGGATGATCGTCGCCCGCGTTCGCGCTGTAGTTCGTGCGCAACGTCCCGCCCGCGCGGAAGTCCACCCGCGCCATCGGCACCATCCACGATTCGATGCCCTCTTTGGTCGTGAACAGCTCCCACACCTTGGCCACCGGCGCGTCCACCACCGATTCATATCGCAACTGGGCGATGTGCTTGACGATTTTGAATTGCGCGGCGAATTTCGGCCCCGCCTCTTTCAAGCTGGCCAGCACCTTGGGCCACGCGGCCGAAAAATACTCATAGCATTTTTCCCAGTCGGGCCCCTCCCCAAAGCCCAGATGCGCCAGCGACACCCGCACCTCGTTCTCGCCGACCGGTGCAAAACGCAACACCACGTACGAGCGAATCTGCTTGTCTCGCAACCCAGGGACGCTGGGCGGGGCGTTCCATTCGAAAGAGAGCATTTCCAGCGGGACAAAGGCCAGCACCTTGCACCCTTCGCACCCGCGTGATCCTTCCGGCGCATCGGGCTTGATGAACGGCTCGTACGCGCCCCCCATCCGCAACTCGATGTTCGCCTGCGGCGCGAAGAACGTCGCCATGCCCTCCGCCGTGGTCCACGCGTGCCACACGTCGGCAAGCGATGCAGACACGGTCACCTCCTCGCGGATCATCCGCGACGGCCCGTTCTCCCCACCGCGAACCGCTCCAGCACCGGCCCCCGCGACGCAGACGCACACGAGCACACCCATGATCCCACCGACCCGCATGTTCGATTCAGGTTTGCGTGTCATACTGTCTACCTCCAGCCTCCAAGTATGGCGCCCATCATGATCAGGAAGATCAGTTGAAAACTTGAGTCAATGAAGAAAACGCCGATCGGTCGGTCCGACGCCAGATGATCAGTCATTCCGATGCACGCCGCCGGCCCCAACCACATCAGAAATCCCAGCCACGCCCCCTGCCCCGTCGTCGTGGCGTCCGCCAGGTACACCAGCCCCGCCATGACCAGCGCCAACACCAGGTAGCTCACCAGCATGCCGCCCAGAAAGATCGGGGGCGGGCGCTTCGCCTGAAGCTCACGCAGCTTCTCTTCCGTATAACCCAGCAACTGGGCGCGCAGCTTGCCGAACAGCGCCGTGTACCAGATTGCGCCCAGGAAAAACGTCGCCAGCCCCGCTACCAGCACCGCGACAAACTTGACCTGGTCCAGCGTAAACACTCGCATGGTTCACTCCGATTCAGTCTCAGCCATTCCCGATCACGGCAGCGCCGCACGCACGGTAGCGCCACTCAAGAGCAATCTCACCGGCCACCGGTAAGTGTATGTTGAGCTTCGTCCGATCGCTCACTCGCGAACCGCTGCCGCAGCGCGCTCATCAACTCGTCCATGGCGTGATCGGTGCGGCGAATCGCTTCGTCACCATCAACGCCATCGCCCCAGCCAAGTCCCGTGTACCGCACGCGCGTTGACTTCACGTCCAGCGGATCAAACCGCCACGCCGTCCATGTATCCGCCGCACGGAAACCCGCCGACCCAACCGTCACCGGTTGACCGCGGTGGGAAAACACCTGAAACGGCACGAACGTCAGCACCTTGCCGCCGACCTCTGCCCGCGCTTCCGCCGCGCCGTCCGATTCCGTTTGCCACACGATGTGGCCGTCCGGTCGCAACTCGACGCGCGCAGCAGGCGCCGCCCACGATGCAAGCCCATCTGTGGTCGTGAACGCGCGCCATACCTCCATCAGCGGTGCCGGCAGCACGACTTCCTTATCCAGCCGTCGCCAGGTTGAATCTGCATTCGCCACCTCGCGCGGCTTCGGCGAACTGGGCGGCTGCCCATTCCCGGTCGATGCGCCCGACGCCTGCGCAAAACGCTTGTGGATCATCTTGAGAAACTCGGGATTGTTCTTCAGGAAATAATCGAACGCCCGGTCCCATTCTTCTCCCGGCTGCCAACCGAGACTGACCATCGAAAGCAGCGTTTGCCCATCGAGCCGCGGCTCAAACGTGAATACCCCCCAGGTTCCCCCGCGCATCACCGTGGGAAACTGCGGCGGGGCGCTACCCGTGGCCGCGAACATTTCGTACGGAACGAAGCTGAGTACACGGTTCGGCTTGCCGCCGTGCAGGTCCCACTTGCCGCCGGGGACCATTTCGATCACCGGATTCGAAGGGTAATAGGCTTTCACCCCGTCGACCGTCGTCAGCGCATCCCACACATCGCGCACCGGCGCCGGGATCACGATGGCAAACGCCTGGTACTTGTCCGGCCCTGCGCACACCCGCACTGTGACCGCGCCGTCCTCCCAGCTTCGCCCTCCATGGCACGGTGCGGCGCCGGGCTCCCCGGTCGCGTGCTTCGGAACCGTTACCGGCACTCTCCACGCATCCCCGCCCGCACAACGAACCGCCAACCGATCCAGCACCAGCCGCCACGCGACTCGAAACTTGTCATGCGCCTGCGGCCAGCTCCCGCCCGTTCCGAAGCCCTCGTGCACCAGCCGAACGCGCGTCTTCGGCGGCGCCCCCGGCAGCTCGTCGAAGGAGACCGTGACGCGCGTAGGGAACGGGCGGACGTTCATTTCCGTCGCCCAGGGAGGGCCCTTCCACTCGAACACCAGCCGGCGGCCCTCGTCGAGTGCCAAGATTATGGCACCTTTGGTTCCGAAGTCCGCACCCTCCGGGTCCTTCTCGGTATCGAAGATCATCTCGTACCGACCGCCGACACGCGCTTCCACCCGCGCGTCGGGGGCGAAGAACGACTTCACCCCATCTACGCTTATCCAGAGGGCGAATACGTCCCGCGCGGTGCCCGGCACCACGGCCTCGTGAACGATGGAGGCCTTGTCCGGCTCCACGCCCCATGCCCCGGGCCCCGCGGCCAGGACAAACGCACAACAGGCAGCCCAGTCAATCCGCCTCATGCTCGTTTCCTTGTTTCACTGCCTTCCGGCGCCCGGAGTTTGACTCTGTCCTCCGTACGCTGCCGGAAGCCATCGCACACAATCGATTGATGTAATCGCGCAACATCGCCAAACCAGCGTCGAACCGCGCCAGGCTGCGATACGCCTTCGCCTGCATCACGCCGCCTTCCATCACCGAGAGAATCAGCGTCGCCAGTTGATCCCGATCCACGTCCGGCGGAAGCCGATCGCCCGCGTCGATCAGACATTGGCGAATGGCGAGTCGCCATCCCTCGAAGTTCTCCGCTATCCCTTTGCGCGCCGCTTCGCTCTTTTCGCACATTTCCAGCGCCAGGTTGCCGATCGGGCACGCGCTGGTGCATTGCGTCATTTCCAACCCCATGCGGTAACCGTTTAGCACCCCGAAGATCCGCTCGATCGGATCACTCACTTGCTCGAACACCGGCTGCAGCACCATGGGGTAGAGAAGTACCTTGTACTTCTCCAGCACGGCCACCAGCAGGTCCTCCTTCTTGGGGAAAAAGTAATACAAGCTGCCGCTGTTCGCGCCTGCCTTCTTCAATACTTCCTTGACGCCGGTGCCTTCGTAGCCCTGGGCATAGAAAAGCTCCATGGCGGCGTCGATCAACCGCTCCCTCGTCCCCTGCTCCTGCGTTGTTTCGGTCGCTACCATGCCAATTAGTTGACCAATCAACTAACAATATATCGACAAGAAAGGGGCTCCGTCAAGCCCCTCAACTCGTGTCTTGTTGTACGGTGACGCCAAGCCGGGACCGCATCCGAATACCATCGGCCACCCTACCGCCCGAAGCGGCGTCGGCCGGAGCTGCGGCGATTTCCAAGCGGAGCCGGCCGGTCAGCCAACTAGCCCAAGTGGGCCTCGACGAACCAAAGCGATTTATCCACCCCGCGCGAGATTTCGGTGAACAGGTCGGCGGTGTCGGCATCGGCGAGTTCGGCGCTGGTTTCGATCGCCGCGCGAATTCCCTTGCCGAAAGCGGCCAGCGCCGTGCTGAAAGCCTCTACGTGCTTGCGGCCATCGGTAACGTCCGTCGGATAGGCGGGCAGGGTGGAGCGCTGGGCCACGGCGCGGACCGTGCCGACGGCCTGTCCGCCGAGTTGCTGCACGCGTTCGGCCAGGTCATCGACGTACTCCTCGGCCTGCCCGGCCACGTCGTCGAAGAGCTTGTGCAGTGCGATGAAGTTAGGCCCTTTGATGTTCCAATGGGCCTGCTTGGCCTGGGTGTAGAGGTCCACCGCGTCGGCAAGTCGCGCGTTGAGCAACTCCACGAGCTTGGTCCGCGCCGGTTGGGGAAGATCATTCTTGGTCGGGTGCATGTGGAAACTCCTTTGCAGAAAAGACACCAACGTGCAGAGTGTAGCGCGCGGCGACAGGGTCGTCCACGAGGGAGTGGGCCGCTGGGCAATGAACTGCGGATCGAAGGCTGCACTGGGACCATTCCCATGTGCGCGCAATAAAAACAAATGGCGGGACCGGGCCGCGCAGGCACATCCATGACCCCGGGTGTTAACGGCTGTCCGTCTTCCTGGCCAACAGCATTCACCGGTTTCGCCCGGTGCCACCGATCAGTCCGCATCCTTGGTCAATACGCGGAGGTAGGCGTGGTAGGCGTACACGCGATCGCGCTGCTTTCCGGTCGTCTCGCGAAGCACGTTGGCCTCGGCCAGGGCGGCAATCGCCTTGGAGGCCGTGGGCTTGCTCGTCTTGAGCATCTGAGTGACCTTGGACAGGGTGATCATTGGATGCGTCGGCAGTTGATCGAACAACCGAACGGTCGGGACCGTCGCGCTCCTGGACGCCAGCAGCCGGCGGCGATCCTCCTATTCGACCAATGTCCGTCGCTAGTAAAGAAGTCTTCTCTAGCGTCGGCCGCTGGTCAAGTTCCCTTTACTTGGCAGGGAGGCGGTAGCACACCGTGCTGCGTGCGCTGCTTCGATTCACCAGCGCCTGACATCCCACCGGCCGCAGCGCGGAGGGTCAGGCGGGACCGGCCCCTAAGGGGCCGCGGGTTGTAGCCACGGGTGGAGCGGGTTCGCCGAAGGCGAACGAGCGGAACCCGTGGATGTCGTTGCGGTCCATTGTATACTCGCCCCGAAGGGGCGAAGGAAAGCGATGCCCGGGACGTACTCGCAGATTCTGCTTCACATCGTCTTTTCGACGAAGGGCCGAGCGGCCTTCATCAAGCCGGAATTGCAAAGACGACTCTATGAGTACATCGGCGGTATCGTTCGCGCGGAGCAAGGCACTCTCAACGCCATCGGGGGAATGCCTGACCACGTTCATTTACTGCTGCGCTGGCGAACGGATGGAACGATTGCCGACCTCATGCGGACGGTGAAGTCCCGGTCTTCCTTCTGGGTGCATCAAACCTTTCCTGCGTTCGCCGCGTTCGCGTGGCAAGAGGGATACGCCGCCTTCTCCGTCAGCAAGTCCGCCGAGGCGGACGTCAAAGCGTATATTGAGAAGCAAATCGAACACCACCAGAGGCGGGACTTTCAGGAGGAACTGCTCGCGTTACTGCGGGCCCATGGGGTGAGCTTCGATCCGCGTTACGTCTTCGATTGAGGCATCGTCGTCCTCTGCCCCGCCGGGGCAGAAAGGCCCTCGCCCCTCATACCACGGGTTCCGTTCGCTCATGCAAGGCCCGCCTGCGGCGGGGGCGAACTCCACCCGTGGCTATATACCCGGGCCCCGCCGGGGCCAATACGATCCAGAACTCGCCACCACGCCGACCGGCTTCCCGAATGGGACGCTTCGAACACTCCGGCGGCTGGCTGTGAAGGAAGTCGCTGTTCACGCACAGCGTCGGCGATTCACCACCGCCTGACATCCCACCGGCCGCAGCGCGGAGGGTGGGGCGGGAGCGAATGGCCGCGGCAGAATCGGGCCACACCCCAGTTGGCAGGTATGCCGCTCTACACGGCGACGGCCTTGGGAACCGGCACGTTGATGTGCGTGAACACATCCTCGTACTGACGATGCAGGTAGTCGTCCGGCGCGCCGCCGTGGAGGTGGTGCCAGGGGAAGACCTCGTCCGCGGGGCGCTCGCGGTGGGCGTAGAAGGCGGGGTCGATGCCGGTGCGGTCGAACGCCGCACGCCACAACTCGGGCTTGAAGCATTCATCCCAGCCGTCGAAGCGGGCGCCAAGGCGATACGCGGCTTCAACCGTGTCGGCGAGCCGCCGGTCGCCGCGAGCGAAGACACCTTCGAGGATCGAGCGCTCGACGTTGTGCGTCTTGAGCTTGATGGAGCCGCGCGGTTTGCCCGCTCCCTTACGGTCGCGTCTCGGATGGGAATCGCGGTGCGGACTCGACGAGCCGCGGTATGCGCCGTCGCGCACCAGGGCGGCCATGCGGCGGCGGGCTTCGTGAAAGTACTCGGCCGGCGGCTGGGCGGCCCATTGGAACGGGGTGTAGGGCTTGGGGACCAGCCAGCCGACGCTGGCGTTGACCTGCGCGGCCGGCTTGCCCAGTTCGCGGCGCGCTTCGCTGACCTTGCGGCTGAGGTTCACGATGCCGTCGATATCCTCCGGCCGCTCCCCGGGGAAGCCGCACATGAAATACAGTTTGATGCTCCGCCAGCCGGCGCGGTAGGCCTGCTTGACGCCGTCGAGCAGGTTGCCGTCGGTGACCAGCTTGCGGATGGCGGCGCGAAGGTCGTCGTTGGCCGCCTCGACGGCCATGGTCAGCCCGCTCTTGCGCACCTGGTTGACCATCCAGGGGATGTTCTGGAGCATTTTGTCGACGCGCAGCGAGGGCACGGAGATATTGACGCGGCGCGGGCCGAAACGTTCGTTGACGCGCTCGGCGAGTTCACGGAGGTCGGGATAATCGGCGGTGGAAAGGGAAAGCAGGCCGAGTTCGTCGATGCCGGTGGCGGCGTACATCTCCTCGGCCATGTCGAGGATCTTGTTCACCGTACGCACGCGCAGGGGCCGCTTGGTGTAGCCGGCATGGCAGAAGCGGCAGCGCTGCGGACAGCCGCGCATGATCTCGATGGCGATGCGGTCGTGGACGACTTCCACGTAAGGCACAAGCGGCCGCAAGGGGAAGGGCGCCGCGTCGAAGTCGTCCGTCTGACAGCGGACAATGGACGAGGGAATGGTGGCCAGGGTCGGCTTCACCGCACGGACGGTGCCGTCCGGCTGGTAGGTCACGTCGTAGAGCGAAGGCGCGTAGATCCACTCGAAGCGCTCGGCCATCAGGCGGATCATGTCGCGGCGGCGCACGCCGTTGGCCTTGAACTCGCGGTAACTTTCGAGGATGGCGGCCATCGAAGCTTCGCCGTCGCCCAGCACGACAAGGTCGAGGAAGGGCGCCACCGGTTCCGGGTTGTCCGCCTGTGGTCCGCCGGCGATGACAAGCGGGTGGCAGTCATCGCGCTCAGCGGCGCGCAGCGGGATGCCCGCAAGGTCGAGTATCTGCAGGACGGAGGTGAAGGCCATTTCGTATTGCAACGAGACGGCGAGGATATCGGCGGAAGCGACGGGCTGGCGCGTGTCCCAGGTGAATAGCGGGATGTTCTTGCGGCGCATGACTTCTTCGGCATCGAGCCACGGACAGAAAACGCGCTCCGCGCAACAACGCGGCGTGTGGTTGATGAGCCAGTAGAGAATCTGGCAGCCGAGGTGGCTCATGCCGATGGTGTATGCATCAGGAAAGGCGACGGCGACGCGCACCTCGGCCTGTTCCCATTCGCCCAAGCGCGCGAGCTGGTTGATTTCCCCGCCGATGTATTGACCAGGCTGATTAACAAACGGCAGCAATTCCCGGCTGATGCGATAACGCAAGGATTCCAAATTTTCACTCCAAATCTAATTTGTGAAGTTCTGCAATCGCACAAATGTTTTTTTCTTGCCAAGATCTTGCCGACGACGCTATTATAGCGTTCGCGCCACAATAGCCAAGGTGCGTCGGCTTGTCGGCGTGCGTCAATAGAGTTGAACCGAAAGGCGAACGATAAACCATTGAGGTCCGTAAAAATCATTGCGAACTCGTCTGTTTCGGTGTAGGCTTGAGGTGGACATGAAGAGGACCGTCCGCCCAGTTTGGGTTTCGCCCCGTGCGAGCGCGGTTGTGCGGCGGCGAGCGACGTCGTTGATCGAGATGCTCGTGGTGATTTCGATCATCGCGATCTTGGCGACGATGCTTCTGCCGTCGTTGAGCCGTTCTATTCGCTTGGCGCATGCCACGGTCTGCAAGCACAACCTGCGCAGTCTCCATCAAGGTCTATACTCCTATCGGATTGAGAACAGCGGCTGGCTGCCCACAGAAATAACTCCGCCGAGTCCGCCGGTCACCGCTTCCACAACCTCGGCACGGGCGGGCGCTGCTGCACCGGAAACATGGTTTCAGAAGTTGTATCCCACCTATTTGACCGATCCGGCGCTGCTGACCTGTCCGGAGGATCCATTCCGCTTTCGTTTGTCGCGTAGTGACAACATCTGGGAGGACCCCAACATTGCGGACTATCCCAGCTTCGGCATGAACGGCCTGTTGACCAGCGGCGCGGGCGGCGTGCTCGCGGACTTGGACCATAACGCGCCGACTCGGCCGGGAAACACCATACTGATGGCCGATCTCGGTCCGGATCAGGGCGAGCGAAGTAAGGCACGGTCCGCGCAGTCCGTCAAAGGGCCCAAACGCAACAAGAGCATGCTCCCGTGGGACGACGGGTTCGACGCATTCTCACAGCAACGCACCTCTCCCTGGTTGACGACGCGACACGGCCATGGCATCAACGTACTGACGCTCGACGGCGGCGTGCGTAGCGCCCGAACGACGCACGTGCTCAGCAATCCGGTGGTGTTCTTCTATCCGGACTGCTATTCCGGCGGGTGCACCTTCTGCCTGCTGGGCAACGAATCTCGTGCCATTTCCCATTATTCTTTTGCCCGGGATTCGCTTTTCTGGTGGACCGGGCCGCTTAAGCTCGAATAGAATTGGCCGGCGGTTTTGCGGCACTTTTCTTTCTGAAGGGTCTGGCTGCGCCCATGGTGCGGATCGTACAACCTCGCTCGGCCTATCGGGCCGCGGTGATAACGATGCTCTCCGTCATTATCGCTGCCTCGGTGGTTTTTCTGGTCCTGCGCTCATTCGGCGCTGAAGAGCCGCCGCAGGCACACCAGCGCACCCTGCTGGACGTCACGCTCCTTTGGCGGTGCGAGAGCGGCCATACGTTCATGGAGCCCGGCGTAGCGCATCCGCGCACCTGTCCTTTTTGCCTCGGACCGGCACATGCCGTGGCCGAAGGGTTCTTCTGCACGAGCCACGGGGCGCAGGTTGTCACCGTCAAGTTCGCGGCCGACGAAAACGGAGAGCTGGTCATGTCGGAATGGCGCGTGGGCGGCCAGGCGTGGCAGCCCGCCGATCAGGCGCTGACCTGCCCACGCTGCGGCCGGGTACTGGTTCGCAAGCCCAAGGATCCGTTTGAAGGCGTGGTGCGGCCGAAACGCCGGGAAAACAGATAGCAAGTCAGGCCGGCGAACATAAAAAGTCAACGCAATTCGCGATGGCGGTAGAGCCCTTCCCGCGGGGCGAGGCGGCGAAGTTCACGGTCGATTTCCCGGCGAATGCGAAGTCGAAGCCAGAGGCGTTGCCACCACCTCGCAGCGGCCAAGCGCTCCGCGTAGCGTAGGTGCACCGTGTCGCGGACCCGGCGGTACTCGGACTGTGCAATCCACTTGGGTCCCTCGGCGATAATCCGATCGTCGGGCGGATGCTTATCGCGTGGCGGCGTTTTCATGGTCGGTAGAGTACTCCAAATTCGCACGGATACGTTCTGCCCCGGCGGGCGACTGCGGCAACAGACATGGCGTGGTGGCGCACGTGTCCGTACGCATTATAGCCGCACGGCCGCCGGGTCGTCATCGATGACCAGCGCCGCGCGGGCACGGTCGATCCATCCGCGCTGTCCGTCGGGCAGTTCGATGTTCCACCAGGTGCCGCGCCGTTCGCGCAGGGTAAACTCCGTGCCGGGCTGTAACGGCTGCTCGAACTGTCGCTGGTACCCAGCGCCAGGCCCCTTGTAGACGACGACGTCCATATCGAGCACCACGCCCGGCGGCGAGGTGCGTTCGAGCCACCTTTGGGTGCTGAGCGATGCGGTCAGCCCGAGCGATGCGATCACACATGCGCCCGCGGCCAGGAGCCATGCGCGTCGGCGACGGAAGACCCGGACGGTCAGCAGCACCCAGGTCATCGCAAAGAGCGCCACCGCCGCTCGTTTCCTGCCGGTCGGCGAAGTCTCGAAATGCCAGAAAAACACATTGCGAAGCAGGGTACCGGCGCGCCCCGCGGCAATGTTCGTCAGTCTTCTCGATCGTGCTTCCGCCAGGTTGTCGGCCAGCAGCGAATCGCGCGGCATCAGCCGCTGGGCACGTCGGTAATGAAGAATGGCCCGCCCGAGGTCGCCGGCTTGCAGGTAGCAGTTACCAATGTTGTATTCCAGGCGACCATTCTCGACGTCGGATGCGATCCCCTCGAACCGTTGCGCGGCGGCGAGATATAGCAGCCGCGCCTGGTCGCGCTGCTCCACCTGGATTTCCTGCGCACGGTCGAAGTCGGCCAGGGCGGCCTCGAACTGCGCTCGATGACCGGCAGACGCGGCCAGCGGCACCGTGGACTCCACCGCCCGGATCGGCATGGCCGCGACGATTAACAAGCCAACACCACAGGCCGCCAGCATGAGCCGGCGTGGGAAAGAACGCATCAGCCTTGCCTGTCGTTCCTTCGATCTGCCGCCCAGCCAATCGGACCGGGCCTCAGGATACGCCCCCGCAATGGCCGCCTTTCCGTGATCGCTCCGCGCACTTTGTGATCCTCGGCCGCTCATGTTCGCTTTACCGCCTGTTCCAACTTCTCGATCCATTGGCGGGCGCGCGCCGCGGCGTCAGTAAGTGCCGCACTGTCCCGTGCGCCGGGGGCGTAGCGCACGGCATCGCATGATTCAAGAAATCCGCGCACCTCGCTCACCAGGTCGATACTCAATCCGTTGGCCGCAAGCACTTCCCCGATCTCACGGGGGGTCATCAGTCCAGGCGGCAGATCGAATCGGTCACAGACGTAACCGGTCACGGCGCGGGCCAAACGCTGCCAACCTTCGGGGTCGTCGCCCCTGGCGGCGCCATCGCGCAACAGGCGTTCGGCCCGGGCCCGCGCTCCGCGGCGCCGAGCCCACGCCGGATCACGGCGCAGGCGTGAGCGATGCCGCGCCGTCAGCAGAATGAGCAGGAAGGCGACGGGTGCCCCCGCAACCGTACCCAACTCCACGGCTTCGATACGCGGCGATTGATCAACCAGCACCAGATCGGAATTGACGTGATTGGGCGCGATCCCGCCGGCCAGCCTGGTTAGTGCCAAACCCGCGTCACGTTTCGAGGCGTTGTCGACGAGGTGCGAATCCCCGCCGCCGACGGGCGGATCCACGACAATGTCGATCGGGTCGCTGGTCAGCGTTACATAGTTCTGGCGGCGTGGATCGAAATAGGACCAGGCGATCGGCGGAATCGATTGTGCCCCTTGTTGCCGGGGGAATATGGCACGATGAAATACTTTGGATGCGCGAACCACGTCGCCCACCAGTTCCTCGGCGGCGTAGTCAAACCGGCCCGCGAGTTCCGGCTGCCGGGTTAAGTCCGGCCCCGCCGCACTCTCCAGCGGCGCACCGGTAATGGTGACCGTCAGCGTGATGGGCTGCCCCTGCTCCACGCGAAGCGGCTTGGCATCGACCGCCATGGCGTATTCGCCGATCGATCCGGTGTAACTCGGCGGGCGCCCCTCGGCCGGTGGCGCCTTGACCAGAACGGTAACTGCGTCGGCACGGGTCGTCTCGCGCCGGGACTCGGCCACCTCCAGGTCACCGAAGAACCCGCGACGCAGGCGCAGCGGATAATTGGCGCGCAGGAAGACGGGGCCGACCAACGCCTCTCCCGGCTCGTCGGCCCGGATGGACTTGGTCACACGAAAGATTTCATAGGCGTGGGTTTGGCCCGCGGAATCGCGCAAACGCTGCTCGCTTTTGCTCACCTGTCCGCCGGCGAACACACTGAGCTGAGACTCTCGCACCGACAACACATCGCGCAGTAGATCGATATTGTACGTTCGACCTTCGATGTTCACCTTTCGCATACCGATGGTCAGCGTCGTGGTGTACGACTGCGTGAGGTAGACCGTCGTCGGAGCGACCTCGATTTCAGCAAACATCACCTGATCCCCGCGCGGCAGCGAAGTGATCTGGCTTGCCCGAACGACAATCTCGATGGGGTCGGTCTGCCAGGTGCGTCCCTCGGCACTGACGGTCACCGGCCCCAGCGTATAGGTGCCTTCCTTCAGCGCGGTCAGACGCATCGGCCAGGTGTAGGTGGTGACCTGGGTGCGGCGCCCCTGCACGATGGAAGTTTGCGCGAAGACCGACGGCGATGTCCCGGCCAGTTCGAGTCTGAGTCCGTCGGGCATCGCCGTCGATGGCGCGTCCGGCCGGCCGATGTTCGTGCACACCAGTTGTACGTCAATAGCCTCGCCGGGCTCGAGCGCGTGCGTACCCAGACGCAGTTCCACGCCGGCGTCTTGCGCGCGCGTAACCCCTCCGGTGATACACAAGACTGCCAAGATGAGGCTGATTCGAATCACCTACCAGTCCTTGTCCACCGGCGCGATGGGCACGCGCCGCGGCGGCTCGCGGCGCTGCTTTTGCCGATCGCGCAGCGCCTGCATCATTTCCCGCAGCCGGCGCTCCGCCTGTTCGCGCGAGGCGCGTTCGTCTTCCTTAGCCGAAGCTTCGCCCGCTTCCTCCGATTTCGAGACATCGTCTTGCTCGTCGGCGCGCTGCGATTGCTCCTCTTGTTGATCAGCCGCAGATGGCTGGTCCGTCGACTGGTCCTGCGTTTGTTGTTCCGAAGATTCTGCGGATGATTCCTCTCTTTCGTGGCCTTGCTCCTCACTGTCCGACGGTTGCTTTTCCTGTGAGTCCTGCTGCTGATCCTGTGGCTGCGACTCACTCTGCTGTTGTCGCTGGTCGGATTGCTCCTCCTGCTGCTCGTCCGACGGATTCTGCTGCTGTTGTTGCTGTTGCTGCTGCATCTGTTCGTGGATTTGGCGGCGCAACACGGCGGCCTTGCGGAGCGCGTCGTGCGCCGCGGCGTGGTCGGGCGCGTCGGCGAGGACCGATTGATAGCGCTGCACGGCGTTTTCCAGCCGCTCCATGGCGACCTGCGGCTCAGCAACCTGGGCCAGGGCTTCGGCATGGTAGGCAGTACCCAGACTGTACATTGCGTCATCGGCCAGCTGACGGTCCGGTGCCATCGCCGCCCTTTCGAATGCGGCACGCGCCGCCCCGTAGTTCCCCGCATGGTAATGGGCCAGCCCCTGGGAGAAGGCGATTTCCGGCGCGTCGGGCTCGATGGCTTCCGCGCGGGCATAGGCCTCCAGCGCCTCGGCGGGCTTTCCTTCGCGCAGTGCAGCGTTGCCGGCGCGCACCGCCTCACGCGCCGCGGAGTACGATCGCGGCTCGTCCCGCATCGGTGGCGGCTGAGGCGCAGACGTTTGAGCCGGGGCGGGTGCAATCGCGTGCAGAAACCCGAAACAAAAGATTGCACATGAGGTAAGCCATTGGCGAAATGCGGAAGGCCGAATACCGATTCGCCCCCCGAATCCGTCGTAAGCAACGGGGCGGTCCGGCAGGAAAGCGGGGTGCGGGGCCGGAAGTTTGTGAGACGCCGATGCGCGTAGCGGTACGCATGTGATGAGAGACTCGCTCGCCGCCGGCAAGGCTCCCCGACCACAGGCAGGAGAGGCGCGGTTCGTTCCGCATACCGCATTCCGCATTCCGCATTTGCTCACGCCGCTTCCTCCGCCGCCCACAGCCGCCGCACGCTCCTCGCGTCACCGCCACGCGGGCCCGCCATAATCGTCTCCAGGCCAAGCAACAACAATGCCGCCGCCACGAACCACTGGTAGCGCGGAACGTGACGCTGCCGTTCCTCGGTGGTCAGTTCCGTTTTCCACATGCCCGAAATGGCGTTGACCAATCGATGCAATTCCTGCACCGGCGCGTATTGGCCCCCGCCGGCCTCGGCCATAGCCCGGAGCTGTTCATCCTGGAGTTTGGAAAACACAATCTGTCCATCATACAGCAGTGGTTTGACTTCGTTGGCTGCGCCGCCGGGAACCAGTGCCCCGGCGGAGCGCGCCGCATCGCCAACCCCCACCGTGAAGATCCGAACCCCCTGCTCGCGATAAGCGGCGGCCGCTGCCTCCAGCGGACCTCCTTCGTGATCCTCGCCGTCCGTGAACAGCAGCACCACCCTGGTCGCCTCCTGGGGCGAACGCGCGAACAAGTCCACCGCGGCGCGGATGGCCTCGCCCAATGCCGTGCCCCCGCGCGGAACACTGCCGACGTGCACGAGGTCCAGCTTGGCATCGAACGCCAGGTGATCCGTCGTGAGCGGAACCCGCAAGGAAGTTGAACCGGCAAACGCCAGCAACGCCAATCGCGCCGCCCGCCGAAACACGGGGCGCTCGATGAGCTGGCGGCGAATCTCGCGCTTCGCAGCTTCCAGTCGATTGGGTGAGATATCTTCTGCCAACATAGAGCGCGAGACATCCAGTGCCACCACGACATCCACTCCGTGAATGCGCTGTTTCTCCAGGTAAAGCCCCCAGCGCGGACCCAGGATGGCCGCGAACACGAAAACGATCGCCAGGACGACCAGTCCCGCGCGGATTGCCGCCCGCCCCGGATTCACCCGCACGGCCAGTACCGTCGTTAATTCCTCCGAAGCAAAGGCCGCCATAGCCCGACGCCGCCGCCATACGCCGTAAAGAAACAGCAGGGAAGCCACCGGCACCAGCGCCCCGAGCCACCACAGATAGGCGTTGTCAAAGGGCAAGTCGCCAATGTCGGTCGTCGCCACCAGCGCAATGCCCGCCGTCAGGCACACCAGCGGCACCGCCAGCACCCAGACGACCCAAACCGGAATTGGATACAGAACAGGTTGCCGCATAGCACTCCCGAGTTTCTCCCCTTGGGGTAACCCGGCGCACGGCCCGCGCGCCGGATTCAGGGCAGCCGCCGATAGCGAGTATTCACCAAGAGCGTTTCGAGCAATAGCATGCCCAGCCCCGCCAACATCGCCACTTTCGCGGCCAGTACATCGTCGTGAAACGCTCGTTCGCCGGTCTTGGTTCGCTCCAGCCGGTCGATCTCGTCGTAAATGGTCTTGAGCGATTGAACATCGGTGGCCCGAAAGTACTTCCCCCCGGCGACAGCGGCGA
The DNA here is from genome assembly GCA_964569425.1 of uncultured Phycisphaeraceae bacterium. GTDB lineage: Bacteria > Planctomycetota > Phycisphaerae > UBA1845 > UBA1845 > JACQXM01. The sequence continues at coordinate 53,904 of CAZMVD010000013.1, forward strand.
TCTCCTTGAGCAGCGGCTCATCCACGCCGGCGCGGCGCGGCGCAAAAAACCCCGCCGGACGCGACACGTTCTCATCGCCCACGGCGCCAATGGTATAAATGCGAATGCCCAGCGTGGCCGCGACCCTGGCCGCTTCCGGGGGCGGCGGCGAGGTGCGCTGTGCCTGGGGTGCAGGGTTGTCCGCCCCGTCCGTCAACAGAATCATCACGCGGCTCTTCGCAGGTTCGGCTCCGGGAACGCCCGCCACCGCCTGCTCGCCTGCGCGCCGCAGATCGTCCGTGGCCAGCACCAACCCGTCGCCCAATGCCGTATAGTTGGCCTCTTCGCTTTCGCGAACCTGCCGGCCGTCCACCCAGCCGGGAATGTCCGTCTGCCGCAACAGGTCGCGCAAACTGCCATGGTCCAGGGTCAGCGGGCAGGGTGTGTCGGCGTACATGGCAAACGTTGTCATGCCGATCAGGTCGCTTTCCCGCCCGCCGAGTTTGCCCCGGCCCAGCAGAAAATCCTCAAAGACCGCCTTGACCGCGTCGATGCGCCGCGCGGGTCGCCCGTCCACCAGAAAATCTTTCTCGGCCATGCTGCCGGACAGGTCCAGCACCATCTGAATGGCAATCCCCTGACCGGTGTCGCGGTATTCGCCCCCTGCCTGGGGACGCGCCAGGGCGACAATCAGGGCAAGGACGGCCAGGATACGCAGCAACGCCGGCAGGAAGTGAGTACGCGCGGCCCAGGTCGCCGGCAGCACGGCGGCAGCGGACAAGTCGCTGAAGCGAAGGGCCGGCCCGCGCCGCACTCGTGCCCGCAGCCAGATGAGCGGAATGAGTGCCAGGAAAACGACACACGCCCATCCGAACAGCGGGCCGGGGGCAAAACGCTCGTGCAACCACTCCATCATGCGGCCTTCTCCTGTCGCTGGCCGACATCGTCGCTGGATGCCGCCGGTCGCTCGCGCGTGGCCTGCACGAACTCGCGCGCCGCGGCCACCAGCTCCTCGGCGTGATTGCGCTCGGGCAGCAGGCGGGCATACTTGACCAGGTCGCACGCGGTCAGGAAACGCTCCAGTTCCGTGGTGTGGTTCGGTCCGAAGCGCCGGTCCTGGGCGGCAGCGGCAAGGAACTCCTCGGTGGTCATGTCCGGCGCAGATACGAAAAAGCGGCGCTCCAGGTATCCACGGATGATGTCGCTGATGCGATAATAGAACTCCTGCACGCGCTCACGACCCAACAGGTCTTCGCGCACCAAGCGCGACAACTCGGCCAATGCCCATTCGTGAGCCGGCGGGGGCGGATCCACGGGAACGGCCCGCACCGCACAACAGGCCGCCCACCAGCGCTGCCACCATCGGCGAAGCGGAGGAAACACCAGGCTCACCAGGTACGCCACGAGCAGCAGCGTCGTCGCGCCGGCCAGCGCCAACAACGGTCCCAGCCACCACCAGCGACTCCACCGCCGCGGCATTTCCACGGGATCCAACGTGGTCAGTTGCCGCAACTCCTCTTCCGTCAGCTCCGCTCCCGGCGCGGCGCGCACCGTCAATGGTAACGGCTCCGTCTGAAACGACCGGTGTTCGGCATCGCCACGCGGGTCCGGGGCCGGTGCTTGCCCGGTCGGCGCTTCTGATACTGCCGCGTAACGGGCGACGACGGGGGGCAGCTCCAACTCCCCGGCAACCAGGAACTCAATCTCGTAATTCCACGTGCGCGCAAGGCGATCCTCGGTTGCCTGGCGTGCCGGTTGACGATCCGCGCGTATGACCCGGCAGTCGAAGCGGCAGGTTTCCCCGCGCAGTCGACGTTCGTAATCATCAACATCAAGCGGTACGCCAGAGCCGCTGATCGCACGGACCCTGACCTGCACCCGCTCGCCTGTTTGCGGCTCGCCGGGCCGAACAGCCAGCGTTAAGGCGGCGGGACCGTCTTCCGACGTGCGCTCCACCCACTCATCAGAGCCTTCGACCGCAGAACGATTCCCCCTCCCGCAGCCGGCGAATAACGGCGCGAACGCCAACACTACGAAAACCAATCCAGTGGAAATTGAACGCATTGACCAATACCACCGAATAGAAAACGCCAGTCGCTTCGTCAAAGAAGACGCCGCCAACCGCGGGCACCTTTCAACGACACTCCAGCCGAAGCCCGGCGCCGGCCTTTCGACCGTTCGCCCTCTGGTTCTTCGGGCTCGACTTCCTGCATATCGCAATGGGCGAACCCCGGTCAATCGTCGCTCGGACAGGTAGTGTCACGGTCGGGTAACAGCGCAGCGCACGCGAGCCGCAAGCCCATTACCTGCATGCTCGCGTCAATCGGCGCGATCACCCATGGTTCTCGAAACGAAGTGTTCGGCAACTAATTCCCGCCCGCCGCTTTGGTGGCTTCCACTTCGCCTTTGCGAAGGTTGTAAAAGAACCGCTCCGCGGTGAAGCTCTGGGGAAATCCACCGGGGCGGCGTTTCACCAGGTGCGCGGGCCGCCGCACATCGCCCTGCACGATGAGAATAGCGCGGTCGCGTTCATAGGTCAGGTCGGTGGCACTCAGGGTCAGCCCCTCTCCCTTGTCCTGCAACGATACGTCTCCGGAAGCGTGGAACTGCCGCAACTGGTCCACGCCGAGTCGACCCATCCGCTGATCATCTCGCTGCCCTCCACCTGCGGCGTTGGCCATGAAGTCCGCCGTAAGCACCTGGCTCTTCAGAAATGTAGAACGTCCCGCGGGCATTTCCGCCATCGAAGCTCCGGTCGGTCCGAAGAACCGTTCCAGCTCCGCCCCGCTGAAGTGCTTCAGGCTCACTTCGCCTTCAAAGCGGACCTGGTCGATGCCGAAGTCGTACCACATCGAGCGCTGCCACTCGATCAATGTCTTGGATGTGCCGGAACGCTCATCCACTCCGAACAATCCGCCGTCGCGCGATGCATCCTCGGGCCGCGTGCCTGCCGCGGCGCTCTGTGAAACAGGGCGGAAATCCTCCAACAGCAGATACCCCTCGCCCTCGATCAACATCTTGGTCACATCCCGCCGCAGGTTGACCGATAGTCGAGGGCCCGACAACCGCGCCCTGGTGCGAAGCTCCGCGTCGCCGTCGTATTCAGACGACTCCACCAGCGCCTGTCCGGTGGCCAGAATGAACGCCGGCTCGCGCCCCAGTCGCGCACTGCCGCGCCACCGGTCGTTTGAACGCGCCTCGGCCGCCCTTTCGACCAGATCGCTGAAAATCCACCAGTCCGTGGTCGGCTCCTGCTGATCGCCGTCCGCCGACACCTCGTCGAACTCGATCATCAACTGCCGGCAATCAAAGGTCGTCGTGTTGCTGCTCACCGCATGCACGCCGCCGGCGAACAGCGCACGATTCTCGCGCCCCTGGTACTTCATCCAGTCGGTCCAGGTAATCGCCACCGGCACCGGCTCCGTCACCCGCTGCCCGTCCAGGTCCTTGTACGATTGAAACGTCATGCGCCCCGCGCCGGGAACCTCGGCCCATTCGTCAGGCACGTTCAACCGAATCTCGTGGCCGGTCACAGTGAAAGTACCGAGTTGCACGGTGGCCGGCGTACCTTCGATTCCCGTGATGACGGCGCGCTCAATATCCCGCCCTTCGACCACCATGGCATCCAAAGTGGCCGCCGTCAGGTCGAGCTGCTGCGCCGGATCCTGCACAAACACATCGCCGGTGGCCCGAAGCCGTCGAATACCCACGTCGCGCCGGCGGCGCAACTCATGCTCCCGGCGAACCGCGGACCAGTCCACGGATTGTGGATCGACCCCGCGGCGCATCGCTTCCGCGTACGCCTGGGCCGCGTCAAACGGCGGGGCCGGCCGCTCGACCCATTCGAAGTCCACCACCAGTTCATCCGCCGCGCGGATGATGCGCCGCGCCTGCACCGCCTCCACGTCGCCCCGCGTCGTGGCGCTCCGCGGAATCGTGCGCCCATCCGCATCCACTGTAAGGAACAGGTCCACTTCGTCACAGGTCAACCGGTCGTCCCCTTCGAGCATCGTGACGCCGCCGCGTGCCTCCACCCGTTCAATGGCCCGTTCGCCGTCCTCACGCCCGCGATCAGGCCGGAAGTACAACGCCATACGCTCGCTGCGGACGTCGCGCTCATCCCCCAGCAATTGCACCCCGCCTGCCAACACAGCGCGATCGATCACACGCACCCGTTGCCGCGTGATCACGCCGGAGAAATCCAGCCGCGTGCGCTCTACATATCGCCCATGAATCTCCATCATTTCAGCGAACCGCGCTTCCGTTGTTCCGCCGCCCTGGTCTGCTGACGTTGACGAGACCTCGTTCCCGGCGATGCCGCTGCCGTCCAATCGCGTCAGCGTACCCGGCCCATCCACCTTGACGTAGATCGTGTCTGCTTCCTGTTGTGAAAAAACCCGCGCCCCCGTTAACGTCCCCTGGTCGGCAGAGCGCACCTCGGCGGGCGCGGCATCCGACCCGATCACCCACACCCGCCCCTGGTCCGGCTCGTAACGCAATTCCCCGCCGGCCACCTGCGCCTCCGGCGAGCGCAGCCGCGCCGGTGCACCCTCTGCCACCACTCGCGAACGCACCTCACCCGCGCACGGCCCCTCCTCCGCAGCACACGGATCCACCAGGAGCCGCCCTGCCCATTCCAACACCACGGTCGACGGCGGCGGGCTTTCTTCAGGGGCCGCCGCACCGGCAGAAGGCTGGCGAGGCTCCTGCACCAGTGCCTTGTCCCGGTCGCTGACCGACCGCAGCACGGTGAGCACCTCCGCCTCCAGTTGTGCCACTTCGTTGTCACCCTCCATCTGCCGGGCGTGGACCGCGTCCTCGAATCGCGCCAGGTAGCGCACCGGCGGCGGTTCGGCTTTCGGCGCTTCCGACCCCACCCGGAACACGGGCGTTCCCTCCGTGGTCACAGTCACCGCCGCCGGATCGTCTCCGGTCGCCTTTTCCGCCGGGGGCGCCGCCTCGGGCTGCGGCGCCGTGGTCAATGCCGGCATCTGGGCATTCAGGGCCGCACGGAACCGCTCCACCGGCGTGGTGCGCCGCGCCGGCCTCGATCCACCCGGAAAGAGCAG
>CAZMVD010000014.1:0-55434 GCA_964569425.1 uncultured Phycisphaeraceae bacterium
ACCCCTCATGATCGGCTGAATTACAGCGGTCGTTAACCTGAAGATTGTCTTCATGGCGTTGCGGCGGGAACTCGGAACGCGTCAACGAGTTCTACCAGAGTAGCGTGAGAGCGACGTGCGCTTTCGTTTCCTGGCCGACTCCATGCCGGCGCTGATCTGGACCTCCACGCCCGCCGGGATTGCGGATTACTTCAATGCACGCTGGTACGAATATACGGGCCTCGATTTCGAGCAATCGATCGGCATGGGCTGGCAACAGGCGGTGCACGCTCAAGATTTGCCGGAATGCATGGAATGCTGGGAGCGTGCGATTGCCCAAGAAAAGGAACTCGAAATCGAGCTTCGAATCAAGAGGGCCGCGGATGACTCGTATCGTTGGCATCTGGGACGAGCGTGGCCGCGAAGAGACGCGGAAGGCGCCATCAGCCAATGGGTCGGTTCGTGCACGGACATTCACGAGCAAAAACTCGCCAGAGACGAACTGGATCGGTTCTTCACACTATCTCTCGACCTGATGTGCATCGCCGATGTCGACGGATACTTTCGAAAGCTCAGCAAGGCGTGGGAGAAGACCCTCGGCTACACACTCGGCGAGCTCACCAGTCGACCCTACCTCGAGTTCGTTCACCCCGACGATCGGGAAACGACACTGGCCGAAGCGTCGAAACTGGCCAGCGGACTCGACGTCCTGGGATTCGAAAACCGTTACCGGTGCGTTGATGGGTCGTACCGCTGGCTGCTGTGGTCCGTAACCATCGCACCCGATGGACGAACCCATTATGCCGTTGCGCGGGACGTCACCGACCGCAAGAAGGCCGAACAGGAAATCGAGGCACTCAACGCTGCGCTCCGCGAGCGCGCCGAACAACTTCAGTCTGAAATCAAGGTTCGCCAGTTGGCCGAACAGCGTGCCCAGGCGGCCAAGATTCAGGCGGAACAGATGAACAGGCATCTCCTGGCATTGGATCACGTCAACCAAACGCTATTGGAGTGCAGGTCATTCGAGGACATCGGTCAGAAGGTCACTCAGGCGCTGGTCGACAATTATGACGCGTACTTTGCCCGGCTCTGGTTGGTGCGTGACGGCGACCGGTGTTCCCAATGTGCTTTGGCGCACGATTGCATCAATCGCGACAAGTGCCTGCACCTGATTTCCAGTTCCGGTCACTACACACATGTGGACGGCGGTCACCAGCGCGTTCCCCTCGGTTCGTTCAAGATCGGCCTGATTGCGCAGGGCCGAGGTCGAACGGTTTCCAATGACGTCGCGAACGACGAGCGAGTTCACGATCGCGCGTGGGCGGCCCGGCACGGTCTCCGATCATTCGCCGGGTTTCCTCTGGTGCATGGAGGGAATGTCGTTGGCGTGATCGCCATGTTCAGCCGGAAAACGCTCTCGCCGGGCGTTCTTGAAGTGCTCGATCTGCTGTCCCATTCGGTTGGGTCAGCGATCGAAAACGTCTACCAACGCGATGAGGTTGCCAGGGCCAATCGGGCGAAGAGCGAATTCCTGGCCATGATGAGTCATGAGCTGCGCACTCCGCTCAACGGCATCATCGGCATGACGGAGCTTCTGCTGCACACCGGACTGGATCAACGCCAGCGCCGGTATGCATCGCTGGTGAAATCATCCGGCGACATCCTCCTGAGCCTGATCAGCGACGTTCTGGATTTCTCACGGATTGAGGCGGGGAAACTGGAATTGGAGTCTGCCGAATTCGATCTTCACTATACGGTGGACAACGTGGCCATTTCGTTTTCTTCGCAGGCCGAGAGCAAGGGTCTGGAACTGCTGTGCAGCATGCACCCGGACGTCCCCACGGTCGTTCGCGGCGACCCCGGGCGTTTGCAGCAGATCCTCATGAACCTGGTCAACAACGCCATCAAGTTCACGGACCAGGGCGAGGTGGTCATTCGCGGATCGAGCGATTCTCAAACGGAAGACAAAGTGAGGATCCGATTCACCGTTTCGGACACGGGGATCGGCATTCCGCGTGATCGACTGGAGCGGTTGTTCCAATCGTTTTCGCAGGTTGACGCCTCTACGACCAGGAAGTACGGCGGAACCGGCCTGGGGCTCGCAATATGCAAGCGCCTGGTCGAAGCGATGGGCGGCGAAATCGGCGTCGAAAGTGAACCGGGTCGAGGTTCAACGTTCTGGTTTCAGTTGCCGTTTGAGAGGTCGTCAGAAAACCCATGGAGCGCACATCGAATCCTTGGGGACTTGCGGCGCGTGCGCGTGCTTTCGGTGGACGACAACGCCACAAACCGAGAGATTTTGCACGAACAACTGGCGAGCTTCGGCCTGGTGAACTCCGTGGCCTCCGACGGGCCGCAGGCGTTGACGCTGCTTCGCGATGCCGCAAATGCCGGCGAGCCCTTTGGGCTCGTCATAGTGGACTGGCAGATGCCCGACATGGACGGCTTGCAGCTCGCCAGCGCGATCCGGAGCGATCCGGCGCTCCAACACACCACCATGATTCTGCTGACCTCGGTGGATTCGGCGCTGGAGACTGAGGAAGTCGTCAAACTCGGGTTTGCGGCGCGTCTGACCAAGCCAGTCCGGCAGTCGCACCTACTGGATGCTGTCACGGATGCCGTGGTGTGTGCGCGCGCTGCGCATGCCGGCGCGCCGGGAGAACCGGAAGGACTCTCCGCGGTTGGTCTGCACAGCGGAAACAAGTCGAAAGCGGCCGGTGCGCGAATCCTTTTGGCCGAAGATCATGACATCAGCTTGGAGGTGGCCGTTACGGTTTTGAACGCCGCCGGCTGCCTCTGCGACGTGGCGCGCAACGGCCGAGAGGCGGTGGAGGCGGTGCGCAACCGGCACTACGACCTGATTCTAATGGACTGCCAGATGCCCGAGATGGACGGTTTCGAAGCCACCCGCACGATCCGAAACCTCGAGCGCGTCCGGGGATCGAGTGAGTCGACCGTCGCGCGGATACCGATTATCGCACTCACCGCTAATGCACTCAAGGGAGACCGCGAGCGGTGCCTCGAAGCGGGTATGGATGACTATATCAGCAAGCCGCTCAAGCCGGAGAAGTTGATCGAGCTGATTGAGTCCAAGCTGTCATCAAGGTCCGCCGAGGCTGCCGGCCGTGCGAGCGTACCGGCTGAGGCCGTGTTGCCGGAAGCGCCGACACCCGCCGATGGAACGGCGCGCACAGCCCACGAACAGGACGCGCCGCTCGACCTCGTGGTTTCACTCGAACGTTGGGGAGGTGACGGAAAGCTCGTCGCGCGATTGCTCTCGAAGTTCGCCCACTGTGCCGGAAACGACTTGAAGCAACTTGAAGAGAGTATAGCCGCGGGAGAATCCCAGGAAGCGGCGCGATTGGCCCATACGCTAAAGGGCACGGCGGCGTACGTGGCGGGCGAGAGACTGCGCGACCTTGCCAGCCGGCTTGAAGACATGGCGCGCGCCGCCGATTTGGCGAATGCCGACGCATGCCTGCGGGAACTGCGCGCGGAGCTGAATCGATGCCTCGACTATGTTCCTCAGGCGCTTTCCAGACTGACGCCGGAGGCTGTGGCTGACAAGCGGGAGGCCGATCATGCACCTCTTGGTGGTTGATGATGACGCCCTGGCATTGGACGCACTATCCACGGCACTGACCGACGCCGGTCACGAGGTCGAGGTGGCTCATGACGGCCGGGAGGCGCTGGAGATCATCCGCAAGGGCAGGTGCCGCCTCGTCATTTCCGACTGGGTCATGCCGCAGATGAACGGATTGGAATTGTGCCGCCGCATCCGTAGTGAGAACTTGCCGGGCTATGTGTATGTCATTCTGCTTACCTCACGGGACGGCGTACGAAATGTCGTCGAAGGACTCAGTGCCGGCGCGGATGATTTTATCACAAAGCCGTTTCATATCGAGGAACTTCTGTTGCGCATTCATACGGGCGACCGTATCCTGTCCCTGGAGACTCGTGACATGGCCATTTTCGCCATGGCCAAACTCGCAGAATCCCGCGACCCGGAAACGGGCGCCCACCTGGAGCGGGTGCGAAACTACGCCAGAATTCTGGCCGCCAACCTGGCCGATCAAGGTAAGTATCCCGCCCAGATCGATGGCGACTTTATTCGGTTGATCTACCTCACCAGTCCATTGCACGACATCGGCAAAGTCGGCATCCCCGATAGCGTGCTCCTGAAACCCGGACGGCTCAGCAGTCGCGAATTCGATATCATGAAGACGCACACGACGATCGGTGCCGAGACGCTGGGCGCCGCGCTGCGGCAATTTCCCGGGGCGCGTTTTCTCTGCATGGCGCGCGATGTCGCGTTAACCCATCATGAGCGATTCGATGGCACAGGATATCCAACCGGTCTGACAGGTGAGGACATTCCGCTCTGCGGCAGAATTGTCGCGCTCGCCGATGTGTATGACGCCCTGACCTCTAAACGCATCTACAAGCTGGCCATGGCGCATGACATCGCGCGCAGCATGATCCTGGACGAAGCCGGCACGCATTTCGACCCGGCCATCGTAGACGCGTTCATCGCCGAAGAAGAGCGCTTCATCGACGTTAGTAACAACTATGCCGACGGTGATTTGGTTGTCGCATGACGAGCGCAGCACACCCGAATGGTCAGGAGATCACTGGCATGGCGCAAGAGAGGACCTCCATTCTGGTCGTCGACGACTCCGCGATCTGTCGTGAGCCGGTTGCCGCTGCGCTGGAAGCCAATGGCTATGCCACCGTTTGCGCGGAAAACGGCCGCGACGCACTTGCGTCACTGCGCCAACACATACCGGATCTGATACTGCTGGATATCAGCATGCCGGAAATGGACGGACTGGCCGTACTTGATGTCGTACGAAACAATCCCGCCTGGCGGCAAATCCCGGTGATCCTCCTGACCGACCGGGCCGAACGTGAACTGGTTCTGCAAGCTGGGCGAGGGAGGGCGAACGCCTTCCTTCTGAAGTCTCGATTCTCATTACACGAACTCCTGTCCAGGGTGAAGACCTGCCTTCAATCGGCGAGTTCGATGGACCACCGCACGCCCGCGCCTGTGCCGGCGTGCGACTCTGCAACGTCCGGCGCGAAGAGTGTGCGTGGTGATGAAGCACGAAGCGCGCCGCAGCAGGGTGCCACGTGCGCTTCGCCCGGCGCGACACGTCGGCAATCAAATGACGGCCGCACAGGCGTCCCGTCGGAAACCGCACGCATGGGATCTGCCGCCGATCTTGCCCCAATCATCACACGGGAAAACCTCATTACGCTGATCAACAATGGCCTGGAGCTGCGCCCGTTGGGCCCGACGGTACACAACGTGTTCGCGGTCACGGCCAACTCCAGTTGTTCGGCGGACGACGTTTATCGAGCGGTAGCGCCGGATCAAGCCCTTTGCGTGCGCCTGCTCAAGCTGGCCAACAGCTCGGCCTATTCGCGCGGGCGCCCCGTTGAGGGCGTTAAGGAGTCGATTCAACGAATCGGCGTGCAGGGCGTGCGCGACTTGGCCGCCGCGATCGATATCCTGCAAAAATACGACGATGCGGCCTCGAAGTACTTAGACGTTCGGACGTTCTGGGAGCATTCCATAGCTTGCGGCGTCATCGCTTCTGCGATTGCCCGAGCGCGTCAATCGCGGCAGGCGGACAAGTTCTTTCTCTGGGGTCTGATTCACGACGTCGGCCGCCTGATCATGCTGGAGCACGTGCCGGAGAAGTATTGCCAGGTGTGGGAGACTGCCAGGGCGCTTGCACTTCCACTCGAATCGGTGGAAGCGAAGATGATGCTCATGGATCACTGCAGCATTCTCGCCCGAGCGCTTGAACATTGGAAGTTCCCGGTGGAGTTCATTACTCCCGTGACCAGCCACCATCAATCGATCAGGGGTATTCAGCGGCTGGGTCCGAGACACTCGGAGGCGGCAGCCATCATTGCGCTCGCCGACCGATTGGCTCATGCGCTGGTGCTCGGCAGCAGCGGAAACGACGTATTGTATCCCTTGGGCGACGTCGCCGACTACTTGGGACTTTTGGAGGCGGACCTGAGTCGAATCGTCGAGACCGCACCGGACGAAGTGAACGAAGTGAAGCTATCAATCCTCGCGCGGTCCGGCCAAGAACCATGGCCCGACCATGCGGCTCAAGTCAGGAATGAACTGAGTGTGGCCATTATTAACCCGATCTGCGTTAGCTCGGCTCCCAGCGTGGACGTATTGGGGTTATTCTGCTCCAGGGTTTTCCGATCGCCGATCGAGCAGGCCCAGCACGTGGGAATCGTCCACCTTCGAAGTCCGGCTGAGCTACCAGAACTTGGTTCGCGTATGCAGGCCGCTGAAAGCGAGCGGGGCATCCAAGGTGTGCCGGTGGTGCTGATCTGTGACAAGGGTTCCCCCGTAACGGAAGTTGCGTGGCTGCGGAACCGGAGATTCGCTGTATTGCGGACACCATTACGTATTGCGGCGTTTCTGGACTCGGTCCGGTCGCTGTTGAGTTGACGAGGTTCTTGCCCCAGCAGTTACGCGCTATCGGCGCCTATTCAATCACACCGCACCCTTCGGTTTTCACCAAGGAATTTTCGCGACCAATACCCGGCGTTTCGCTCGAAAACAGCGAACCGCCTTTGTGCGTGGTTCGGAGTCGCCGTTCGTCGAATTGCCGATGATCGGCCTATGGAAGAGGGACTTGGCCGTATGCGCATTGCCCGCTCAGGCCGCCCGAACCGCCTGCCAACGCCACGCAGGAGTTCATCGTAATGGATCGACACAGATCGCGTCGATTCTCTCGAAGCTGACCATGCAGCAGCATCGGTATATCTCCGCCGCACAACTGCCGATGTCGCCGCAGTCATTGCTCCTGCAAACTCCCTGGCACTCCGAATCGTCCTGACATGGCTTGCCGACGTCGGTAATGCGCACTTGACACTCTGGTTAGTTGTTCGCCGTATTCCAGATACCGCCAGCTGCTTTGCAGGATACACGATGGTCAGTTTCCTCTTGGATCTCTCGAAGCGCCTCGGCCAGCGGACCGCAGCTGGACGTTGCGGCAAGGGCAAGCGCACCGCAAACTGACTTGAACCCAGATTTCCCGGATGGCGTCTTTCGCGGTGGCATGATTCAAGAATGTCTTCCCTGTTACTCAAGAGCTTTCGGTCATTTTGACAGAAGAACCCGGTGGGTGGCAGGCAAGAACAAGCACTTTGCGTACAGTTCGATGGCATCCTGTGACTCAAATTCCATGGCACGAAGATCACGAGCGGCGCGGGCTTGCTCGCATTGCGTGAACTCAACAAGACGTTCCGCCGGACGGAAAGGGGAAGGATTGGTCGTTGACCACGCTACGCGAAGAGCTGATCAAGATCGAAGCAGAAGTCGTTCGGCATGCCAAGTCCGCGACGTTTCAGTTGGCGGAAATTGCGGGGCCGCGGGCGCTGTCCGTAGCGATCCTGGACCACGTCCAGCGATTCGGGTTGCCGCCGCCGGCGATACAACGGGATTGAGTGTTCACCGAGGCGGGAACCAAATGAGGGAGGAAACAAGAGCGGCGAAGCTGTGTTCCGAAGCAGTCTCCGGTAGCCTTAGAGCGTGTTCAAAAAGGGTAGTTCACGCATAGCTGAGACGTCGGGTCATGAGGTTTATCATGGCAATATAGATCATTGACTCGCTCGTTTCGGTCAGTTCTTCATAGTCTTTGCTGAAACGGCGATACCGTCCCAACCATCCAAAGGTTCGCTCGACGACCCAGCGGTGCGGAAGCACCTTGAAACCTTTCACGTCGTCGCAGCGCCGGACAATCTCCAAGACCCACCCGCCCAACTTCTGAACCCAGTCAATCAACCCGCCCGCGTATCCGCCGTCCGCCCAGATCAACTGCAGACGTTCGTATTGTCCCTTCAGTCTCCGCAACACGATCTTGGCGCCGTCGCGGTCCTGCACATCGGCCGGGTGAACGACAACCGCCAGGATCCACCCCAGCGTATCTACGACAATATGGCGCTTGCGACCCTTGATCTTCTTGCCCGCATCGTAACCGCGAACCCCCTTTTTTCCGTGGTTTTCACGCTTTGGCTATCGATGATCGCTGCACTCGGACTGACCTCACGGCCTTCCTTCACACGCAACTCGTCACGCAGCAGGTCGTGAATGTCGTGCCAGAGGCCCTCCCTGCGAAATCGCCAGAAATAGTAATACACAATGTTCCACTTCGGAAAGTCGTGTGGCAAAAGGCGCCAGGCACAACCCGTACGCAACAAGTACATGATGGCATTGACCACTTCTCGCATCGACACTTCGCGCGGACGCCCGCCCGGCTTGGCCGGCGGAATCAACTCCTCGATCAACTGCCACTGCTCGTCCGTCAGATCACTTGGGTAGGGCTTCCGTGCCATGATTCGATCCTCCTGATCACCACCATTGAATGCCCAAGGCCGTCCGGCTCCGCCGAACCACCTTGCCTTCTTCTCCTTTCGACACCCTCCGAAGCCGTTCTACATCCTTTTTGAACACGCTCTTAGCCAAACGCACTGCTTGATCGCGATGCCCGCAAATAGGTCGATGGGCCGCAAGAAACTGGCAACAGCATTGGGAAATGGTCGATTCCGAGCTTCGTCCCACTTGGGTAGCTCGTGGGCCTGTTGGCGTCGCGCAGGCGCAGGTCAATTGGGAAATGTCGGCTCGAAGAGGTCGGCCACCATGCGCAGGCCAATAGAGTGCGCAAACAACGCGCTCCTTCGGACGACCACTACCTGCGCCAACAAGTCGCCAGGTTGCAAAGTCATGGGTAGAGGGCACATGCTGGTGGCCCTACACAAGACGGGATGGGCCGCGCGGCCGCTGGGAAAGAGTCCAAGTGACGGCGCTTCGCAGCGTGGCGGCGTCCAACGGCTTCTCTACGAACATGTCGGCATCCAGCGCAATGGGACAAACCTCACGCGCGTATTCGCGCTCAAGAGATTCGTCGATGGACGAAACGAAAATGATCGGAATGTCTCGCAGGTTCGGGTCCTGACGCATCTGGCAGGCCACCTGCAGTCCTTCGGTGGGCTGACCGAGCATAATGTCTAGAAGTACCAAAAGGGGACGCTCGCGACGCATCTGCTCAAGACCCGCGGCGCCGGTCGCACAATGCCGCACTTCGAATTCCGGCGGTGCGAGGATCAACTGAACGGCAAAGCGCATGTCCGGATCGTCGTCGATGAGCAGGATGCGAGATGGCCTGTGTTCGTCCATGGTTCCTCAACAGCGTGCGGCGGGTCCGGCTGATCGGCCGATCCACACCGGCGGCGTCCCGCCGTCAGCCACCCGCCGCCAGTTGAACGAGGGCGCCCTGCAACCGGCGGCTCAGGGTGGCCGTAAGCGCCTTGAACAGTTGGTAGCCGAGCGAGTAGTCGCGCTCGCAGAAACCGCGCAAGGCCGTGCCCTCCATGCATACGGCGCGGCCGACCGTCCGTGGCACGGCGGTCGCGGTGCACCGAAAGGGCTCCACCAACGACGACCACCCGATCAGGTCGCCCGCGACCACCGTGTCCACGACGCGACCATCGTCCTCTTGGAGCCGATACACGATATCGATCTGCCCCTCACGGATGATGTATAAGGCACGGGCCGGATCGCCTTCATGGAACAGCGGATCACCGGGTTGAAAGAGGCGTTCCTCGGCTGCTGCGGCCACCACCCTCAAACTCTCGCCGCCCACCCCTGCGAAGTAAGGCAGGGCGCGCAGCACTTCGACAGAAACCATGACGCTTACCTCCAGCTTCTCAGCAGTTCGAGAACCGTTTCGACAGCGCGAGAAACGCCGGCCGCAACCGCAGGCGTGCACGACTCGCAGAAAGTCTGCACATCGGCCGCCTCGACCGTGACGATACGCATGTTCCCGGCCTCGGGCAGCGCCGCGCCGCTGCACCGGCCCAGTTCCAGCGCCGTCGGCAGGTCCAGGTCGTGGGGGCAACTGTCGTGCCGCGTGGCCGTGCCGGCTGAAAACACCCTTACCGTTCCCGGCGGAGCTCCAGTCCGCGCCGCATCGACAATCACGGCGCGCTGATACCCGATGAGCCGTTCCATCAAGCGCAGGCCGCCGCAGCAATCCTCGAGCACATCAATGTCGGCAGAGTTTTCCAGTACTTTGCGCAGTCGCGCGGCCACGTGCATTCCGACGGCGTCGTCGCAACGCAGCGGGTTACCCAATCCGATGACCAGCGTTCGCGCTGCGCGTTCCGGGACGGCTCGGGTGGCGTGGTGTCGGTGGCAAGGAGGACACGGTGTGGCGGCGGCCATAGCTGATCGACCTCGGTTAAGGGGCCGGTGTCGGCGCGGTGCGCGATACCGTGCGCAGAATTTCCCCGTCAGGCCCGCGCAGCAGCACGGTCAGCGGCATCTTTCCGGGTAAGTAGTGCGTGGCACAGCCCAGGCACGGATCGTACGCACGGAACGCCATCTCAATCCGGTTGAGCAGGCCGTCGGTGACCGTGATGCCCCGGTGTATAAGAGATCGCGCAGCCTCTTTGATGGACAGGTTGATTGGCGCGTAGTTATTGGTGGTGCCGACAATGAGGTTTACGCGGGTGAGCACGCCGCGTTCGTCGCTCCAGTAGTGGTGGGTGAGCGTGCCGCGCGGCGCCTCGACGCACCCCACGCCCTCATCGGGCGTGGCCGTCGGAAGCACGCGATACTCGCTGCCGGTGATTTCGGGGTCCCGGGCAAGTTCCAACCACCGCTCGGTTGCGTAAAGCAGCTCGATCAGCCGCGCCCAGTGCGTTGCGAGCGTGTGGTGGACCGGCGGGCCGCCGAGCACGTCGTACATGCGGATGAATTCCCGCTGCGCCAGGGGCGTGGCCATACCGTCCGACGCGTTCAGCCGGGACAACGGCGTCGCCTTGTAAAGACCCGATTCGCAGCCGTCGACAAAGCCCTTCCAGCCCACCTTTTTCAGGTAAGGGAACTTGAGAAACGTCCAAGGCTCCACGTGTTCGGCCACGTAGTTGCGGTAGTCCCTGGGCGGATACTTGGCATGTTCGTGCCCGTCGGGCCCGACGATCCGGATCATGCCGTCGAAGAAGTTCACCCGGTTGTCCGCGTCCACCGTGCCCATGTTGTACGTGCGATGGGTGAAGGCTTCGCTGGTGATGAGGCGGACGTATTCGGGCTCCTTCAGCACGATGTCGTTGAAGAGTTGCAGGGAGAACTGCGCGAACGCCAGCGCGTCGATTCCCAGCCGTTCGATTTCCTGCCGCTGCTCCTCGTTGATGCCGCGGCTGACGCCGCCCGGCAGTCCCCAGTTGGGGTGCACTTTCCGCCCGCCGATCATCTCGATGAGGTGGTGCCCGTCGCGGCGCATCTTGAGCACCTGGCCGGCAATCTCCATCCCGACCTTCTTGATGACGCCGAGGATGTTTCGTTCCTCGCGGGGGGCGTCGGGCCCCATGACAAAGTCCGGGCCGCCCAGGGCATAAAAGTGCGTGGTGTGGTCGGTGGCGAAGAAGATGCAATAGAACATCTCGCGAAGCTTTTTTGCCGTCGGTGGCGGATCCACGTGGAACAGTGCGTCCAGCGCCTTGGTGGCAGCAAGATGGTGCGCTTCGGGGCACACGCCGCAGATGCGCGAGGTGAGGTTGGGCATGTCCTCGGCCAGACGACCCACGCAGAACCGCTCGAAGCCGCGCAGCTCCGGAACCTGAAGATATGCTTCGGCCACGTCCCCTTCCGGGGTCAGGAAGATGTCGATCTTGCCGTGCCCTTCGAGGCGCGTAATCGGATCGATGGTGATGCATCGCGTTGCCATGTCGGGCTTCTCCTTCGCGCGGTCGTCGACCTAGGCCTGAACGGCCGTCTTGGGGCGCGGCAGCTCCACCCGTTCCGCGTCGGGAACCAGGGCGCGCCGGCGCAACCAACTGTGCGGCAAACTGAAACGGTAGAACGTGCCGATCGGATCGGGAATGCCCTCGCGGATGATCTGCTCAATCTGCTCGGGAGACTGCGCATCGATGACCGATGCCATGGCGGCGATCAGGCGCGCGCCGAAATCCTCCGCCCCGGCATTGGGCCCGTAGCACCCGATGCACGGCGAATTCACCTGCGGGCAGCGCGCACCGCACCCGGCGCGGGTCGCGGGCCCACAACAAAGCAGACCCTGCTCCAGCAAACAGGTTTCCGCGTCTGGCATCACCTGCCAGGTGCGCCGGAAAGCCGATATCTTCTTTTCGTTTCGCTTGCGGAGACATTCATCGCAACAGGTGGATTGGGCGCCAATTACCGAACCCACGGGCGGCAGCGTCCCTTCCAGTATGGCGGCCACTGCATCCCAGATCCGCGGGGCTTCCGGCGGACATCCCGGAAGCGAGTAATCGACGGGCACGGTCTGTCCCAGCGTGCGGACGGTATCATAAAACGAGGGCAAAGTCAGTTGATAACCGTTCACCCTGGTCTCGGTCTGGGGAAAGGCCCGCCTGGGGTTGTCGGTCGAGGCGGTTTCTGCATACACCGTTTCAAAGATGTCCTGGCGCCGGTGTAGATTGGCCAGGCCCGGGATGCACCCCTCCGACGCGCAGGAGCCGAACGCCACCAGCACCTGCGACTTCTGCCGGAGCAGCCGGGCCATGTACTCCTGCTCGCTGGTGCGAATACCGCCGTTGAACAGGCACACGTCGATCGTTCGGTCAGGCCAGTTTTCGACGTCGCGGACCTTGGTGTCCATGATGCACGGGCAGAAGACGATGTCGAACGCTTCGCACACGTCGAGGATCTTCTCATTCAGCGCCAGGATGGAAATCTCGCATCCACCGCACGACGCGGCCCAGTAGATGGCCAGTTTTTTCTTTTCGTTCATCGCGCGAACTCCATCGCCTCGCGGTGCTCGTTGGCGATGCGTTCCATGGCGTCGGGACGGACACCCCCATCCACCCAGTTCGCGGGCCAGCGCAGCGGGCCCAGGGTCCGGATGTCCTCCACCATGTCGTTGATCGCCTCGGCCAGTTGAGGCGCTTCCGCCGCCGAAGCCCACACCAGCCGAACGCGTCGCGCGCTGATGCCCAGGGCCTCCAGGACGTGGCGCAGCACCGCGAAGCGGCGCATGGTCTTGTAGTTCTGTTCAATGTAATGACACTCACCCGGGTGACAGCCGGCGATAAGCACCCCGTCGGCCCCCAGGGACAAAGCGCGCAGCACAAAGTCCGGATCCACGCGACCGCTGCACATCAGTCGGATCACGCGGATGTTCGGCGCGTACTTGAGGCGCGCCGTGCCGGCGCCGTCCGCCGCGCGATAGGAGCACCAGTTGCAGAAAAACCCGATGATCTTCGGTTCAAAGTTCCCGCTTGACATCGTCACGATCCTAAGTGCACGTCGGTTCCAGAGTCGGCGATTCGTCCGGGACCGTCCCGTGGTCCCTGTCACGGACGTCCCACAACAATCCCTCAATCTCGCTGTCGATCTGCTCGTTGGTGAAGTGGGCCCCGCTGATGGCCCCCGCGGGACACGCCGCCACACAGGTGCCACAGCCCTTGCACAGCGCGGGGTTTACCTCGCTGACCCCCTCCTCATCCAGAAAGTCGATGGCATTAAACGGACACAAACTGTTACAGATGCGGCAGCCGGAACAGGTCGCCGCTTGGATCGAGGCGACCACCGGTTCAATCATCACCGTGCCCTTGCTGATTAGTCCCTGGACGCGCGCTGCGGCCGCCGCCCCCTGCGCCACCGAGTCGGGGATGTCTTTGGGCCCGTGGCAGGCGCCGGCGATATACACGCCTTCGGTCATGGTGGCGACCGGGTCGAGTTTGGCGTGCCGCTCGATGTACCACCCAGCCATGCTGCACGAAATGCCTACTTTCAGCCCGGTTTCGCGCGCATCGCGCCGCGGTTCGATGGCCCCCATGAGCACGACCATGTCCACCGGAATGCGCCGCTGCTTTCCGAGCAGCGTGTCCTCCACCTGCACGATGAGCTTGCCCTCCTCGTGCGGATGCCGCGGCATGTCGGTGACGTCGGCCACTTTGCCGCGGACGAACAACATGCCTTCGTCGAGCAGCCGCTGGTAGAATTCCTCGTAGTCCTTCTTGTTCGGCCGCATGTCGATGTAGCACGCGTACACCTTTGCGCCGGTCTTCTCCATCACCAGATGACCGAGCTTGAGCGACAGCATACAGCAGATGCCCGAGCAATAGGGGTTGTAATGCGCGTCGCGGCTGCCCACGCAATGCACGATGCACACCGACTTTGGCTCTGTCACTCCGTCGCGCAGCACGATCCGCCCCCCCGTCGGGCCGGAAGCGTTGCACATCCGCTCGAACTCCAGGCTGGTGAACACGTTGGCCAGCCGGCCGTACCCGTACTGCGGAATGCGCCGGCAGTCGAACAGCTCCCATCCCGTGGCCAGAATGATATTGCCCACGTCGACCACCAGGATCTCGTCCTCTTGGTTGAAGTCCACGGCCCCTGTCGGACAGAGTTTCTCGCAGGCCCGACACTTGCCCCGCTCGAACCAGATGCACGACGCGCGGTCGATGACCGGAATCTTGGGCACCGCCTGCGGGAAGGGCGTATAATCGACTTGCGGTAGCCCATGCCGGCTTCAAAAACGTCGTCCACTACCTTCCGCGGACACTTCTCGATGCACAGCCCGCAGCCGGTGCACTTGTCTTCCACCACGTAGCGCGCCTTACGCCGAATCCGCACGTGGAAGTTCCCGACCGATCCAGTCACTTCTTCCAGTTCGGAATAGGTAAGCAGCTTGATGTTCTCGTGCTGGCCCACCTCGGACATTCGGGGCGTGAGAATGCACGCGGCACAGTCCAGCGTCGGAAAAGTCTTGTCGTACTGCGCCATGTGCCCGCCGATGCTCGGTTCCCGCTCCACCAGGTAGACCGGGTACCCCGCATCGGCCAGTTCCAACGCCGCCTGGATCCCTGCGATCCCGCCGCCCAGCACCAGCGTGTGCGCGTCTACGTGCACGGGCATCGGTTCCAGCGCCCGGTGATGCTTCACGCGCGCCACCGCGCCGGCGATCAGCGCTTTCACCTTCTCCGTGGCAAACTGCTTGTCCCGCGTGACCCAGGAAACGTACTCTCGAATGTTGGCCATCTGAAGCAGAAACGGGTTCAGCCCCGCATTGGCACACGCGCGCCGGAAGGTTCGCTCGTGCAGATGCGGAGAGCACGCCGCCACTACGATGCGGTCAAGCCCCAGCTTACTGATGTCGTCCTCCACCATGGCCTGCCCCAGGGAGGAGCACATGAATTTGTAATCGCGCGCCACTGCTATACCGCCGAGCGTGCCCGCCCAGCGGGTCACCTCTTCCACGTCGACGGTGGCGGCAATGTTGCTGCCGCAGTGGCACACGTATACGCCAATTCTCTCGGCCATCACTTCATCTCCTGGAGCCGCCGCTCAGCCGGCGCCGAAACCGGACGTCACCGTTTTGACGGTGTGCGTCGGAACCGGTTGCGGGCACTGCGGCCGCGTCGCTTCGTCCACCAGCTCGATGAGTTCGCGTACGCCCAGTCGTCCCTCCAACCCAGCCGTCTTCACCGCATCGCGGTACATGGTCAGGTCCTTGGGGCACGCCACCACCAGGCACTGTACGCCCTCCAGCGCGGCGGCCTCGCGGACGCGGCTTTCGCTGGGGCGCTCCATGACTTTGCCTTCATCCATCCAGATGCGCCCGCCGCCGGCGCCGCAGCACAACGCGCGATCGCGGTTTCGCGGCATTTCGACCAGGCGGCAGCCGATCGCTTTCAGCACGCGGCGCGGCGCCTCGTACACGTCGTTGTAACGGCCCAGGTAACAGGGATCGTGGTACGTCACCACCGTATCCAGCTTGCGCAGGATCGGGAGCCGCCCACCGGCGATCAGCTCGGCCAGAATCTCGGCATGGTGCAATATGGGCACGATATCGCTCAGCGGTTTGGAGGCTCCGTTGGCGACCGTGTATTCGTTTTTCAGCGTATTGTACGTGTGCGGATCCGTGGTCACGATGCGCTGGAACTCGCTCTTCCCGAGCGCAGCGCCGTTTTTCTGCGCCAGCAACGCGAAAAGACCCTCTTCCCCACAGCGCCGCACGTCGTTGCCCGCGTTGCGCTCTCCGTCATACAGCACACCGAAATCCAGCCCCGCGGTCCGGAACACGCGCGCCGTCGCCTGCGTCACCGGAGTCAGCGTCGGACTATACGAAGCGTAATCGCCGACGAACCACAGCGTTTCTGCCGGCTGCCTGCGAATGTCCTTGATCTTGAAATCCAGCCCCGCGGACCACTTGGCCCGCTGCTTGTCCGACTTGCCGAACGAGTTGCCGTATCGCCGGAGGCTTTCGAGCGCGCCGGCCAGGGACTTATCGCACCGCTGCTCCGCAAGTAGCCCGCGGCGCATTTCGACCAGGGGTTGTATATGCTCCACGAACAACGGGCATTCGGTGTCACAGGCGTGGCAGGTCGTGCACGCCCACACCGATTCTTCCGTGAGCACGTCGCCGACAAGCCGCGGAGCCGCAGCACCGTCCTCCGCCTCCGAACCGCCTGTTCGCTTCGCGCGGAGTGCCTCCCCCCGCTCGAACAGGTGCGAACGCAAAGCCATGATCAGCCGCTTGGGAGACAGCGGCGCGCCACCACCGTACGCCGGACACACCTCCTGGCAACGCCCGCACTCGCTGCAAGAGTACCAGTCGAGCATCTGCCGCCAGGTGAACTGTTCAATCCGTTGAGCGCCCTCCGTCCCTGCCTCACCCGGTTGCACCACCAGACGCCCCCGTGGCGCCAGGTTCCGCAGGTATACGCCGATGATCGAAGTGACCACGTGGAAATGCTTGCCGAGGGGCAACAACGTCAGGAAGACCAGTACCACGCCCAGGTGGATCCACCAGCAGGCGTGCGCTACCGATTCCTGGGCCCCAAGAGCCAGTCCACGAAACGGAACCCCCACGGCCGCCGCGATGGGCTGCCAACGGGGACCGACCCCCGTCTGCTCCAGGTTCTGTTGGATCCCGTGGTGAACGAGCAGCGTGACCATGATCGTGAGAATCAAACACAGAACCAGGTTGCCCTCGAACTGGTGGCTGCCCTCATACCGCCGGGGGCGCAGGACTTCGCGGACGTAAAGACCATACAGGACCGCAATCGAGACGGCCGCCGCCATCAAGTCCTGAACGAGAAGCCACGGAGCGAAGGTGCCGAAAAACGGCAACGTGAATCCTGAGAACAGCCCCTCTCCGATCGCCTGAAGAATGGTGGGCAGGAGGAGAACGAATCCCCAGAAAATAAAGAAATGGGCCGTGCCGGTGTTCCGGAATCGAAAGACGCGCTGTTGACCCCCGACATGAACCACGACGCCCCAAAGGCGCTTCCACCAGTTCCCGAACGGCGCGGTCGAACGTCCCAGACGCAGGTGCTGAATCCTCACGTAACAGCGATACCCAAATACGCCCACCGAGGCGATCAGGCCGAACATCACGATGGCAGCGGAAAGCGACACGCGCCACGACACTCCAAGACCAAAGGTTCCGTCCAGCTACATCGCCGCCATACCGAGCCTGCCCACTTACTTGGCCAATCGATCCGCTAGCACCGGCATAAGTCCCATGGCGCTGCAGGTCGCGCCGTAGTGCGCGACGTCAAAAATTGGTGCTTTGGGATCCGTGTTGATCGCCAACATCATTCCCGACTCGGGGACGCCCTCCAAATGTTCCGGGGCCCCGCTGATTCCGATGGCCACATACAGCTTCGGCTTGACCTGCTTCCCCGATTTGCCCACCAGTCGGGTCGCCGGCAGCCAACCCTGGTCCACCACCGGCCGCGACCCGGCCACGACGCCACCGAGCGCCCGGGCCAGCGCTTCGGCCAAGCCCAGGTTGTCCTTATTCTGGATTCCCCGCCCCACGGCCACTATCACCGCCTCGCGCGCGATATCCACGTCCGTGGTGGGCGGTTCGATGAAGCGTCCAAACCTGGTACGGAGAGGGTCCCACTTCGGCGCCGCGATCATCTCCGCGGCAGCTTCCGTGTGCTTGCGGCCGTCGTCCGCTCGGCAGCCGCCGGGCATCATCGTGACAATACAGGTCGGTTCTGGGAGCGATCCGTTGGCGAGTAATTTTCCCCCGCAAGTCGGTGACGAAAACGTCACCTCGCCGTCCTTTGCCGAAAGCCACCGACACCCGGCCGCCATCGGCCATCGATAGCGGTGCGCCAAACCGCACGCCACATCGGTCCCCGTGGCCGTGTGACCACAAACAACCAGGCGCGGCGCGCTTGTCGCAAACACCGCCCCCAATGCCTGCAAATGCGCCTCTGGGTTGAAGTCGGCGAGATCAGGGTGTTCCACGCAGACCACCCGATCTGCGGCTCCCAGTTGCGACGACAACCTTCCCACGTCCTGCCCGAGGAGCAGTGCCGTCAACTTCGTTCGCAACGCATCGGCAACCGCTCTTCCAGCGGCCAGCATCGTGAAGGTAATTTCCTTCAATTCACCGCATAGCATTTCGACCACGACGCAAACTTCACCGCTCATTATCCACCCTCGGGCGGAACCACCGCCTTTACGGACTGAACAAATCACGCCGGAATGCCGTACTCCTTGAGCAACTGAGCAAACCGCTCGGCAATCTGTTGAACGCTGCCTTCGAATATCTCCGCTCGAGCGCTCCCTTCGGGCTGCGACATCGAGGCAATCCGCAGCTCCAACCCCACAGGCGCTCCGTCGGCTGCCACCTCGTCAATGCGGGCCGACTTCATCGCCTCCATGACTTTACTGGTCACCACGTAGCGCGGCGCGCGTTCCGCCGCTTGGATCCCCAACACGGCGGGCCCGCGGACTTCAATCTCCGCCATATGCCCCCCGGGATATTCTTTCCGCGCCAGAACTCGCCCGTCGGCCGTCACTACCTGGATGACGTACCCGACGTAGGGCACCCCGAGTTCCGCCGCGAGAAACGCTCCGACAAAGCCGTCAAGGTCATCCACGGCCTGCGTGCCGGTCAAAATGAGATCGAAATGGATATCGCTTATGGCGCGCCGCAGAATCGCGGCGATCCCGCGACTTCCCATCCCCTGATCGAAACCGTCGCCGGTTACCTTGACGACTCGGTCCGCGCCCTTGGCCACCGCCGTGAACAGGGCTTCGTCAACGTCTCCCGTGTCGAGCGTCATGACCGTGATGTGCCCGCCGCTGCGCTCCTTAAGAATAAGTGCCTGCTCCAGCGCGTGCTCGTCCAGTTCGTTGGGCATGAGCCGCAGGAACTGGCGATCCAGCAGATGACTTTCCGCATCGATCTCCAGCTCCTCCACGAGGTCCGGCACGAACTTCATCAGGACGACTATGTCCATCGCCTATCCTCCACGCGGTCTTCTTCCCCGCTCCATCAAACGGGTTAGCCGAACATGGACTCCGCCAGGAGTTCCAGCACGTCGCGTACCGCGAGGCGGCCTTCTTCTCCGGCACCCTTGACGGCGTCCTCAAACCGCGGCGCTTCGTAGGGGCAGGCCACCGCCAGCACATCTGCTCCCGCGGCCACCGCTTCCTGCACGCGCCATTCCGTGGTTCGCGCATGGGCCTTTTCCCAGGAGTAACCGTCGAGCCACATGCCGCCTCCCCCGCCACCGCAGCAGATACTCTGTTCCCGGTTGTGCGACATCTCCACTACTTCCACCCCCGGAATCGCAGCGAGAAGCTGCCGCGGCTCCTCATAAATGTTGTTTTCGTTGGCCCGCCCGAGGTAGCACGGATCGTGATAGGTGACGCGGCGTTTGATCGGGTGTTGGAGCATCGGTCGGAGCTGGTCGATCCGCTCAGTCAGCAATTGCACGCCGTGCTTGATGGTGCGCTCAAAACCCAGCCGCGGGTACTCGTGACGCAGTGCGTTGTATGCGTGCGGATCGGTGGTCACGAGGTAATCGAATGAGTATTTGCGCATCGCCTGCACGTTCTTCCGCGCCAGCAGCTCGAACAAGCCCCACTCGCCGGTGAAGGCCTGCGTATCGCCGTCGCTGCATTCCTCCGGGCCGAGGATCCCGAACGAGATGTTCAGGGCGTGCAGGATTTTCGCCATCGCCTTGCTGACAAGCTGCGCGCGCGGGTGATAGGAGGCATAGTCGCCCACGAACCACAACACTTCGACCGGCTGGCGGTGCGTGTGCATGACCGGAACCGGCACCGTGAAGTCCCGCGCCCAGTCGGCGCGTTTCTTGGGAGACTCCCCCAGCGCGTTGCCGTAGCGCCGCGAGTTGCCCAGCGCCACCTGGAGCTCCTGCGGAATGCTGCCGCCGACGAGCATCTCCGTCTTCAACGTGGCCAACAGTCCCCGCGTCAGCGGAATTTTCGCCGGGCAAACCGAGGCGCACGCAAAGCACGACACGCATAGCCAGATCGTGTCACTCTCCAGAACTCCGTGGAAATCGTCCGCCCGGAGCGCGGCGATCAGCGTGCGCGGCGGGTAGTCCATTGCGAAGCCGTACGGACACACCCCGCTGCACGTCCCGCACTGCAAGCACTTGCGGATCTTCTCCCCGCCGGGTGTGGCGCCGATCACTTTTTCCAGGAATTCCCCCGAAGTGGCCGTCGACATTTTGGCTAAACTCCCTGCGGTCTGCAGGCAACAGGGCGTCGCCCACCGACCGTGCCCCTGCCTCCGACCCGACATGTCCCCGCCGGCAGGCCACGGTCTACACCAGTTCGGCGGGCACCGACGCCTGCCGTGCTTCTAACCCTCAGTTCTTCCGAGACACGCGCAGGCCTCGGCGGCTGGCACTGTTCCCGAAGCCGCCTGCATTCGCCATTCGCGGCCGCACGATACGGCCGCGTCATTTGGTTGCAGCCGCGAGGTCGCGACGTGTGCTCATCGCTTCACTGCGCTGGGTTGCGCCATCGCCACCCGCAGGGGGCGCCCGTTCTGATAGGGGCAGCCGCCGCGAAGGGGCGCAATCGGACACGGCCCCTGAACGTCGGCCGCGCAGCGCAAACAAAAACCCCCGTCTATTCGTCCCGCGCCGTAGAGCGCCACCGCAAAGCGCTCCAGCAAATGGGAAAGGATTTCGATTTCCTGGGGCGGGAAAGCGGACAGGGACTCCTTCAATCGGTTCAGTCGCAATCGTTCGCACCGGTCCACAAGCCGCCGGCCCGTGGCGCTGGCGGAAATGAGCTGCACCCGACGGTCGGCCCCCGACGGTCGCCGCACCAGCAGCCCCATCCGCACCAGCTTGTCGATGCTCTTGGTGGCCGCCGGCGCGCTCACCCCCAGGAAACCCGCCGCTACGCCCAGCGCTTGCGACGCACTGTATCCTGCCACCGCGCAGCGTGGAGACCGCCCCATCGAATGCGATTCCGGCATATGCACGCCCATTTCAAGAGCGACTGAACCACCTTTGGTCCGTTTGGTTCAATGGCTGCGTGTGCCGATCAGTGAATTCGGTCAGAGAGGATCGAGCCATGTCGAAGACGATTGCGCTCTCGGAGGAGTTTGGAAACGTGACCGATCCGCGGGGTGCTCGGGGGCGGCGGCAGCCCCAGCGCCATCCGGTGATAGCGCTCGATCGCGGCGTCCCGATCTGCCCCCAGGTAGACGCGGCTACCGCATCGCGTCACGTAGTACTGCCCGGTCGGCTCGTGGAACGAAATCGGATCGGTTGACGTTCGTGTCCGTGGCATCGCACTTCCTCCAAGAGTGTAGGGAGAAGTGTAGTGCCACGATCTTCGACCCCGCTGACGGAAGGATGATCGTCCATAAGTCGTTGCGGCATAAAGACTTGCGAATGGGCGATACAGGACTTGAACCTGTGACCTCCTGCGTGTCGAGCAGGCGCTCTAGCCAACTGAGCTAATCGCCCCCAGAGGGCTTCCGGCATTAGACGGAAGCCGTAGCGGACTGTCAACGGTGGTACGTGCCAGAGTTCCAGCCCGTACGTCTCACGAGGTAGCGCCCCCTGGTTACGCGCCCACTCCTTCATGCTCCCGGCGAAAGCGCCGCTGTGCGCACATGATGCTGTTTCTCCATGAACGATGAACTGGTTTATTACACCTTGTTTATTCCACGGTGGACCGCCTTCTGTCATCTATGGGGCGCGCAATGTGGGGTACGGCGATGGCTCAGAGAGCACCTGAAAACGGCGCTGCCGAAGTTCCGGCCACGCCCGCGTTGCACCAAGGCGGCGCTTCAAGGCCGCTATCACCCGGCCAGAGACCGGAGGACTTCGCATCCCTTACGGATGTTTTCATCGGTGACGGCGTAGCTGATGCGGAAGTGCGTGTCGCGTTCGCTGAAGACCTCGCCCGCGATGATGAGGACGTTGCGGCTGATGGCCTCTTCCACAAAGGCCGTGGCGGTGAGGAACCGTTGCGGCGCCTTCGGAAAGACGTAAAAGCCGCCTGACGGGCGGATGAAATCAAAGGCGCCCTCCAGTTCGCGGCATACCAGGTCGCGCTTGGCTCGATAGGCGTTCACCTGGGCGGACATGTCCGTGTCCATGGCCGCCAAGGCGCCGTACTGGGCCGGGTGAGGCGCGCAAACATAAGTATACTGCTGCAATTTGGCCATCTCGGAGATCAATTCAGTCGGTCCCGCGGCGTAGCCCATACGCAGTCCCGTCATGGCATGAGATTTTCCGAATCCGCGAAGCAGGATCGTGCGTTCGGGTGCGAAGCGAACGGGGCTGGGTAACGGACCATCGAAGGCGAGCATGTTGTAGATTTCGTCGGAAATGATCAGCAAATCGCGGCGCCGGGCCAAGTCACAAAGCGATTTCATGTCCGATTCGCGGTAGACCACGCCGGTGGGGTTTCCCGGGGAACAGACCAGCAGCACCTTGGTTCGCGGGGTGAGTGCCGCCTCCAGGCGATCCGGATGAAACTGGAAGTCATCGTAAAGGCTGACGGGAACCGGCGTTCCGCCTGCGAGACGCACCAGATGCTTGTAGGAGACGAAGTAGGGATCGGCAAAGACCACTTCGTCGGCAGGATTCAAACAGGCGAGCAACGCGAGGAACAATCCCCCGGAAACGCCACAGGTGACAAACAGGTCCGGGGTCCAGTCAAACTCTTCCTTCAGCGAACGGCTGATGCGTTCGCGAAGCGCAGGAATCCCTCTGGTCACCGTATACCCGTTGTGGTCTTCGTGGATGGCTTGGGCCATCGCTCGCTTCACGGCGTCCGGCACCGGGAAGTCCGGTTGCCCGATGGAGAGATTGATCGGGTCCTTGAGTGTGGCTCCGAGGTCGAATACTCGACGGATGCCGGAAGAACCGATTCGATGAACGCGGTCGGCAATGAAGCTTCGGTCAGGCATGGCGGCCTTCCGAACAAAAAGATCCGGCGCGCCGAGTACCCACTCGCGCCCGCCGTGGCCGTGCTGAAGCGAATCGCGAAGGTAGACTCAGCGCGAAGGTGGTGTGGACGACCAGCGTTCCGCCTGCGCGACCAATCGCAACTACTTCTTCTTGTCTTTCTCGGCAGCGGGCTTGGCGCCAGCCTTGTCCGCAGGCTTGGCATCTGCGGGCGCCGCGGCCTCGGTACCTGTAGCGCTTTCGGTGCTTTTTTCAGCCTTGCTCTTTTTGCCCACTGCGGCCTTACGATGGGCCACCTTGGGAAGGCCCAGGGCGGTTGAATCTCCCGTCCAAAGCCCCGTGTCTTTCAGAATGCTGATTCTCTCGGCGCGGCTCAGTACGTTTCGATGCCGCTCCAATACGCTTCTCGACCGCAAAGACTTATCGACCGACATAATGACGACTCCCGGTTACCATCCCTCGGCTTTCAAAGTTCTGAAGTAGCCTTCCAGTTTGTACCCACCGCCCGAAGCAAAGTACTTAGCGCCGACGGCACGAACCTTGTCCAGCAACTGCTCGGCAAGGCGCTTCTGCCCCGGGTCGCGGTGATTATAGCCTTGATCGGTGATAAGTTGAATGGCCCCGCTACGATAGCGAACGGGGGTGGTGGATATGCCATGCTGGGCGAGAAACTCCCGGGCCGGCGTCGCATCGGCGGCGGCAGACGGCAGAAACTCCTGAACGACCACATAAGTGTGACCGGGAACCCAGCCTCTCGACTCACGAGAACCCTGCGAGGGCACGGCGGAGGCGCTTTCCGGCCCGGCGGCAGGGATTGAACGCCGCTGTTCGCTCTCGGTCAGGGCGGCGATCAATTCCGGCTGCGGGGGCTGGCGGCGCACGCCGTCGATCTCGTCATCCAGTTCCGCGGCAAAAGCCGCGCGACCTGCCTCGTAACCGACACGATGTCCTTCTTTCAAGCCGCTGCGCCGCCCTGAGACCGCTGCCGCCGTCACCAGGAGCACGATGACGAACAGCACCAGCGCAGATGAAGCACTGGTGAGCGAAATGTGCACGCGCCGCCCGTCTACCTGCCATGCGCGCCCGCCACGAAGGTCCACGTTCCTGGCTGTTTCCACCGAAGGCGGCGCGGAGGCGCTCGCGGCCACCGGCCGGGTGGCGCGTTCCGCCAACCCCGCAGGGCGTGCAGGTACCCGCCTCGGGGGCGATCCCGCTGCCAGCCCGCCATCAATGGGATGGTCCTCGAGCAGATCGAACAATGCGGGTCCGTGTTGGCTTTTGGACATGATGAGCACCTCTGTTGCCCGTTACCTGTTCGTCGCAGGATGGGACCGCGATTCCACCCCTCTCGGGCGCCAAGAGAATAACCGAAAACCCGCCGTGCGAAAAGGCCCGAAACCGAGATGAATCAGGCCTTTCCCCCGGCCGTTGCAAGGGGCCGGCGGGGTGGGTCGGACTGGTGGACGCGACCCGTATAAGTGTCTGTAACGACCTGACCGTCACGCATGGTAATGATGCGATCACATCGCCCGGCGACTTCGGGTTCATGGGTGACCATCAGAATGGTCATTCCCGAATCGTGCAAGGTGTCAAAGACGGCCAGAATCGACTCTCCGGTAGCGGTATCGAGATTGCCGGTGGGTTCGTCGGCGAGCAGAATCAGGGGGTCGTTGATCAGGGCGCGGGCGATGGCGGCGCGCTGCTGTTGTCCGCCAGAAAGCTGGGTCGGCCGATGGTGGCCGCGATCGGCGAGGCCCACAACTTCGATCAGATGCATGGCCTTCTCGCGGCGCACCGGGGCGGGGTAATCCTGGTACAGCAGGGGTACCTCCAGGTTCTCCAGTACCGAGAGCTGAGGGATCAGGTTGAAATTCTGAAACACGAAGCCGATGCGTTGCCCGCGAATATCCGACAGGGCGTTGTCATCGAGTTCGGAAACATCCACATCACCCAAGAGATAACGACCGGAGGTTGGTCGATCGAGACAGCCCAGCAGATTGAGCATGGTGCTCTTGCCGGAACCCGACTGCCCGCAGATGGCCACCGATTGGCCGCGCACGAAATCGATGTTTATGCCGCGCAGGGCGTGAACCAGAACGCCGCTCTCCGCGTCGCCATAGACCTTAGTCAGTTCCTGTACGGACGCGATGAGCAAGGGAACTCCGGTTGGGCTTACCTTGTACCCGATGCGGAGGGCGCTTCGGCCGGCTTGTTAACTGTGCCCGCTGCCGGCTGGCCGGCTGAAGGGGCGAGTGGCACTGCAGCGCCCTCCCTGGCCAATGGGGCATTGTTGCCCGAAGCGGCCGGTCCGCCGGAGCCGCGCCTTCTGGGAGCGTTTTCACTTCCCGTTCCGGGTGACGGAACCGGAGCCGCCCGAGTCGCACCGGTGGCTCTCATGCCTTCGCGTCGCCCGGGACCCGTCGGCGCGTCGGGTATCAGCCGGCGATGGTCGTCGCCGATGGCTTGAAGAATCCGATCCTCCTCGGCGATGCCCTCCACGATTTCGGCCCATTCTGTCCCGATGGCACCCACGCGGACAGGCACGGGTTCCACTTCGTTGCCTTTCGTGACACGAAACACATAACGCCGTCCGGCCTTGGTAAATACCGTTTGGACCGGCACGGCGAGTTTGTCTTCGACATTCTCTACCAGGATTTCCGCGTGAGCCGTGACTCCGGGCTTCAGGGGCTCGTCGGTGGGATCGAGGGTGACGACCGTTTCGTATTCCTTGAGGTCAGGGTTCAGCCAACCGCTTTGGCTGTCTGCCACGGCGGCGATCTTTGTCACTTTGCCGGTGAAGACCTTGCCGGGAATCCCCTCGACGGTAATGCGAACGGGCTGCCCGAGATTGAGCTTGTCGGTCTTGGCCTCGTGAATTCGCAGGGTGACGATCATGGAGGAGGTGTCCGGAAGTTGCATAAGCACCTGGCGTTCGCGGACCTCTCCGCCTTCCTTGATTTGTTCATTGTCCATCATCCACCGGCCCCGGGAGGCGGGGGAGTAATAGACCACAAGGCCCTGAGTGGGGGCAAAGATGCGGCACTTCTCCTTCTGGCGGCGGAGCTTGGCGAGCTCGTCCTGGGTGAGTGCCAGTTCTTTCTGTCGCCCTTCCAGGTTGTGGACCTTCTTGGCTTCCTCGGCCTCAGCGTTCTTGCGTGTGCGTTCGGCTTCCTTAATGGCTTCGGCAAGATCCGACTCGCGCAGCCGCAGGTCGGCGACGTGGGTGTAGTTTTCGAGTACTTCCTTTGCCTTTTCGGCCTTTTCCAGGTCCCAGATGGCTTTCTGATAATTGAACTCACTCTCCTGGTACTCGGTGAGCGTGATGAATTTTCGTTCGTAGAGTTCCTTGGCGGCCTCGAAGTCCTGTTTGCGACGGTCGAGTGATATCTTGGCCTGATCGATGGCGATCTGCGCATCCTTGGACTTCTGGTCCCAATCGCCCAGGCGGTACTTCTCCAGTTCGAGATTCTTCAGCTCAATCTGCAGTTCGGCCTTTCGAATGTCGCTGGCGTTCTGGTCGCGTTGGATGTCCAATTCCGAACGGGCGGCTTCGAAGGCCGAGATGGCGTTGGCTTCCTTGAGTTCCTCGGTTCGAATACGGTTTTCGATTTCGTTACTGGCCAGCTCGACCAAGAGTTCGCCTTCCCGAACGATGCTCCCTTCGGGGATAAGACTGATGATGGTAGAGCGACCTTCGACCTCGCAGATGACGTCGGTAGACTTGGCAGCTCGAAGTTCGCCTTTTTCCTTCAACACGACGGAGAAATCGCGGGGCACAATATGGAACAGCGTCGCCCCAGTGGAGCGTTCGGAAGCACGGGCCCACCGGCGAACGGTGAGAAACCCACCGACCAAGGCCGCGAGCAGGACAATCGTCACCGCGCCCGTGGCGAGCCGCCGCCCGGCACGCCGGGAGCGCGCCTTGGGGGGAACCGCGCCTTCTCGTGCCGGTCTTCCGGCTTGCTCAACAGGGGATGCCGTCATGGTCGTGCTCATCGGTACAGATCCTGAGTGAGTCGGGGCTCACATGAAAAAACGCGGAGTCCCTTAAGACATTGGCGACTTGTTCATCGGCCAAGACCCCGCCTGTCACCAAAGTTGCTGACTGTTCGCACGTCGAACACTCAACCCCGGACCCCAAAGCTTTTCGCCGCAGGTACAGCGGCGGTGGTCCCTCGTATCATAGTAGCCTGATACTTCATTTTCAGAAAGTATGCCGGTGTCGAAAGTTGCGGGCAGGCCGCTTGTTGCGCGGCTGATACGGCCCCTTGCCGAGCATCAGCCCGGGACACCGGGCAAGGGCAAGTAACAAACCGCAGCCCATCTGTCTGACGTTGGGAAGGCGATTGGTGCAGCGAGATGATCTTGAAACTGCAAGGACCCAGTTTGCGGAGTACGAGACGCGCAGTATCATCGGTTCTTCGGTCGTGGGAACGAACACCTTCCTTCTCTGGCATTCGAGGATTTCAGCCATGAAACGAGCCAAGATTACCATCGTGGGCGCCGGAAACGTGGGCGCAAGCTGCGCCTTCTGGGCGGCAGCCAAGGAACTGGGAGACATCGTCCTGATCGACATTCCCGACTTCGCCGACAAGACCGCCGGCAAGGCGCTGGACCTGCTCCAGTGTGGGCCGGTGGAGCGCTTCGACTGCGGGATCATCGGCACCGCTGACTATGCCCTGGCCGCCGACAGCGATGTGGTCATCATCACCGCCGGCATCCCCCGCAAGCCGGGCATGAGCCGCGACGACCTGATCCAGACCAACGTGCGCATCGTCGGCTCGGTGGCGGAGCAGGTGGCGCGGGTGGCCCCGAAGTCGGTGTTGATCGTGGTTTCCAATCCGCTGGACGCGATGGTGTACACCGCGTGGAAAAAAAGCGGCTTCCCCACGCAGCGCGTCGTGGGACAGGCGGGTTGCCTGGACATCGCCCGCTACAAGACCTTCATCGCCATGGAGCTGAAGTGCAGCGTGGAGGACATCACCGCGCTGCTGATGGGCGGCCACGGCGACGACATGGTGCCGTTGCCGCGCTACACGTCGGTGGCGGGCATCCCGGTCACGCAACTTATCCCGCAGGAGCGGCTGCACGCGATCATCGAACGGGCCAAGATGGGCGGCGGCGAGCTGGTCAAGCTGATGGGCACCAGCGCCTACTATGCGCCGGCCGCGGGCACCATGCAGATGGCCGAGGCGATCATCAAAGACAAGAAACGCATCCTGCCGTGCGCGGCCTATTGCACGAAGGAATACGGCGTGGGCGGCTATTTCGTGGGCGTGCCCTGCGTGTTGGGCGCGGCGGGGGTGGAGAAGATCATCGAGGTGCAGTTGGACGCGGCCGAACGCCAGATGCTCGACACCAGCATCGAACACGTCAAGGAACTGGTGGTGGTGGCGGAGGGGTTCCTAAAGGGGTGACCTTCGATGGTCACAGGGCCTTGCCCGGAGTTTGCCATGCGTCCCGCCGCGGCCAAGCGAGCAGCGCGGCCATGCCGAGAATCATGGTCACCAGCCAGCCGCCTTCGGGGCCGAAGGCGTTGGCGGTCCAGGCGTTTGGCTCGACCGTGGTGTGAAACAGCGCCGCGTGGGGCGAATTGCCGCTGACCGGCAGGCCGAGGATCGTACCCAGCATATAGTTCCAACCGGCGTGGAGGCCGATCAGCGGCCACAGCGAGCCGGTGCGCATCAAAACGGCCGCGAGCAGCAGGTGTAAAAGGAACATGTTCACCATGGCCGGGGCGCTCAGCCCGCCGGGGTTGGGCAGGTGGATGGCCACGAAAGCCAGCCCGCATAGCAGGATCGCACCGGTGCGGTTCCAGCGAGCCAGGGTGCGAAGAGCAAAGCCGCGGAAGGCGATTTCCTCGAAGGCGGCCAGGGCCAGCGCGGCGGCGAGGCCGGCCACGGCGGTCCAGGCCGGTTCCGGGGATCCGGCGGTGGTGACGGACACGTCGGCGGAAAGACGTACGACGCCCAGCCAGAGGGCCATGAGCGCAGCGCCCGCCAGCGCGCCCAGCAGCAAGGCGGGCAGCGCCGTCACGCGGACGCGCAGCCCGATCGTGCCGCGCTCCGACGGCTCGAACAGGCGATGACACACCCATGTCACCAACAGCGCCGCGCCGGCTGCGACGAGGTAGAGCACCAGATCCTGCGGGATGGTCGGGGCGAGGGTCTGTGCCGCGAATTCGGCCAACAACGCGACGCCCGTCAACGGCAGAAGCAGCCCGGCAAAGGAAGACCCGCGCTTCAGGGCGGCGCCCGCGGAAAGGGTGGCTGGGCCAAACGGCGGCCCGGGTTCGCGCGCCCGACAAGAAAACGGGGCAGAAGAGGCGGAAGCGGAGAGTTTCACGTCGGAGCCTGTTGCACCCATCTGTTCCGGGAAGTCCGCGCGAACTGCCCTTGACACTGCGCGTAAAGGGGAGCAAGCCCGCGGCTCGTTTTGACCGTCGGATGGATACGTACTTTGCAGTGCCGGCGGTCGCACATAGGTCAACGCGCGCCACAGCCACTCCGCCGGTCCGAACTGGAATCGTCTCAGCCAGAACCAGGACGCCGTCAACTGAAGTACCCAGACGGCTATCGCGATGCCCACCTGCCCGAACCGATCCACGCGCCCGATCAGCCCCAGCCCGTGGCCGTAGAAAAGGAACGAACAGATCAGGGTTTGGGCGAGGTAATTGGTAAGTGCCATGCGCCCGACCGCCGCAAGCAGCGCCGTCAGCCGCGGCAGGGCGCCGGCGCGGCAGACCAGCATCCAGCACGCAATCCAGCCGCAGGCCATGAGGGGCGCGACGGATTCGCTGAATAGTCGCCCGAGAAACATGGAATAGGCGGGATCCCAGCCGGCGGCGAAGTTGCGGTGCAGGCCGTAGAGGATTGACGGCAAACCCAATCCCAGGGCCAGGGCGATCATGGCGAGATAGCGCCGGACCGGAAGTTGGGCGAAGAACACCCCCCAACGATAAAGCGCCATGCCGGCGAGCATCATGCCCGCGGCCACCCAGAACAACGCGGCGGGGACGATGACCAGTTGAATGGTCAGGGACGATGCCGCCCTATCGGAAAACTGGGCCAGCCAACCTTGCGAATAGGTGGCGTGATGCGCCGCCATGGCCTCGGGCGATGGCTGAAACATCGCATACACGGATTCCTGAAGCGACGCGGGAGCGCGGGGAAGCAGCAGGCCGACAATCAGGCAAAGCACCATGGGTACGGCATAGGCGGCGATGCCGAGGAACAGTTGCCGGTGCGGGCGCAGGCGACGGAGCGGATACACGGCCATGCCTGCCAGGGCGTAGGTCACCAGAATGTCGCCGGGCCACAGCAGGTAAGCATGCAGCATACCGAGGCCCAACAGGACCAACATGCGACGATAGTGCCGGTAGGCAGCGCGCGAATCCGCCCCTGCCCGTTCGTCGATCATGAGGATGCCGGCACCGAACAGCATGCTGAAGATGGTCAGGTCCTTGTGGCCGAAGAGCACATGCATGACGGACCAGAGTGTTACGTTGGCCGAATCGGTCCATGGTCCGGCGAAGGGGTTGAGAAAATTGGCATCCACAGTGGCGAACAGTTGGATGTTCATGGGGAGGATGCCAAGAATGACCACGCCGCGGAGGACGTCGATGGAAGCGAGGCGTATCGCGGGGCGCCGGGGTTCGGCTGCGGAACCCGGCGCGCTCGGCGAAGAGGTCATAGGGGCGTCCTGATGCTCAATCGCGCGTGTCGGGGGAATTCGCAGACGCCGTTCCGGTGCCTGGTTCGGGTGGCGGCGTCGCCTCGGACCGGGATTCGACGGCACTTGCCCGCCGGCGCAAGGACATGCCGTCGATCGACAAATCCTCCAGCCGGTACCATCCGTCGAACTTCAGCGAAAAGGAAATGCCGAGGGGAACCTGCCCTTTGGCGAATTTTGCCATGAATTGAACGGTTTGGATCGTGTCCGAGTCGGTTT
Organism: uncultured Phycisphaeraceae bacterium; assembly: GCA_964569425.1. GTDB lineage: Bacteria > Planctomycetota > Phycisphaerae > UBA1845 > UBA1845 > JACQXM01. The sequence continues at coordinate 31,165 of CAZMVD010000014.1, forward strand.
CCTGGGGATCAACACTCTCCGGGACAATCCCTGAGAATGTACCGTGTCGCTCCCGCACCGCGGCCAACCACTCGCCGACTTCTTTTTCGTTGATTGCGGCGCGCAGTTCCTCGGACCCGACCGATTGAACGACGGCCAAGGCTCCGGCGGCATCTGCTTTGAGGATTCGTGCTGCTTGCTCGCCCGCCTTGGATAGTGCGATACCCGCAAAGACGACGGCGCCCACCCCCAGAAAGAGCAGCCCGGTGATGCACGAAATGGGAATCGCAGCGATGGCCAACCCGAGTCCCCGGCGTTGGCCGCCCGCGGTGCGCACAATGCCAAGGATCCCAGAAACCAATCCGACGATCGCCGTAACGCCCAGGAACCCCAGCAAAGACGCCACAAAGGCAACGATGGCCGCCACGCTCCATGGGCGTTGAGCACCCGAACGACCGCCCCGACCTTCATAGGAACCGGATGGCCAGGAAGAGCCAGCGGCTTCCGAGCTTTGGGACTCGCCATGAGGGAGGTGCGTCATCAACGGCTCCTGAAGAGGAAAGATAATGAGCGGATCGCGACGCGCGCTCTTTATCGGACTTCTAACCGTCAATGTAACCCGGCACGCGACAATGTTCAATGAGTGGCCAAGCCCGTCGTCGGGCCAGCATCACGGTCATGGCAAACCGGGTATTCAGGGTTCGGGGTCGAGGCTGCTATTGGGTTGTCTTGCGTTCGCATTCGCCGTACGCGGGGAGTACGGGGCACGATGAGTTTGACGTCTGCGCCTATTGCCGGACGTGCATCAGCTCGATACGTCGAGCCCGGTGCCTGTTCCTTCGGAGCTGGAGGACGGCTGCGGTGCGGCGCCGCTGAAAGTCTGTGACCCGCCTACGGACAGAACGGTAGTGGAACTCTGTTGAAACGAAACGGTCGAGGACGAATAGTAAAGGCCGACGAACGCCGAACGGTTTCCACCGCCCTGGCCGGGCAATTGCATTGATGAACGCTGCGTTCCACCTGACTCGTCGCCTTTCAACAGCTCCTGGAGCATGGCGAGCACGATCAGGGTGGCGATTAGCATGCGCAGCGCCTCGTTGTTCTCGACCCCACCGCCGACCGATTGCAGCATCTGCGTGACCGACGATTGCACCGACATGATCGCGGTGGAGCTACTCATCGATGATGACGACGACGCAGCCACTGTGGACGCACCGGAACCGGCCGCGTCCGCTGGGAGCGCGGCTGAAGTCAGGCTCTGCAGCGATGCGGCCTGCTGGCTGCTTCCGTTAATGGGAGAGATGGGCACCGTCATACTTCCTTCCTCCATCCGATAACGCGCCGCGGCTTTTCATACGGCAGACCATCAGATCAAAGGCAGCGTGAACACGTAAGGCAAGCGCCGAATTCGGCTTTTCTTTGGAAGGGGTTCACAGCGCGCGGATGGCCGCGCAACAGACATAGGGCGACATGGATCGGTGTTCCCAAGGTGTACCATCGGAGGCCCGCAGTCGCCTGGGGGAACGACGACCGCGAGATTCCCGGACGGCGCGCGCCGCGAGCGGCAGGGCCGATCCCGGTTGGCGATGCCTGTCGCGGCCGCGGCCAAGCCGCCTACAATGGGTCGATGAACCAGAGTCCGAAAAACGAGCCAACTTCCGCACCGGGCGAGGGCGTTGAAAGCGAGTTGATTCCGCTGGCTCGCCCAGTCATGTGGGACGCGGGTTCGATGACGCCCGGAGAACGCTGCGCAGGTGCACAGGCTTCGCGCGGAGTCGAGGCACCGTTGCTGCTGAGGGGCCACACGGCGGCGAACACCTGGCGGGACCTGTTCCTGGTCGGCGGGGCGCTGGTGGTCTTCGAATTGTCCACCGTGTTGGTGGCGGAGTTGTGGATGGGCCCGATGGAGCCCGAATCCGAAAGCTTCGCCACGATGAAGCAGTCGTTGCTGTTTCCGGTGCTGGGGACGCGCGCTGCGGCCGTGGTTGTTATCCTTGCCGTGCTATTGCGGGCGCGAGGCCAGTCGTGGACCACGTTGGGCTGGACGCGGGAGCGGCTTGGCGCTGATCTGATGATGGGGCTGGCGACATTGGCAACGGCTTATGTCCTGATTTTTGCGTGGGCGTTCTTGAGCATGTCGTTGTGGCCGGGGCTGATGGACCAAATGGACGAGAATGCCCATCAACTGATGGCCCTGCTGCCGGACTGGCCCTTTTCCGTATACGTCCTGGTGGCGGCGCTGATCGGGTTCTACGAGGAGCTGCTGTTTCGTGGTTTCCTGATGACGCGGCTGCGGCGGGTGACGGGGAGCTGGGTGCTGGCGGTGTTGCTGAGCACGCTGGTTTTCACGGGGCTGCACGTCGGGGACCAGCAGGCGGCGGCGATGGTGCCGATCACGATCCTGTCGCTGGTGTTCAGCGTGTTTACGATCTGGCGCCGATCGATCGTTCCGGCGATGGTCGGGCATTTCCTTTTCGATCTTACTCAGTTCATCGGATTGAAGTTCTGGCAGGAGTAGGCGATGACGGGGGACGGCGGCGCGAGGGACGCTTCGATCACGATACGGGCGGCGCGAGAGGAGGACTACGCGGCGATCGTCGAGGTTTGGCGTGACAGCGGCTTGTCAGTGCGTGTTGCGGGTCGCGACGCCCCGGCGGCTTTCGCGGTGCAACGGGCTCAGTTTGCCGAAACGTATCTTGTGGCGGAGTCCGACAACCGGCTGATCGGCGTGGTATTCGGTACCCATGACTGGCGCAAGGGGTGGATCAATCGCCTGGCGGTGCGACCTGAATACCGTCGGCGCGGTGTGGCCAAAGCGCTGGTAAGCGCCTGCGAGGCGGCGCTGTGCGGCAGGGGAATCGGGCTGGTTGCGGCGCTGGTGGAGCCGGATCGCCCGGCGTCAGCATCGTTGTTGGCGTCGCTGGGATACCGAGAGGACGTTCCCGTCCGGTACTTTCGCAAGCTTAATCAGCCTGATGCGTGAGGAATCGTTCAGCCTGGTGTTCCCCCACCGGGCGCGCTGATGTTCGGATTATTTTTGCGTCTCCGATTTCTGCGATTTTGGGTTGCGGGATCGGATCGGGCCGCTAGGATTCGGCAAACATCTTGGGCGCGGTCATTTCGCAACGCGCCGGTGCAGCGACTTCTGAGCCAACGTTCACATTCGTTTCAGGAGATGCCAGCCGATGAAAACCACGCTTGTTTCCACCTACACGCATCCCATCGCCCTGGGTCTGAGGTATGTCTCGGCGTACCTCAAAGCGGCCGGCCAGGATGTGCAGATGCTGTTCCTGTCTTCGAAACGGGACACGGCACGGGCGGATTTTTCGCCCGAGCTGCTCGATGATTTCGTGTCCCACTGCCGGGACAGCGATCTGATCGGCATGAGCCTGATGACCAACACGTACCATCGCGCATGCGTGCTGACCGAGCGGCTGCGTGCGGCGGGCATCAAGGCGCCGATCATCTGGGGGGGCACCCACCCGACGGTGGCGCCGGATGAGTCGCTGGACGTGGCGGACATCATCTGCGTGGGCGAAGGTGAAGAACCGCTGCTTCAGCTGGTGGAAACGCTGGAAGCCGGGAAGGACCCGACGGACATCGGCAGTCTGGGCTTCCGGGAGGGCGGTCCGTTCGGAAACCTGCGGCGCATCCGCAACGATGTGCGGCCGCTGGAGCGCGACCTCGATGATTATCCCTTCCCCGACTATGAACTCGAAACCCATTGGGTCGCAGACGGCGACCGGATGACCGCGGCCCACCCGGCCAACCTGCGCGGAACGCTGCACCGGCTGCGCATCGAGACGACCCGCGGCTGCCCTTATCCATGCACATTCTGTAACAACGCGGCGCTGCTGAAGGTGTACAAGGGTAAGGGTTCGTGGGTACGGAAGCGTTCGGCCGAAGACGTGATCGCCGAGATCAACAAGGCGCGAAAGGCGTTTCCGACGATCGAGTCGGTCAATATCGTCGACGACCTGTTCTTCGTCCGCAGCGAGGAGGATATCGAGGACTTTGCGATCAAGTACAAGGAGCAGGTGAATCTGCCGCTCGAGATGGACGCCTTTCCGAACACGATCACCGAAGCGAAGGTGCGCTCGCTCACCCGGGTGCCCATCGACCTGATCAGCATGGGCATTCAGAGCGGCAGCCCGGACACGCTCCAGAACATCTATCGTCGACCCACCAAGATTCCGCAGATTGTCGCAGGAATTGATATTTTCAAGAAGTTCAAAATCCGCGCCGAGTATCATTATATCATCAGCAATCCGTACGAGCCTGATCAGAACGTCATCGAGACCATGCGCTTCATCGCCGACCACCATCAGGGTCCGGCGGTGCTGCGGGTGTTTCCACTCATGTTCTACCCCGGCACGCCGCTGTACGACCAGGCCAGGCAGGACGGGCTGATCAAGGACCGTGACCACGCTGCGTACGAATACATGTACACCGGCAGCCTGCAATTCACGAAACACGATTACCTGGCCGTGTGGCTGCGGCTGGTGCTGCACCTCAAGAACATGGGCTTGCCACGCTGGGTGTGCCACCGCATTATCGACCTTTCGACACATCGGCTGACACGGCGGTTGATCGACCGAAAGTGGTTTGGTCCGTTGGCCTTCGGGATGTACCAGGCGGGCCGCAAGATCGCGCGCAACCTGATTTACCAGCCGTTTATCCGGCCGCTCAAGTATCTGCGGCGCAAGCCGCGCTATCACCAGGTGTTCCCGGAGGACGAAGTGACCCTTCCGCGCAACAACATGGGCATGGGTGCTGACGCCTCGCGTCCCCCCGCGGGGGCGGAAACCGGCGCGGATCGCCGGCACAAGCGCGCGTACCTGCGGAACAGCGATCCCGCGGCGCGCTGGGTTCCCGACCGGGTGAACCGCCACGCGCTGCGATACCGCAAGCCGCTTGACAAAGACGCCCTGCACGCGGTGATGGAGAGCGAAGAGGTTCAGGCGGCCACGCGGAACGTGAAGCTGACGGTGGTGGCACCGCGCGCCTAGGCGCCGGCGTATCGGCCCCGTTCGACCACGACCAGTGGGGGCAATTTCCAGCGCCCATCGCGCCGGCAATGCTCGTGCTTCCGGGCACCGAACAGACGGGCAAAGCCGGTCGCGTTGGACGGCATCACGCAAACCCGTTCGGTCGGCATCGCCCCCGAGGCGATGGAGACTGGCGAGTGGTTCGGGTTTACACCTACTTTCCCCTCTGCTATAGTCGGTTGAGACTGCGAAGGAGATCGTATCTCTCGACCCATGCAAAGACACCTTGAATTACCACAAGCCTTCGCCGAACTGGGCGTTGAAATCCGTTTCCTCAAGGCCCTGCACAAGATGCAGTTCATCGCGCCCTCGGATATTCAGCGGGGCATGATTCCGCCCGCGTTGACCGGGCGGGATATCCTCGGCCAGGCCCGCACCGGCACCGGAAAAACGGCGGCGTTCGGGCTGCCGATCCTCCAGCGGATGGATCCGGCGGGACGGCTTCAGGCGATCTGTCTGGTGCCCACTCGGGAACTGGCGGTGCAGGTCACCGCGGAGTTGCAGCGACTGGCGGAGTTCGCCGACGTGCACGTGGTGGCGGTGTACGGTGGCCAGAAGATGGCCACTCAGGCACATCAACTGGGCCGCAAACCGCACTTCGTGGTCGGTACGCCGGGGCGGGTGATGGATTTTCTGCAGCGCGGCGTCCTGCAGATCAACGATATCCGCTTCGTGGTGCTCGACGAGGTGGACCGCATGCTGGACATCGGTTTCCGGGACGACATCCGGTCGATCCTGTCACGGGTGCAGGCCCCGCACCAGACGATCTTCGTGTCCGCGACCTTGAGCAACGAGATCAAGCAACTCACGCGGCAATACATGAAGGACCCCCTCGAGGTCAACGTGTCGCAGGACAAGATGACCGTCGACGATGTGGACCAGTCCTATGTTTCGGTGGAGCCGTATGACAAGTTCCACCTGCTGCGGCTGATCCTGCGGCAGGAGGATCCGCCGGTGGCCATCGTGTTCTGCAACACCAAAGCGGCGGCGCGCAAGCTCACCAAGAAGCTGTTCGACGCGGGCATCGAGGCCACGGAAATTCACGGCGATCTGGAGCAGCGCAAGCGCGACAAGGTGATGCAACGGTTCCGCAAGCACCAGATTCGGGTGCTGGTCGCGACAGACCTGGCGGCGCGGGGCATCGACGTGAGCGCGATTTCGCACATCATCAATTACGACATTCCCCAGGATTCGGAGGTTTATGTACACCGCATCGGTCGCACGGCGCGCATGGGGGCCAAGGGCGTGGCCATAACGTTCGTCACGCGCGAGCAGGGCAAGGAACTGACCGCCGTAGAGATGCTGATTAACCGCGAGATTCCACCGCGCGAGGTGCCTGGTTTCGTGCCGCGCCCCCCGCGCGACGAGATGCCCATGACGCCGGCGCGGGAGAGGGCCGGGGCCGCTTCCGCACCGACGGTTCCACCGCCCGCGTCGATGGGAACGGCGACTACGGTCAAAGCTCCGCCCAAGACGCTGGGCGGTCGATTCCGCCCCTCGCGAAGATCGCGTCGGCTCTAGGCGAAGCTGCCATTCACGCGGAATGGCGCACAGTCGCCAGGAGCCGAAAGATCCCGCTCAGGGCAGGTACGGGCCGTCCACATGGAAGAAGGAAATCTGCAAACTTCGTGGGAAGGCGAATTCGACGACGACGCGACCGACCTGACCATCGCGGATGACGACAACGTCGTCGGGTCGCCGGCGGTCGAACCGATTTCGGGCGGGGCCGAGAGTGCGCCTGCCCCGCTGGTCCACAAGCACCTCATCCGCAAGCGTGTGGCCGGCCAGCGGTTGGACAAGTACCTGCACGACCGCCATCCGCGCATCTCGCGGACATTGCTGCAACGCTACATCAAGCAGGGGCGGGTCCGGGTCAACGGGCTGCCCAGTAAGGCCAGCTATGAACCGGCGCCCGGCGACGAAGTTGAAATCCAGCTTCCTCCCCCGCCGCCGTGCGAAGTCATCCCCGAAGACCTGCCACTGGACATTATCTACGAAGACGAGTGGCTGCTGGCCATCAACAAGGCCGCGGGCATGGTGTGCCACCCGGCGCGGGCGACGCAGCGGGGCACGGTGGCCAACGCGGTAGCTTATTATGCGGGTACGCTGGTGGCGGGGGACGACCCTTTTCGGCCGGGGATCATGCACCGGCTGGATAAGAACACTACCGGCGTCATGCTCATCGCCAAGACCAACGAGGCGCACTGGCGGGTATCGATGCAATTCGAGCGACGGACGCTGCGCAAGGAATATTTCGCGGTGTGCGAAGGGCGGATCGCGCTGGACGGCGACGTGATCAACAAGCCGCTGGCGCCGCATCCGGACACGACGGCGCGCATGGTGACGCCGGGCATTCCCGTGCCGCGGCAGGCGATGTTCAAAGAGGCCATCACCGAGTATCGCGTGGAGAAGCGCTACCGCGGCTACACCACGGTGCGGTTGTTCCCCAAGACCGGGCGGACGCACCAGCTTCGCGTGCACCTGGCCTCGATCGGGCACCCTATGGTCGGCGACCGATTGTACGGCGGGCATTGGGTGAGCGAACTGGACCTGGCCGGAGCGGGCAGCGCAGAGCCGCTGATCGAGTACCAGGCGCTGCACGCGCGGCGTTTGAGCCTCATGCACCCCATCCTGGAAAAACCGCTGGAGCTGGAAGCGCCGCTGTCGGAGAGGATCACGAGGCTGATCGACATTCTGGACCGGTCGCGCTGTTTGTGACAAACGATTGTCACAAAATGAAGCATGAAGCGGTCGGCGGAGAATGGTGCGCCGGTCGGCGGCTTGTGAACGGGGTCCGGCCATCGTACATTGTTGCGTGACGGCGGCCCGCGGGAGGACGCCGGCGTGAGTGATTCCCTTGCCAAGGAGCCAGCCAGCCGTGCGAAAGGACGCGTACGAATTTCTCAAGGAGATTCAGGAAACACCCTCGCCCTCGGGGTACGAGCAACCGGTACAGCGCATTGTCCGGCGGCGAATGAAATCCTGCGCGGACAAGATTGAGACGGATGTACACGGAAATGTCATTGTCGCACTGAATCCCGAAGGATCGCCCCGGGTGATGCTCGCGGGCCATTGCGACCAGATCGGCCTGATGGTCCGCTACATCGACGACAACGGATTCCTTTTCTTCGGCGCCATCGGGGGCATCGACCCGTCGGTCGTGCCCGGTTCGCGGGTGGTGGTGCACACGCGCCACGGGCCGGTGGACGGGGTCATCGGCCGTAAACCCATCCACGTGCTCAAACCGGAGGAGCGCGGCGCCAAGATCGAGTTGCGCGAGATGTGGATCGACATCGGCGCCAAGAACCGCAAGGAAGCGCAGGAAGTGGTGAACATCGGCGATCCGGTTACCTTCCGGCTCGAGATGATCCGGCTCGCCAACGACCTGGTGACTTCGCCCGCGTTCGACAACAAGTGCGGCACCTTTGTGGTGATGGAAGCGCTGCGCCTCTGCTCGACGAAGAAGCTCAACTGTGCGCTGTTCGCGGTGAGCACGGTGCAGGAGGAAGTCGGTCTGCGGGGGGCGCGCACGAGTTGCTATGGGGTGGACCCCCAGGCGGGCATTGCGGTCGATGTCACCCACGCCACCGATTACCCGGACATCGACAAGCGGGTCAATGGCGAGATCAAGCTCGGCGGCGGACCGGCCATCTCCACCGGGCCCAACATCAACCCGCCGCTGGAGCAGCTCATCGTCTCGACGGCCAAGGCCAGGCGCATTGATATCCAGATGGAGGCCGCGCCGGGCGGCACCGGAACCGACGCCAATGCCATGCAGCTTTCCCGCGCGGGGGTGGCGACGGCGCTGGTGAGCATTCCCAATCGCTATATGCACACGCAGGTGGAGGTCATCAGTCTTTCCGATCTTGAGTCGGCAGCGCGGCTGATCGCGGAAACCGTGGCGCGGATCAACCGACGCACGCAGTTCATTCCTCAATAAGCGAGGTCGCGCGGTGGATCGGGCGGCTTCGACAGTCAAAGCTACGGTGATGCAGGGCGGCGCCATCCCATTGGAGCGCGGCGTGCCCGTGGCCACGCTACAGGAAGTGCAGGAGTGCTTCGCAGCGCTGGGACGCATGACCGTGGTGGTGTGCAGCGTGGAAGGCGTGCCGATCACTACACCCACCTGGGGCAGCCGGTTTTCGGCCATGATCGGAACCTCCCCCCTGGGGCAAGGGGAGTTCACGCTGGCCTTGCGGCGGCGCGCCGCGGCGGTCAGCGATCGGACAACGCAACCGTGCCTGGACGGCATGGTGGTCTACGCGGCGCCGATCGAACACGACGGTAAACGGCTGGCCGTGATCATCGTGGGAACACGCACTCATGCGCCGCCCGATCGAGACGTTGCGCACGCACTGGCCAGGAAGTACGGCGTGGACGGTGCGGAGCTGGCCGTCGAGGCGTTGCGCATCAACCCATTGCGCGGCGGCGCGGTAGAGGACATTCATCGATTCGCGGACGTGCTGGCGCAGTTGATTGCCACACTGTACAGCCGTGCCTGTCGAATCGAACGGCAGCTCGGCGACCTGCGCGCTATTCACAAGCTTTCGGATCTGCTGGCAGGCACACTGGACTTGCAGGAGATTCTGGACCTGACCGTGCGACAGGTCGTGGGGGCCATGCCCATCAAGGCGTGCGCCATACGGCTTCTCCACGAGGAAACCGGCGAACTGATCCTCAAGGCCGTGTACAACCTGTCGGAGGAGTACCTGCGCAAAGGGCCGGTCACGCTGCGCGACAACGCCATCGACGCGACCGCTTTCGCCGGTGAGACGGTGTATATTGAAGATGCGCCAAACGACCCGCGCAGCCGCTATCCGGAAAATGCGCGCCGCGAAGGCATTGTGAGCGGGTTGTGCGTACCCATGACCTACCGTGGAGAAACCATCGGGGTTATCCGCGTGTACACGGGCCAGCGCTATCGATTCAGTGATTCGGAGGAGGCGCTGGTGCGATCCATCGGTTCGCAGGCGGCGGCGGCGATCACCAACAGCCGGCTCTTCGATCAAAGCGCCAAGGCGGAGTTTGTGCGCCGTCAAATGAAGTCGGCTGCGGAGATTCAGCGGCGTATGCTGCCGCTCTCGCCGCCGCGGCACGGGCGCCTGACCTTCGGGTGCGTTTACGATCCGACGCTGGACCTCGGCGGCGACCTGTACGACTTCATCGAACTTCCCGCGGGGCGCCTGGGAGTGTGCATCGCCGACGTGGTGGGCAAAGGATTGCCCGCGGCACTGCTCATGGCTTCTAATCGCGCGGCGCTGCGCGCTTTCGCGCACAGCACGCGCGCGGTCGGAACTGCGGTGGAGAAAGTCAACCGCCACATGTTCCGTGAAACGCTGGTCAGCGAATTCACCACCATGGTTTACGGTGTTTTTTCGTCCAACGGGATGGAGTTCGAATACTGCAACGCGGGACATCCACCACCGATGATCTTCCGTGGCGAGGAGATTCTCGAACTCTCCACCGGCGGCATGGCCATCGGCATCGATCCGCATTATGACTTCGAGAGCGATCAGGTGGCGCTGCAGGCGGGCGACGTGGTCGTCATGGTCACCGATGGCGTCACGGACGCCATGAACTTCGAGGGCATGCCCTACGGGCGGAGCCGGCTGCTGGATTCCATCCGGCGCCATCGCGGGCTGCAGTCTCCGCAGCTTGCCGCCCAGCTTCTGTGGGACGTTCGCCGGTTTGTGGGTCTGGCGCACCAGTCTGACGACATCACCATACTGGTGGCGCGCGTGGATTGAGCCGCTGGACGCGGTGCGTTTCAGGCTTGCCAAGATTCTGAAACTCAGTTGGCGGACTTGGTCTCGGCCGGTGGTCGTGCGGACTTGGTCGGCGCTTTCGGCGGTTCAGGCACGAAGAAAGTCATTCCGCATTCACTGCAACGCACACGCTTACCGCGCACGGTATCGGGGACGCGCAGCACCGCGCGGCAAGTGAGTTTGGGACAAATGAGGGCAATTGGCATGGCCGCTGAGCGACACGACAGGCCGATGGCATGGCAGGCCCGGTCGTACGCCCTCCTGGGTTACCCAGCGGGCGTGCGAACGACCTGTTCGCGACCACCCGTGGACTACCCTACGATATCGGGCCGGGTAGCGGCGCGAATCAAGCAGATTCGCGCCGGCGACGCGACTTGGGAGACAACAGCGGTTCTTTGCCTTCGACGACGGCCTCGGTAACCACGTACTTACCGGACTGCGCAAAATCGGGCAGTTCGTACATGGGGTCGAGCATGATTTCTTCCATGACCCCGCGCAGCCCGCGGGCGCCCGTTTCCCGCTCCAGAGCCCGTTCCGCGATGAGCCGGAGGGCGTCCGCTGAGAATTCCAGTTCACAGCCTTCATACTCAAAGAACTTGTGATACTGCTTGATGAGCGCGTTGCGCGGTTCGGTGAGGATGCGCATCAGCGTGTCGACATCGAGCGGATCCAGTGTGGTGATGACCGGCAGTCGTCCGACCAATTCCGGAATCATGCCGAACTCGACCAGGTCCTCCGGCGAGACCTGGGCGAGGATCTCGCGTTCTTCGGTGGTGCGGTCGCGGCGGTCCGCCTCGTTGGAAAACCCGATGGCGCTGCCCCCGATGCGGCGGCGGATGATGTCCAGCAGCCCGACGAAGGTACCGCCGCAGATGAACAGCACGTGCGTGGTGTCCATCTGGATGTACTGCTGCTCGGGATGCTTGCGCCCGCCCTGCGGGGGAATGTTGGAGACGGTGCCCTCGAGCATCTTCAGCAGGGCCTGCTGCACGCCCTCGCCGGAGACATCGCGCGTGATGCTGACGTTGTGCGAGGTCTTACCGATCTTGTCAATCTCATCGATGTACACGATGCCGCGCTGGGCCAGCTCCAGATCGAACTCGGCACTCTGGAGCAGCCGTAGCAGAATGTTTTCCACGTCCTCGCCGACGTATCCGGCTTCGGTCAGCGTGGTGGCATCGGCGATGGCGAAGGGCACGTTGAGCATGCGCGCCAGCGTGCGCGCCAGCAACGTTTTGCCCGAGCCGGTAGGACCCAACAGGAGTACGTTGGACTTGTCAATCTCGACATCCTCGGCACCGGCGCGATCCAGATGCTGCAAACGCTTGTAATGATTGTGCACCGCCACGGACATGGTGCGCTTGGCGCGTTCCTGCCCGATGATGTACTGGTTAAGGAACTCGTGGATCTGCCGCGGACTGGGGATATCCGCGACGGAAACCCGTGCCGTGGAAGTGCGGCGCATTTCCTGCTTGATGATGTTGTGGCAAAGCTCGACGCACGATTTGCAGATGTAGACGTCGCGCGGCCCCTCGACCATCGGGCCGGCGTCGCGCTGGCCCTTCCCGCAGAAGCTGCACGTTCCGCCGCGTCGCGACCGGTTACCGCCGTTGCCGCTCCCTCGAACCGTGGGCATGGAACACTCCTAAACGACCAACCGGGGCCGGGCGGCTTACTTCGTCGCCTCTCGGCATTCCCGCGCGAGTTTCTCGCGAAGCGCGGCGTACTCGGCGCCGCTCAGCTCGCCACGCTCGTGCATGGTCCGCAACTGCTCCAGGGAGAAAGCCGGTCGGGTTTCCTGCGGCGCGTCGAATAACCGGCGACGGATGAGCAGCACCGCCCACGCTGCCACCAACAAGGCCGCAAGAATGACACCGATCCAGAGCAGCCAAGGGCCCCAATCGGTACCCGATTGCGCCAGGCCCACGTCAACGGACGCCCAAGCTGTCTTTGACGCGCCCATGGGCGAAGGATGCTACTGTCGCGTTACAGCACTCGCAACCAATCCACGGCCATGCGCCCGCCTCACATCCTAGAGTTCCGGCCGTTTCGGGTCCACTGGACCGTTTGAGTATCGGCATCGGCAAGGCCGTTTCCTTTGAATCAAGCCGGTCTGCCCGGCGACTCACGAATGACCAGACCTGTGAATTCCCATTCATAAAGTGCTCCTGCCGATGCGCTTCGGGGCGTTAGCACTACTGAAGCAAGCTCTTGCCAAGGCCACTCGGGTGGCCGTACCCGCTGAAGTACGCGGGTGAAGGAACGGGTGCCTGGCCCCCAGGCGATGCCCCAAACGACTGCCCGTTTGCGGATTCCAAGTCCTCTGAACCACCTCCAGTTTCGACACCTTGAGAACTGCCGAAGCTCAGGGAATGGCCGCTTTCGCGGCCAACATGGCAGCGCCGATCACCCCGGCATGGTCGCCCAGTCGGGCGGAAACAACCTTGGGCGCGTGCGGCTGCGACTCATGGTGGCGTTCGACGATGGCGCCCACCCAGTCGCAATCCAGGATGCGAGGAAGCGCATCTACCACGCCCCCTCCAATGCAAATCACCTCTGGCGCATAGGTCAATGCCACCTGGCAGAGTGCAACGCCGAGCGCCGCCAATGCGGCGTCGCCGATCCTTTCGGCTCGGGGGTCTCCATCGACCCAGGCACGGTGAAGGTCCGTCAGCGTGTTCCCCAAGCCGGCGCCCTTCGATTGGTCAACCAATGCCGGTCCGGAGGCGATCGTCTCCAGGCAACCTCGATTGCCGCAGGGACAGGGTTGCGCTGCCTTGGTGTGATCCGTGATCAACACTTCAAGGTGACCCCGGCGTGTAGGTTGGGCGGTATCAACAAGCACGCCGCGTTGTACGACGCCAAGGGCGATTCCCGTTCCCAGCCTCAGGTGCACGAATCCCCGGGGACGCGGATTGCAGGCGGTATATTCGCCCCACGTGGCCGCTTCCGCGTCGGTCATGATGTACACCGGCAAGGCCAGGGCGTTAGTGAGTTCGGCGACGATCGGTCGGGATTCCAGGAATGAAAGGTTGACGCTGCGCGCCAGGGTACCGCCGATCCGGTCCACGAGTCCGGGCAGCGCCAAGCCCATGCAGATCGGACCACCCGCATCCGCCCGAGCGCCAGCCCTGAGCCGAAGCGATGCGACGGTGCGGGCGATCTCGCCGGTCAACGCCGCGCCGTTGTGATCGAGTGGCGTTGGAATCCGGACGATCTGAAGTAGGGCTCCCTGCCCGTTTACTACGCCCACCCGCGTAAACGTGCCCCCCACGTCAACTCCGATCGAGAAACAGTCCAGCGTCATGACATTTCCTGGTCCTGACAACATCCGGGTTTGACGATCGGTGCCGCCCGCCGGCGGATGGCCGTGCTGCCTGGGGCGGTTCCAACGGGCCGCGCGATTTATCCAAATTACCCAACCCACCTGATCGTGCCAAACGGTCATTGTCGAGCCACGCCAAGTCGGTGCGGTGCGTTGAATCGACCGAAACCGAGCGATAACATCTGCTTTCTAAACGGCATTCGGTACGACCCCAGGCCATCGCCGAGGCGGGCGATTGACTTTGAGGGCAACCGCGCCAAGAAACGATTGGATGACGGCAGATTCGCCGCTTTCCGAATTCGCGTGAAAGACTCATGGGCGGGGGGCAAAGAAGTTGTATACTGGGCGCGGATATTATTGCATCCACGGTTCGGCCGTTATCGGCCTGACGGTTCTCGCGACGATCGTGGCGGGATGCGGTGCCAGCCCGATCGGCGCGGTCGCCAATCGCCCGCTGTTCGTGTCTGATTGCGACCAGGGCAGTGATGCCAAGGAAACCGAAGCGTCGGTGGTTGTCCTGGATTGGACCGGCGGCGTCAACGCCATTTATCCGGGACTCGCGCTCGCCAGCGTAGACCTGTCTACGTTTCCTACCATTGAGGGCGGCACGCTGGCCGATCATCCCGAATTGTTCCAGGAACAAGTTCGCCAGGAAGTTTCTCGCATCTTCTGCGAAAACACGATGGTGAGCGTTGTCGTTCGCAACGGCGAGGACGATGTTGAGGGACTTTATGCGGATACGGTGGTTCACCTGACCCACGAGATTCGACCCGACGGAGGCATGGATATCGGTCAGGCGGAATACGACCCGTGCGACCGGCAGAATGACAATTCCGCAATCGTTTTCGGCAAGCGAATCGGCCAGCTTGGCGACCGCTATTCGTTCGACGAATGGGTGCTGGTCTTTGCCAACGTGACGGCCCATGAAATCGGACACACCTTAGGCTTCGGCCATATCCCGCGCGAGGAGCGCGACGACGTGGGCCGTTCGCTGTTCATCGAACTGATGCTGGATCGCCATACCATGACCGAAATGAAGCGGCCGCAGCGTTTTGTGTCTGACTTGGACAACTGCCCGACTTCCATTCCCCTCGGTACCGCGGCGCTGCAGGGGGCGCAGGCCGTCTGTACACATTCCCATTGACACGGCTGCGCGGACCGCAGGCCGTTTCATGTTTCCCGGGCCGCGCATATAATCCGTTCTGATGGCGTAACGCCCCTTGGAGGGAGCGAAGGGGCCCATGGGAAGTGGACGACCCGCCCGTCGCCGTGAGTAACCCCGTCCGGGGACGATCAACGTCTATGACCGACCTGAGCCTGATCCGCAATTTCAGCATCGTGGCGCATATTGACCACGGCAAGAGCACTCTCGCCGACCGCATTCTGGAGTTTACCGGCGCGGTGTCCAAGCGCGAGATGCGCGAACAGTTCCTCGACGACATGGACCTCGAGCGCGAGATGGGCATCACCATCAAGGCCAACCGCGCCACCGTCCAGTACAAGCACGCGGGCAAGAACTACATGCTCAACCTGCTGGATACGCCGGGGCACGTCGACTTTCACTATGAAGTGTCGCGGGCACTGGCTGCGTGCGAAGGCGTCATTGTGCTGGTCGATGCCACGCAGGGCGTGCAGGCGCAGACGGTGGCCAACGCTTACCTGGCGATGGAGTCGGACCTGGAAATCGTGCTGGCCATCAACAAGATCGACCTGCCCGCCGCCCGACCGGAGGACATCGCACTGGAAGCCGAGCAGGTGCTGGGGCTTGACGCGTCCAAGGCGGTGTTTGTCAGCGCCAAGTCGGGAGTCGGGATCGACGAATTGCTGACGGCGGTGCTGGAGCGTGTTCCGCCGCCCAAGGGCGATCCGAAAGGCCCGTTGCGGGCTCTTATTTATGACGCCAAGCCTGACCCGCACCGGGGGGTGATCTGCCACACGCGGGTGTTCGACGGCAGCTTCAAACGCGGCGACGAGGTGGACCTTATGGGCGTGGATCGCCGTTACCTCATTACCGAGGTCGGCAAGTATGCGCCAAAAATGACCGCCGTGGAGTCGTTGTCTGCCGGCGAGGTCGGCTACTTCGTCGCGGGCATCAAGACCCTGGCCGACGTAAACATCGGCGACACCGTAACCCGCGCCAGCCGCCCGACCGATCACGCGCTGCCCGGCTACAAGCCTCCGCAGCAGATGGTCTTCTGCGATTTCTACCCCGGCATCGGCACCACCACTTCCCACCTGCGTGAAGCGATGGAGAAGCTGTGGCTCACCGACAGCTCGTTCACCTACCAGACGGCGTCTTCGGATGCGCTGGGCATCGGCTTTCGCTGCGGATTCCTGGGTTTGTTGCACATGAAGATCATTCAGGAGCGGCTGGAGCGGGAGAACGACGTGGCCGTGGTGCAGACGGCGCCGACGGTGACCTATGAGTTATTGTACAAGGACGGCACGGTGGAGCGGATCGAGTCGCCCGCGGACATGCCCGACGCCAGCAAGATCGAGGAAGTGCGCGAGCCGTTCGTCAAGGTGCAGATGATCATTCCGGCGGAAAGCGTGGGGACGATCATGCAGCTTTCCATGGACCGCCGCGGCGTGCACCAGAAGACGGAGTATCTGTCGCCCACGCGCGTGATGATGACTTACGACATGCCGCTTTGCGAAATTATTTACGATTTCTATGACAAGTTGAAATCGGTAACACGCGGCTACGGGACCGCCGATTATGAGCTTTCCGATTTCCGTGCCGGCGACATGGTCAAGATGGATATCCTGGTCAACGGCGTGCCGGTCGATGCGCTGTCGGTCATCGTGCACCGCGACAAGGCGCAGTACCGCGGGCGGCGGCTCATCGAGCGGCTCAAGAAGGAGATCGACCGCCACATGTTTGAGATTCCTTTGCAGGCCGCGGTAGGCGCCAAGATCATCGCACGCGAGACCATCCGCGCCTTCCGCAAGGACGTCACGGCCAAGTGCTACGGCGGCGACATCACCCGCAAGCGCAAGCTGCTGGAAAAGCAAAAGGAAGGTAAGAAGCGAATGAAGATGGTCGGCAACGTCTCCATCCCGCAGGAGGCGTTTATGTCGATTCTGGATCCGGGGGATTGATTCGAACTCACGCGTTCCATACGCCTGTAGCGCACGATCGTGCCCCCTGAAAGTCAGCGCCGTTGGTTATTGGTTGCTCGCCGGGGGGGGGACGCCCTGCGCGCCGTGCAGCATCCCGCACCGCGTCAACCCGCAATATCCCGAAACCGCCGCCAGTCGATTCGCAGTTTGCGCATCCGCGCCCGCAGCGTATGCGGGTTGATGCCCAGCAACGTCGCCGCGCCGCCCGGGCCCTCGATTCTCCCCCGCGTTCGCGTTAACGCGGCCTCAATGTGCGCGGCCATGGCGCGATTAAGCGTGGGAAACACGCCGAGGCCTGCCGGCGCCGCCGCACGTGCGCTCGAATCATCGTTCTTCCCGGCCGCAGCAAAACGATCGGCCGCACCCAGCGAGCGAGACACCTCCAGCCGCCCCCCGTTCCCGAGGATGACCGCCCGCTCCATGACCGACTGTAGTTCCCGAATGTTGCCCGGCCATGAATAGCCGAGCAGCAGGTTGACGTCCTCCGCCGTCGGCGCCAGCGGCGCCGTGCCGAACCGGCGCGATGCCTTCAACGCAAAGTGCGTCGCCAGTTCCGGAATGTCTTCCACGTGATCGCGCAGCGCCGGCAGGTGAATCGGAAACACGGCCAGGCGATACCACAAATCCTCTCGAAACCGCCCATCCGCCACCATCGCCTTGAGGTTGCGGTGCGTAGCGGCAACGATGCGCACGTCCGCCGTCAGGATCCGCTGGCCGCCAACGCGCTCGAAGGTGCCATCCTGAAGTATCCGCAGCAGGCGAACCTGCGCTGCGGGCGGCAGTTCGCCGATTTCGTCGAGAAACAACGTCCCGCGATCGGCGCGCTCGAACCACCCTTTTCGCGTAGCGACCGCTCCGGTGAAACTGCCCCGCTCGTGTCCGAACAGCTCCGAGTCGATCAGATCGGGCGGAATGGCGCCGCAGTTCACACGATGAAACGGTCCCGCCGACCGTCGCGATCGCGTGTGAATCGCCCGCGCAATGACCTCCTTGCCAGAGCCGGTCTCGCCGAAGATCAGCACTGGCGCGTCCGCCGCCGCCACCAGATCCACGCGTTCCATCACCGGCCGCAATCCGGCGTCGGCTCCGACGATGGTGTCGGCGATGTCGTGCCGGCCGAGGCGGGTCAAGAGGGAATGCCGATCCGCCTCCGCCGCCTCGCGCAGCGTCGTCAACTCCTTGAGGCGAGCGTCGTTCTCCAGCGCCGCCGAAAACGGCTCCAGCAGCGCCGCCATGATCGACTCATGCTCGGCATCGAACCGCGCGCCGGGTTGCGCAATCAGGAGCATTAACCCGATCGGCCCTGAATCAGCCGAAAGTGGTCCGATCATGGCATAGCCGGTGCACTCCGAAGGCAGTGCGCCCGGCAACAGCGCCACCAACGTGTCTGCCGGCCCGCGCAAGATCGTCTTACGTCGCGTCCACGCCAACAGGCGCTCCAGCGCCGCGCCGGAACAGGAAGACCTCGACGGCCAGCCGGCCGCCTCGCCATCCACGGCGCCCTCCGCGACGGTATCGACGCCGCTACGCCGCACGTCGATCCGCCGCACAAGGGTTGTGCGTAGCGGCACCTGGCGGGCCAACATGGGCGAAATCAACGAAACGGCCTCGTTGATCTCGATGTGACGACAAACCTCTCGCCATACGTCCAGCAATGTCCGCTGAAAGCGCTGCATGTTCGCCCGACCGATCAAATACGACGGAATACCGTTATATTAGCTGGTCTATATCTAGCATATATCGCGGACTTTTTCAATGGTCTTATAATAAACATGCTATTGACCATTCAGGCCTCATTCCGTCGTTTGCCAACACTGGCATCCTCCTTGCTATTCAAAACCTGTCGGCCAGGTACCGGCGAGGCCACCGGCGAGGCGGCATATACCGACCAGTCAGGGCAATGGTCTGGAGGCAAGTATGAGTACGAGAAGGTCCTTGGTACGAGCGGCCATGGGATGCGCGTTGTTGGGCATCCCCAACGTCTCCGCCGTACAGGCACAGCCCGCGGTAACGCTCCTCAACGTCTCCTACGATCCCACGCGTGAACTGTACACCGAGTTCAACGCCGCGTTTGCCCGGCATTGGAAGGAGAAAACCGGACAAACGGTCACCGTTCGCCAGTCGCATGGTGGCGCCGGCAAACAGGCGCGGGCGGTCATCGACGGGCTGGAAGCGGACGTGGTCACGCTGGCACTGGCCTACGACATCGACGCCATCGCTGAAAAAGCGGGCCTCCTTCCCGCGGATTGGCAGAAACGCCTGCCGCACAACAGCGCTCCCTACACCTCCACCATCGTGTTCGTGGTTCGCCGGGGGAATCCCCAGCAGATTCGGGACTGGGACGATCTAATCAAACCCGGCGTGGAGATCATCACCCCCAATCCCAAAACGTCGGGCGGCGCCCGCTGGAACTACCTCGCCGCCTGGGGATTCGTGCTCCAGCGCGAACTGGGCGACTTCGCCAAACTCGCGGACGACTCGTACGCCGCAGAAGTTCTCGACGCTCAACGCAAGGCACGCGAATTCGTGACGGCGCTCTTCAAAAAGGTCCCGGTTCTCGATTCCGGCGCGCGCGGATCGACCACGACGTTCGTGCAGCGCGGCATCGGCGATGTGTTTCTTTCGTGGGAAAACGAGGCCTTCCTCGTCCTGAAGGAATTCGGCGCCGACAAGTTCGAGATCGTCGTTCCGTCGTTGAGCATCCTCGCCGAGCCGCCGGTCGCGTTGATCGACAAGTTCGCGGACAAACACGGCACACGCGAAGTGGCGCAGGCCTATCTTGAGTACCTGTATTCACCCGTCGGGCAGCGGCTGGCGGCAAAGCACTACTACCGCCCCGTGAAACCTGAACACGCTGACCCTTCCGATCGAAGTCGGTTCCCCAACGTGGCGCTGTTCACGATCGAAGAAGGGTTCGGCGGTTGGCAGGAGGCCCAGAAGACCCACTTCGCGGATGGCGGCGTTTTCGACCGGATCTATACGCCGGGGAACTGACCGGCGAATGCCTGTGCCGAGACTGCGGAATATGAAAGCCGCCCTACGAAAACCCAGAGTATTGCCCGGCTTCGGCCTGAGCATGGGCTATGCGCTGCTCTACCTGTCGCTGGTCGTCCTGTTGCCGCTCACGGCCCTCGTGGTGAAGGCGACTTCGATGACGTGGACTCGCTTTTGGGAAACGGTGACCGATCCGCGAGTCGTCGCTTCGTACAAACTGACCTTCGGCGCTTCGTTCATCGCCGCCACGATCAATGCGCTGCTGGGTTTCATCGTGGCCTGGACCCTGGTGCGCTACCAGTTCCCCGGCAAAAAAATCGTGGACGCGCTGGTCGATCTGCCTTTCGCCCTGCCGACGGCCGTTTCCGGCATCGCGCTGACCGCCATCTACGCGCGGAACGGGTGGATCGGACAATATCTGGAACCGCTGGGCATCAATGCCGCGTTTTCGCCCCTGGGTGTCACCATCGCGCTGACGTTCATCGGCCTGCCGTTCGTGGTTCGCACCTTGCAGCCGGCGTTGGAAGACCTGGACCCGGAAGTGGAAGAGGCGGCGGCGTGTCTGGGCGCCAGCCGACTCCGAACATTTCAGCGGGTGATCCTGCCGGCAGTTCTTCCGGCGTTGTTGACGGGCTTTGCGCTGGCATTTGCGCGAGCGCTTGGCGAGTACGGCTCCGTCGTCTTTATCTCGGGCAACATGCCGATGCGGACGGAGATCGCGTCGCTGCTGATCATCACCAAGCTGGAGCAGTACGACTACGCCGGCGCCACCGCGATCGCCGTGGTCATGCTGTTCGCATCGTTCGTCCTGCTGCTGGCAATCAACGTGCTGCAATGGTGGAGCCGGCGCAGCGCCCGGGCCTAGGGGGAAGTACCGATGTGTGGAGTTATGGCCATTCCTGCTGTCCCGCCCCGCGAACGCGAGCGCACGTCCGCGCGAACCGAGGCGCGCTGGGTCCGATGGACCTTCATCGGCCTTTCGCTGCTGTTCCTGGGGGCGTTTCTGTTCCTGCCGCTTCTCGCTGTGTTTGTCGAAGCCCTGCGCAACGGCGTCGGAGCCTATTTCGCCAGCCTGGTCGAGCCTGACGCGCGGTCGGCCATCAAGCTGACGTTGCTCGTGGCGGCCATCGCCGTCCCGGCCAATCTCGTTTTCGGCCTGGCCGCCGCCTGGGCGATTGCCAAGTTCGAGTTCCGCGGCAAGAACGTCCTGATCACGCTGATCGACCTGCCTTTCGCGGTCTCGCCGGTGATTTCCGGGCTGATTTACGTGCTGCTGTTCGGCTTGCAGGGTTGGCTTGGTCCCTGGCTCGCGGACCACGACGTCAAGATCATCTTTGCGGTGCCGGGCATCGTGCTGGCCACGATCTTCGTGACGTTTCCGTTCGTGGCGCGAGAGTTGATCCCGCTGATGCAAGAACAAGGGACGGAAGACGAACAGGCGGCGCTATCGCTCGGGGCAAGCGGATGGCAGACCTTCCGGCGGGTTACGCTGCCCAACGTGAAGTGGGCGCTGCTCTATGGCGTCATCCTGTGCAATGCGCGGGCCATGGGGGAATTCGGCGCAGTGTCCGTGGTGTCGGGACACATTCGCGGCCTGACCAACACCATGCCGCTGCACGTCGAGATCCTCTACAACGAATACAACTTCGTGGCCGCGTTCGCCGTAGCGTCGCTCCTGGCCCTGCTGGCGCTGGGGACACTGGCGGCCCGGACGCTCGTCGAAATGAAGGTGAATCGTCCTGCGCACCTCCCCGCGCAAGAGAAGGAGGCCGCGCGATGAGCATCGAAGTTCGCCACATCAGCAAGACGTTCGGCGATTTTGCCGCGCTCAAGGACGTGTCGCTGCGTGTGCCGACGGGCGAACTCGTCGCCCTGCTGGGTCCGTCGGGCTCGGGCAAGACCACGCTGCTGCGAATCATCGCTGGGTTGGAATTCGCCGATACCGGAAGTGGCTCGGTCCTGTTTCACGGAAGTGACGTGGCCCAGCGGCGCGTGGGCGATCGCCGTGTCGGGTTCGTCTTCCAGCACTACGCACTCTTTCGTCACATGACCGTGCACGAGAACGTCGCCTTCGGATTGCGCGTGCGGCCCCGGAAATATCGGCCTTCGAAGGAGGCCATTGGCGCGAAGGTACGTCAGCTCCTGGAACTGGTTCAACTGGAGCACCTCGCCGGGCGGTTTCCCAATCAACTGTCGGGCGGACAGCGGCAGCGAGTGGCGCTCGCCCGCGCCCTGGCCGTGGAGCCGGAGGTGCTGCTGCTCGACGAGCCCTTCGGCGCGCTCGACGCCAGGGTGCGCAAGGAACTGCGCACGTGGCTGCGCCGTTTGCACGACGAAATTCAAGTCACCAGCGTCTTCGTCACCCACGACCAGGATGAAGCCCTGGAAGTCGCGGACCAGATCGTGGTGATGAACCAGGGCCGCGTCGAACAGGCCGGTACGCCCGACCAGGTGTTCCATCATCCCCAAACGGAGTTTGTGTTGCATTTCCTCGGAGAGGTAAACCAGTTTCATGGCCGCGTCGATGCCGACCGCGTTCACCTGGGGCCCATCGAACTTCCCTTTGACGGCAACGGTCAGTCCGTGAGGGGCGCCGCCCGCGTCTTCGTTCGACCCCACGACGTGACCATCGACACCAAGACCAACGGCCTGCCGTCGATCCAGGCAAAGGTGTTGCGCGTACACTCAGCCGGCCCGACGGTTCGCGTCGAGTTGAAGACGTCCGCCGGGCAATCGCTCACTGCCGAGTTATCGCAGGAGCGATTCGGCACCATGCGCCTGGAACCCGGGACCCACGTCTTCGTACGGCCCCGCCACATTCGTGTGTTCGGTGAATCCTCGGTCGTGCCGGAAGCAAGAGCGACGGCGGATGCTCCAACCGAGCAAGGGTACGTGATATGAGACGGAATGCGCCGTGCACGAACGACGCGTGGCGGCGGCGCCCGGGCACCGTGGCGCCGACAATCCGCCTCCTGGTGTCTGCGGTCGGCGTCGACACACACTCGAGAAGTCCGATCCTCGCATTCTCCCGCCCGAGGATTGGCGCCGGCGTGCGAGAGGATTTGCCTCCCTGTTTTCGAGAACGACGACCTCATCGAATACGCCGCTGCAGAGGGAGTTTATCCCGCCAGCCCGCGAGCCGAACCGCGCAAGGCGCAGCACTGGCACGCAGACGGCGCAGCGATAGTCGCCTGCGGACGCTTCTTCGTCCGGCGTTTTGCCCTTAAGCCCGCTTGAGTGGTTCGCCCAATCGAGGCGCACCAACACGACTTATTTGCGGTACGTCTCCACCAGGTGCGTCACGACGGCGGGATCCGCCAGCGTCGTGGTGTCGCCTACCTGGTCTGGTTGACCTTCGGCAATCTTACGCAGAATACGGCGCATGATCTTTCCGCTGCGTGTCTTGGGCAGTCCGGGTGCCCAGTGAATGACGTCCGGTTGGGCGATCGCGCCGATTTCCTTCCGCACGTGCGCCATCAGCGCTTTCTTCAGGGCGTCGGTGTATTCCTGCCCCGTCTTCAACGTCACGTACGCGTAGATGCCTTGACCCTTGATTTCATGCGGGAAACCCACCACCGCGGCCTCGGCCACGGCGGCGTGGCTGACCAGCGCGCTTTCCACTTCGGCCGTGCCCATGCGGTGACCGGAGACGTTGATGACGTCGTCCACGCGGCCGGTGATCCACCAGTAGCCGTCTTCATCGTGGCGGCAGCCGTCGCCGGTGAAGTAGAGGCCGGGGTAAGCGGTAAAGTAGGTTTCCTTGAATCGCTCGTGCTGGCCGTAGACGGTGCGCATGATGCCCGGCCAGGGCTCTGCGATGCAAAGAACGCCGGCACCCGGTCCGTCGACTCGCTTTCCATCGCTGTTGAACATGACCGGCTTGACGCCGAAGAAAGGCAGCGTGGCCGATCCCGGCTTGGTGGGGATGGCGCCGGGAAGGGGCGTGATGAGAATGCCGCCGGTCTCCGTCTGCCACCAGGTGTCCACGATGGGGCACCGCTCCTTGCCGACCACGCGGTGGTACCACATCCACGCC
>CAZMVD010000015.1:0-55057 GCA_964569425.1 uncultured Phycisphaeraceae bacterium
TAGCACAAACGTGTTTCACGTGAAACAAGCTTGCGCAACCCGCCCCCATTTCGGCCTTTCTCGCGCAACCACGTTTCGCGCGAAACAACGAATCCGTACCGCGCGTGCCAACAAGCGGTCCTCAGCCGACGCGCAAGACCGTTTCACGTGAAACATTCCCAAATTATCACCCTTTTCGTCCCCATCTACCCACTCACCCCCGCGCAAATCTGTTTCACGTGAAACACGCCTGCGCAACCCGCCCCCTTTCGGCGTTTCGGCTGTCGGCGTTTCGGCGTTTCTCGCGCAAACCCGTTTCACGTGAAACACATTTGCGCCCCCTCCCGCTGACTTGCCCCCACCCGTCCGACCAACATTCCACCCTTGTCGTGATCACATCCACCAGACTCAATCGATCGTCACCTGAACGGGAACCACCGCGTGGTCGCAGCACGCGCCGCCGTCGGCCGATGGCCACGCCCGCCACATGGTCACCCCGCCCATCACAATCACCAGACACGCCGCGAAGCGATAGATGTGCTTCCGCATCGCGTGGCCCATCCACACGCTGCCGCAGCCGATCCCCACCATCGCCGGCACCGTGCCCAGCCCGAAAGCGAACATCAGAAGCGCCCCATGACCCAGTTGCCCCGTCGCCACCGCCTGCGCCAGAAATGCATAAACCAGCCCGCACGGAAGAAACCCGTTCGCCAGCCCCGCCAAAAAGAAGCCGCTCGTGGATCGGGCATTGAGAAAATGAGCAAACGCCGGCGCAAACAGCGCCCCCAGCCCCAACGCGGATACCCAGCGCACCCGGAGCAACCCCAATACCGAAGCGCCGATCACCACCATGACCACTCCCGCCAGCATCGAAAACGCCTGCTGCACCGTGACCAATGCGGTGTCGTACATCGCCAGCCGCTGCCCCGCGAAACCCCCGGCCGCTCCGAGAAACGCATAGGTCGCCAGCCGCCCGCTGCTGTACACAAGCTGCCGCGCGAAACTCGGCCAGAAGGGCTGCCGCGTGGCCGCGATGGCCGCAGCGAATCCCCCGCACATCCCCACGCAATGCGCCGACCCCAATAGCCCCAGGGTGAATGTCGCCACTAGCGGTACCATGCGTGAACTTCCCGGTGAAGAAATGCCCCCACGACAATGAAACAACTCTGGCCGCGCGACGCAATGTCGCGCCCTGGTGCACGTCGCCGGACCCCGCACGCACTTCCGGCCCATCGACACCCGGATGTCGCTGCCGTTCGCCATGGTATGCGGCGTCGTCCATTCACCGCAAGGAGCGGCACCCTCCCGAAACTACGACCACGCCGGCGATAACCCCTGCGAAACCGTGCCCCCCATCCATGCGACTTGCCCGCGCGCACCGGCCCGTTATCATGCCCGCATGGCCGATGGACGCCGCCGAATCCTCCACGCATGAAGCTCAGCGTCATCATTCCCGTGTTCAACGAGGCGAACACCCTCGAGGAACTGCTCGCCCGCGTGCTGGCCGTCGAGGTGAAGATGGACCGCCAGATCATCCTCGTGGACGACGCCTCTTCCGACGGCACACGCGAGATTTATCCGCGCATCCGACAGCGCTGGCCGGGAGTCGACATCCAGATCAAGCTCCAGCCCCACAACAAGGGGAAGGGTGCCGCCCTGCGCGAAGGCTTCCAGCTCGCCACCGGCGACATTCTGCTGATCCAGGATGCCGACCTCGAATACAACCCGGAAGATTATCCCTACCTGCTCAAGCCCATTCTCGAAAACAAGGCCGACGTGGTGTACGGCTCGCGATTCCGCGGCGGCGCCGCCCACCGCGTGGACCGCTTCTGGCACATGGTCGGCAACCGGTTTGTCACTTTGCTTTCCAACATGTTTACCGACCTCAACCTCACCGATATGGAAACCTGCTACAAAGTCTTCCGCCGGGAAGTGCTCGACGGACTGACCCTTCGCTGCAACCGCTTCGATTTCGAACCGGAATTCACCGCCAAGATTTCCCGCCCCAGCAAGAAAGGCCGCCGCTGGCGAGTCTACGAAGTGGGCATCAGCTACGCCGGCCGCAGCCGCGATGAGGGAAAGAAAATCAGCATCTGGGACGGCTTCCCCGCCCTGTGGGCCATCATCAAATATCGCTTCCGCGATTGATTCCCCGTGACCGGCTTGCGACCCGCGACCGGCTTTTCAGCCGAACTGCCGCGCGGCATCGGCGAC
This sequence comes from uncultured Phycisphaeraceae bacterium, assembly GCA_964569425.1. Classification (GTDB taxonomy): domain Bacteria; phylum Planctomycetota; class Phycisphaerae; order UBA1845; family UBA1845; genus JACQXM01. Next base: position 2,194 of record CAZMVD010000015.1, read on the forward strand.
CTGCCGTTGAGAGCCAGCCCCGACCCGCCAATCGTTCGTTGACCCTACAACAGTGCGGTGGATAATCGCTCTCATGCCTCCCAGTCCGCAGGCTGATGACCCTTCAAACGGCGATCCTGCGCGGATCGGCGACGACTTCCTGCTCCGCTCGGCGGCAGCCGGCGACGGCGCGGCGCTGGCCGAGCTGATGCGCCGATACGATCGTCTGGTGCGTTACACGGTCTTTCGCTTCAGCCGGACCCAGTGCACGCGTGATCCGCAATGGCTCGACGACGTCGCGTCCACGGCCTGGCACGGACTCATTCACAACGCCCGAACGAACGCGAGCCTCCCTCGTTCCCTTTCCTCGCTGCTCGTGACCATCGCGCGCAACCAGTGCATTTCCGCGCTGCGCCGCAGGCGTCCGGAGTTCGCCGACGCTGCGTCCGGCGCACTACCGGCCGAGGAAGTGGAGGATGGCGCCGTTGACCCCTCGACCATCTTGCATCGATTGGAACTGCTGGCAGCGCTGCGTGAGTGCATCAACGACCTGGATCCCGAGGCCGCGCGGCTTGCCGTGCATCTTTCAGACATACTTGAAAACCGCTGGCAAACAGTCGGTCGAGCTTTGGGCGTAAGCGAATCCACCCTCCGTTCCCGCTGGCCGAAGGTTATCGGAGCCCTTCGCGCCTGTTTGCGCCGCAAGCACCCCGAATTTTTCGCGCCGGACGGTATTGGAAGCGACCTTCCTTAATGAGAGCCGGTTCACCCGGCCGTTGAACGAGTGTGGTTGCGCCATGATTGAGCATCAGCATAAGCCCGACCGTTTCGATGAGTTGCTCGCCGAATTCGCGGCCGCAAAGCAATCGGGCGTATTCGGCACAACCCCCACAACCGGGATAACTCACGGCGTGGCCGTTGTGGAAACTGCGCCGCAACCATGGTGGTTGGCGCCGCGCCGACTGGTGCCCATCGCCGCGGCCGCAGTCGTGGCTTTCACCGTGTGGGGTTGGCTGATTCAGCGGGAGCTGGGCGCAGTTCGGGAGCGCGCCCGGCTGGGGAATGTCTCCACGCTGGTGGCAGACGGCGGCTGTGACGCCGCGTTCCTGAATTGCTTCGGCGGTTCGGCCAACGGAACGCGCCATTGCACCGCCTTCGACTTCGACCAGGACGGCGACGTCGACCTCGCCGATTACGGCGTCCACCAGCTCACCTGCAACCGCGTGGCATCACGCTGACCTGCGGTCATTCCGTATTGCGTACCTACTGACATAGATCCCAGCGCGCGCCAATCCACTGCGCGGTCTACGCCGGCACGGTGAGTTCGACGACCGGATTGGGACCGGTCGAAACCGGCGGTGTCAAGGGACTGTCATAGTTCACCGACCACGGTTCCCCCTCGACGCGCCAGGTGCGCTCATCGCGCAGCACATGGCGGTAGAGCGTATCGCGCTCCACCGGCGTGCAGCCGGCCTCGACGATCAGCCGCTTCAGCCGATCTACCGACAGCTCCTGGTGTGTGGTGCCGTCGCCTTCGCGCTTGGTGATGTCGTAATACACCACCGTGCCGTCCACGTCGTCCACTCCCCAGTTGAGCGACACCTGCGCGACCTTGGGCGTCTGCATGATCCAGAACGCCTTCACGTGTGGAATGTGGGTGCACACCAGCCGGGCGATCGCCAGCGTACGCAGGTCGGTGAGCCCGTCCGGCCCCGGCAGATGGGCCAACGCGCTGCCGTCGGGAATGAATGACAGCGGGATGACACAGTTGAAGTGCGCCGCCCGCGAACGCAGGCTCTCCGCCTGATGCTCGCGCAGCTTGATGAGGTGGCGGATACGCTCCTCGGCCGTTTCCACGTGGCCGTAGAGCATGGTGGCGTTGGTGAAGATGCCCAGCTCGTGCGCCGTGCGGTGCACCTCGAACCACTCTGCTTCGCCCACCTTGTTCTGGAACGCCTCGTCGTGCACGCGGTCGTCGAAAATTTCCGCCCCGCCGCCGGGCAGGCTGCCCAGCCCCGCGGCCCGCAGCCGCGTGAGCACCTCCGCAATCGTCAGCCGCGGGCGCGCGATGCGCGTGAAGTGGATGATCTCGATCGCGGTGAACGCCTTGATGTGCAGGTGCGGGCACGCCTCGCGGATGCCGCGGCACATGTCCTCGTAAAACTCGAACGGCAGCTTCGGGTGCAGCCCGCCGACGATGTGCACCTCCGTAGCGCCCCGCGCATACGCCTCCTGCGCCCGCGCGACGATCTCCTCCACCGAATACTCATACCCGCCGTCCTCAGTCGCCGCGCCACCGGGCATTGTCGCTGTCCGGCCCCTGGCATACGGCCGGTAGAACGAACAGAACTTGCACCGCAGCACGCAGTAGTTCGTGTAGTTGATGTGCCGGTTTACGTTGAAATAGGCGTTCCGGCCGTGCAGCCGCTCGCGAACGGTGTTAGCCAGCTCGCCCAGCGTGAAGATGTCCGGCGACATGTAGAGTCGCAGAGCGTCATCCAGTGACAACTCCACGCCACCGTGCACCTTCTCGTGGATATCTTGCATCTGCCCGACAGCGGAAAGGTTCATGCCGGCATTGTACGCTTCGTGGGACCACCTGCCCACCGGTCATTCCGCCTTTCGGGCGGCATTGGCAGTAGAGTATTCGCACAGTGTTCCCAAGAACACCGCGGGCAGAGCCGTTTCAACGGTTCCGCCCGCGGCAACTACGATCATGCTAAACCTTCTTGGATCACGGACAGGGCAGACTGCACTGGTGATCCGGCGGCAGCAGCGAAATAAACTGTGCGTACGACCTGCCCTGGAACCCCAGCACGATCTGGGCAATATCGCCAAAGTTCACGGCCACCGGGCTGATCGGCGGATCGCACCCGCGAACCTGCGCGGTCACGTCAACCGAGGCCTTGGTCGAGCCGCCCGGCGGCGAACCGCCCGGCATGTGATACTGCCCCTGGAATGCCAGCACCGCGACCTGAATATCCGTCACGTTCACAATGCCGTTGTCGTCGGAATCGCACCAGCGGTCCATGACCGCTTCGGAACCCGCCCCGAGTACCCCGCCGCACTCCGCCGCCACGGTGTACCGCGTATCGCTGAACGAGGTAGGACCGGTTCGATCCGACGGGGTGATATCCTCCCCGGTAACGTACAACGCGGCCGGCAGAGTCGGATCGGAGAAGCTTCCCGTCCACTGGGCCGGAGTCAACTCCGCCGCATCCAGCGGGTTGTCGACCAGCTTGGCCAGGCGGCTGTCCATCACGCCGTTGCCGTCCATGTCCGCATCCACCGGCATGCCCACGTACTTGCCGAGGCATGGCCAGGTCGATGAGGTCACAAAGAGCTTCATCGGGTTGCTGCCCCCAATGGGCTGCGGATTGACCTTGAGATACCTTGGTCCGGCCGAGACCACCGTCGGCGGCGGGCACGATCCGTCCACGCAACCCACGAATTGGAGACATATTTCCGTCGGCCCGCACAGATTGTCGTTGGGAATGCCATTACAACGGCGCTGTGCCTCGTCGCAGAAGTCGTTTTCTGTGCAGGCAATACCATCGCTAGAGCAATCGGGCGGCGTGCCGGATTGGCATCCCAGCCCCACGTTGCACACCTCCACGCCATCGCAGTAGACGTTGTTGTTGCAGATGCTGTCCACGGGCGTATGTTCGCACGAATCGTTGGTTTCGTTGCACGCATCAATGGTGCACGGGATGCCGTCGTTGCAGGTGTTGGGCACGCCGCCGCCGCAGAAGCCCAGATTGCAGGTCTCCCCGAGCGTGCAGAACAATCCGTCGTTGCACACCGTGCCCGCAGGCTTGTTGGGATGCGTGCATGTTCCCGCCCCATTGCACACGTCGTTGGTGCATTGGTTGCCGTCGTCGGTGCACGCGGTACCCGCGGGCTTGGGATTGGCGCTGCACACGCCGTTCATGCAAACGTCCGGCTGGTCGCACTCGCTTTGCGGCGTCTGATTGCCGCAGGCGGTCCCGTTCCCGACATTGGTGTACTCACAGTAATTGGTGCTCAGATTGCACACTTCCGTGGTACACGGATTGTTGTCAAAGCACTGGGCATTGTTGGTGCATTGAATCCGAACCAGCGCCGGCGTCAGCGTTCCGGTGACATCCTCTCCGGCCCCCGTAATGGCACGGGTGTAGGTTCCGCCGGGGCTTACGCACCGCGTCGGTGTTACTAAAATGCCCGTAGCCGACGTGGCTAACTGCGCGGTAAACCGGAGCGTGGTCACGTGCAGTGGCGTCGCCGCCGAAACGGGCGCCACCGGCAACCCGGGACCGATCTGCGCTACGTAATGGGCATCGCCGTCAAAGAAATCGTCGTTCAAACCGTCTGGATCAAAGTTCGAAAGGAATCCGGAAGCGAACCAATCATACGTTCCTGCCGGACAGTTCAGCGGGTCGCTGGGGTGATTCGTACACGGGTCCACAAACCCTGGCGACTGCAGCGCCAGGCGAACCGGATCCCACAGAACCGACCCCTCAACGACCGAAACCCCGGAGGAGCCGCTGGTGCGCTTGGCAAAGTAACGAATGCTGACGGTCTGGCCGATGCTGTACGGTGTCGTCTGGTTGGGTGACAACTCCAGGTTGATCGGTCCCGGATTGGGCGGCGGCGATCCCACACACGCACCGCCGACACAAGAATCGTTTACGGTACATCCGTCGCCGTCACTGCAGGACTGCAACGTGAAGCAGAAGTTGCTCGGGCCGCATTGGAACTTGGCCGGGTCGGGACAGGGGTTGCTCTGGCTGCACGCCACTTGCTCGACGGGTTTGGGCTCGCACTGGCCGCTCGCCGCATTGCAGACGTCGATCGTGCAGATTCCCATCTGCGGGCAACTGACCGGCGTTCCGGCAATACACTGTCCGGTTGTCGTGTTACAGGTCTCAATGCCGTTGCAGGAGTTTCCGTCGTTGCAATGCGCGTTGATCAGACACTCCACGCACTCGTTGATCTGCGGGTTGCAGAACTCGCCCGGCGGGCAGTGCGAACTGTCCAGACATTCGACGCAAACATCGTTAGCCTCGTCGCAAACGGTGAGGCCGGGGGGGCAAAGGGCTTGCGGTGGATCGGCCGGCAGGCAGGTGCCGAACGTACTGCACACTTCGTCGCCGTTGCAGAAGAGTCCGTCTGCCAGAATGCACTGTGCGTGGTCGCGAATGGTCAAGCAAGTGTGAGTACTGGGCGAGCAAATGAAACGAAGACAACCGGTATCGGTACCGCACTGATGACAAAAGCCGTTTTCGCAAGGCTTCCCCGGCGGGCAATCCGCTCCCCCTTGACACGGCTTGGGCTCGGGCAGGCAGCCCCAGCATGCGTACCCTGCGGTACAGAAGCCGCCCACGCACGTCGAACCGGGGACAGAATCACAGTCTCCAATCTTGTTGCATTGTGCCGGCTCGATGCAGAATTGGGTGTCGGAACATGCGCGTCCCGGTTCGATACACTTTCCGGCTTGGCACGTTCCCGAACCCGTGGTGCAAATCAAACTATCAGTACACGGCGTGTTGTTGGGCAGCGGATTGGTCCCCACACATACGCCATTCTGGCATGAGCTGGCCTGCGTGCAGGAATCGCCATCGTCACAGAAGGCTCCGTTTCCGATATCGTTCGGCAGGCAGTTCCCGAAGCCATCGCAGGTGTCCGGATTGGTGCAATCGTTCTGCACCTGGCTTCCGCAGGCGGCGCCGATTCCCTTGTTCGTGTGCGTAACCTGGCCGGTGGCGACGTTACAGAAATCGGTGGTGCAATCATTCCCGTCGCTGATCGACATCAGGGCGCCGGTAGCCGGATTGCAACACTGCTCAAACTCGTTGTAATTGGGCGTATGCGTGCAAACGCCGTTAACGCCGCACAGATCGGAAGTGCACATGTTGCCGTCGTTACATTGCAGCGCCGACTGGCACAGGCCGACCGTCACGCTGACCGCGGGGCCGATCGTGATCGCAACCAGTTGACCTCCGCATCCGAACAGCGTGTGGTTATTCCACACCCGCGTGATGGACCCGCTGAGACTCGACAGAATCCTCACTTCGCCGGTGCCCGTGTTCGCGCTGGTCGAAAAAAGCAACGTAGTCACGAGCAACCCGGAAGGCGTAGCCGACGCGGCCGTACAAGGGTTGATGGCCAGCGTGAGAAACGCATCACCGTCATTGAAAGACGTGTTAAGTCCGCCCGATGGAAAACTGATTGAACCCCAGGGATGGGCCCCGGTTTCGTCCACTCCGATGAGCGTGAAAAGCGAAGCATCCCACTGGAGCACCATATTGATAATGCCCACCGGCTCCGCGGGATTCGCGACCGCGTAGACCTCGACGTGCACGGTCTGTCCGGAGAACTCGGACTGCGATGCGGGCCGGAGTTCAAGTTGAACCGTCGCTCGGACCTCGGCACCGGTCAGCAGCGCCACCGCTGCCAACGACACCGCCGCCGCCAACTTTGACCTGACCATTCTTCCCTCCTCCTCCGCGCGTCAGCGCGAAAAGACCGGCCCCACCCTGCTCGACAGAACTGAAAAAGGTAGACGACGATCGATTTTCGCCGCCGCCGACCGGTTCAGAATCGGCGATTGCGAAAAACCTGCCCAGCCGCACGGGAATGGCTACCCGCTCCGCCGACCAAGCCCTGTCGCCGATTACCGAACTACCTATAACTAACCGAGAATCTACCACATCCGTCGAGAAAATACAAGGTTTCTGACGCGGAGCCTCATGTTAGCATAGCCCGCGTCTCGTGTCCGTTCCACTCTGTGTTCGACGGTGAAGGAGTCCCAACAGCTCGTTCACGCTGAGCCAACACTCTCGCTTCGAGATCGTCCGATTTCAGCAAGGTCCGCGGGCTGGTTTCCGATTTGACTTAACTTCGTCGGCGCGGAATTACGGCCGATAATGGACGCATCGCTTGGGCAGGACGACACCGTCCGTACTGCACAATTCCAAGGTCTTCGTTCTGCAACGTCGCCCGATCTTGAAAGTCAACCAGCATTCGGAACGGATATTTGGCAGGCCGCCCGTGGTTTGACACTCCGGATTCCCAGATACACCGGTTCGAGAGAGCCCAATAACCGTTGTGCGGCAGGTATCCGCTATCCGATCCCGACTCAAGCCACGTGGTGTATCAGATCCACACGGCACCCTATCCGGCCATGCCCAGCATCGCATCAACCCAGGTTGTGGACCCTTTTCACTTGAAATCGACGCCATTTCCGGATAACCTGTTGGATGGGCACGCGACGAATGCGGGCGCGCTGATTTGGATCGGCGGCGGTAGATACCCAACGTGCTTTCCGACCTCGCATTCCGCATCGCTCGAACGTAGATCGGATTCGTGGGGAGGGGACCACCGCCGTTTCGCTCCGCCGAACGGAGCATGAGCCAGGGGCTTGTCCATGGTCTCGAGAAATGTCACCACAGTTAAGAAGATGATCCGTTCCGTCACTTACCGCTCGAGTCAGCGCCACCGGCGAATTTGCAGAACCTTTTTCATTGCTTTGGCGATGGCCTCGGGAACCGCACGCGCCACTTCGATTGATTTCGAGAGCATCCCCATGGGTACTCTTTATGGCGCGGCGGCCAACCACAGCCCCAGCGAAGTGGTGTTATCCGAAAACGGTATCGATATGTCGGTCGAAAACTTCTTCCTCGGCTCTTTCGTCGGATTCTTCGACGCCGAGGTAGGCGGCATTTACGGGCAGCAGTTTCCGACCCACGCCCTGCAGCTCGATAACATCAGCGTCCAGTTCGATCTTGCGGGCGTCGGTTTCGCTGTCAATCAGGTCACGTTCGAATACCTCGAATTCGGAGGCGCCAGCAATCTCTCCGTCAACGGCTCGGCGATCCTCCAGCTTGACTCGTTGAACGATGTGCCGAGCGCCATTGCACCGGGTATTTCGGCAACTGTCGGAAGCGGCGTAGTCACGCTATTTGGCCCTATCGATCGATTCCTAGTCGGAGGCCAGGAACTGGCCATTGACTCAATCACCGTCGTCCCTGAGCCCGCCACCGTCCTCCTGCTGGGCGTGGCCGCACTGGCGATGACGGGCAGAACCCTCCGCCGCAAAGTTCGAGCCTGATTTCGGCTTATTATCAATCAAGTTTCATTGCCCCTGCCGTAACATGGACGAACTTCCTTGAAGGGTCGATAAATTCCATGACATGACTCGGCGCGCGTCCACAGCCCTGTGGCTTCTGGTGCTCTTCGCGCTGGGACTGCGCGGGGTATTCTGCGCGATCAGGGGAACCGAATACCCGGTCGAGTATCGCGTGGCTGCCGGCCGCCTGCTGACCCATGGCACGCTGACCAGTCCTCTGAGCGAGAATGAGAACGACACCGCTCCTTCGTCGCTCATGCCCCCCATCTACGTGACCTTCGTAGCGGTCGTCTTCCGAGCCCTCGGCCCCGATACCCCCGCCGCGCAATTCGTCCTTCTGGGTGTCAACGCGGTCGCCACCGCGCTGGTCGTCCCCTTGTTGTTCAGCATCGCCCGAACGCTGTTCGGCGAGAGCGCCGCATGGCGCGCCGCGGTGCTGGCGGCAATCCACCCGATTCTCATCCGGTACACGACTTTCATCTGGGACACGAACCTGTTCACGCTGGCGGCCGTGGTCACCGTGTGGTACGCCTGCCGGCTTCGCAAGCCCCATGTTCAACCCCAATCCTGGCTGCTGTTGGGCGCGATGCTCGGCGGCGTAGCCCTGCTCAACCCGGCGCTCACCGTAACCTACCCGATGCTGGTACTCTGGCCGGCCACCTCCACGACCGGTTGGCGCGCCCGAACAGTCATGCGTGCCGTCACATTGACTTTGGTAGGGTGGGCGATCGTACTGACACCCTGGACCGTTCGAAACTACATTCATTTTGATCGCCTGATTTATGTCCGTGGCGGATTCAATCTTGAACTCTGGCTCGGCGTGGCACCCGAAGTGGACGACCGATCAGGCATGGTGTACCCCGCCCGCTTTCCATTGGCCAACGCGGACGAGCAGAATCGCTTTCAAACGCTCGGCGAGGCGGCCTATTTGGATCAATGCGGCGCAGACGCACGCGAAACAATCTTGCGCGATCCGGCGCGCTACGCGAAGCTCGTACTCATTCGCTGGGTCGACTTCTGGACCGGAGACGTGGCTTCGCGATTGGCGCAGATCGTGCCGCTCAATCGAGGGGGGCGTATGCACCGCATCGGCGTCGGCTTCGTGACCCTGGAACTGCTGTTGCTGGTCGCCGGGGGGCTCTGGACGCGACGGTTGAACGCCGATCAACGATGGTTGCTCGCGATGCTATTGGTGTTTCCCACAGTTTACGCCCTGACTCACGGCGGGCTCCGTTTCCGCGCCCCAATTGAGCCCGTGATGGTGATGTTAACCATTTCGGTGCTGACCGACGCGTTGGGGCAGATGCGAAGCGACCGACCCGCTCGATCCTCCCCGTAGGCCCCCCGCCGTTCAAAACGGACGGCTTTGCCAATCCAGAATCCAATATTCGCCTCGACAGCAGCGGCGGATCGGGCCTACAATGAGCCTGGACCGATCCACGGGTTCCGCTCTGTTTTCACGGCTGGACGATCCTCATGCGGTTTCGAACTAACAATTCACCCGCTCAGCCGTCAGTAGGTGAGATGACCATCGCCTTGGCGCAACTACCGCGCGCATTGGCCAGGGCGCAGCCCGAAATCGCGCCCGTAACCGACCTTGCGCATGCCTGGCTGGTGCGTCTGATGGAGCAGGAGGGCCCGGGAATTCTGCGGATGCTGTGGCGGTTCCTGGAGAGTGAAGCCGACGTGATGGACGCCTATCAGGATTGTTTCTGCAAGCTGGCCCTTCGCAAGGGCCATGCCGATCTGCGGAGCGTTCGCGCCTATTTGTATCGCACTGCGTCCAACGTCGCCATTGAGATCATTCGCGCCCGCACCCGGCGCGCAGCCCATCTACCCCTTATCGCCGAGAACGCCCGTCGCGTCCGCGAATCAGCGCCGGCCTCGGAACCCGTGGCCGCGGTCGAAACCGCTTTGGCCGATTCGCACCGCTTGCGTGAAGCCATCGCCGAACTGCCCGTCCATTTACGACAGGTGATTGTCCTTCGGGATCTGAGCGGCCTCTCCTATCGTGAGATCGGTCGCATGTTGGCCATCGACCCCGCAACCGCACGAGTCTACCGACGCCATGCCGTCGTCAAGCTGTCCGAGCGCCTGGCACAACCGAACGGGGGAAGTCCATGACCCTTCATGCCCGGACAACAGAGGAAGTCTGCCCCAAACGCATTTGGGTGCTGACCGTTCTGACCGATGACGAAGATGCGACCGGCGAGTTGCCGCGCGGGCTGGCCTTTCATCTCGCCCGCTGCCCCTCATGTCGATCGGTGGCCGATCGCTTGCAACGTGCCAACAGCGCATTGGCGGCCCTCGGTGCCGCCGAGGCGCCTCATTTGTTCGAACGCGCCCAGCAGCAGACGCTTCAAGCACTGCGCAACGGCGCTGCGTTGACCGGCCGAGCGAATCTCAGCGACGACTGCGATGACGTCCCCCTGAATATCCCGATCGGCAACCGGTACGCACGGCTTGCCGTAGCCGCCAGCGTGGCGATTATCATCGCCGCCGGAGGCCTCTTGTCGCTTCGTACACCACAGCAGGAGCCGGGCGCTGCGCACCCGCCCATGGCCGCACGGCCGTCCGCGGTTCACTTCGGCCCAGCGGGTGAAATACGCCCCCTCGCGCTCGCGGTCGACGACCATTCACTGACCGTGCGATCCCACCCGGACGAATCACTCACTGCCGCAAAGCAGCCGTTTGCGGAACAGCCTGCGCTTCCCCTATGTGATTCCGACAATTGGCCCGACCAGATCATGAGCGGTCAGCATTCATGCATTCCCCGTAATCCATGGCTTCGCCTTCCCTTTCGAACCCGCGCGGCCGAGGAACTGCACAGGATTGACAGCCCCCCGTCGGCCGTGTTATCTAATCCGCCATCGGAAAGGCGCTGACGTGGCGCCCGGCGCGTCGTCGGGCGTAGTCGCCGCCTCGCCATATCTCGAGGTTGGCCATGTCCACGCTGGAAGTTTCCGTTGATGATCCCACGCACACGGATACGGGCGCACGGGTCGCCGCCCTGAACCGCAACGACAGGTTTTTTCACGTCGTACTGGCGCAGCAGTTTGACCGCGAAGCCATTGAACAGCTTTGCCGCCTTTCGGACATGATCCGCACCATCGCCCATACGCGACAAGGTACGCAGTTCCTCCTCACATTGCTCAGTCATCGCCGGGCCATGCTTTATTTCATTCAGCCGTCTACGCGCACGTTTCTCTCCTTCACCGCTGCGTGCCAGGTGCTGGGCATGCCCTACAACTCCGTGCGCGACCGCTCCACTTCCTCTGAAATCAAGGGTGAGTCGGAGGACGATACCATCCGCGTCCTCAGCCAGTATTTCGACCTGATCATCATGCGCCACCCCGGCGAGGGACTCGCAGAGCACGTCGCCCACATGCTCAACGACATGCCCCGCACCATCCCGGTGATCAACGGCGGATCCGGCAAGGACCAGCACCCCACCCAGGCACTGCTCGATATTTATACGCTCATGCGGTCCTTTGCCGACCCCACCAACACGCGTATCGACCGCCGGTACCTCCGTAATCTGTTTGCCGGCCGCACCATCGCCTTTGTTGGCGATCTCAAACGCGGCCGCACCGTCCGCTCGCTCACCTATCTGTTGTGCCGCTACCCCGGCGTGCGTCTGCTGTTCGTCTCTCCACCCGAGTTGCGCATCGGCGACGACATCCTCGACTACCTGACCCGCCACGGCATCGAGTTCGAATTCGCCGATGACCTGCCCTCGCGTATCGCCGAGCTGGACGCGGTCTACATGACCCGCCTCCAGGACGAGCACGACGTCGCCGGCGAGTCCAAGTCCATCGACTACTACCGCTTCAGCCTCACCTACGAGATGGCCCGCGACTTCAAGCCCAACCTCGCCATTCTCCATCCGCTGCCCCGCCGACACGAACTCGACCAGCGCCTCGATACCCTCCCCCAGGCCCGGTATTGGCAGCAGGTACGCAACGGCATGTGGATGCGCGCCGCCCTCATCGCCTCCATCTTCAACGTCGACACCGCCATCCGCGAACACTACCAGGCCTACTACAACTACTGATCCGGTTCGAACACCGAAGCTTGGCGTCCTATCCGCGCCCGTTGGGCCAACCGGATTTCGCTGGCCCTCAATGGCGCCGCACGCTACATTAGGCGACCGGCCGGAGCCCGCCGTTCGCGTGCGAGCCTTGCGGCCGATGGCCGCACGAGCGCCGGCTCGTCTCAGCCCGCGATCGCCGAAACACTTGCCCGAAAGGGGATATGCCTATGAAACGCCTGATTGTCACGATCGTCGTGGCACATCTCTGGCCGATTTCCACGATGGCCGTGGTCACGCCCGTTCCCACCGGACCGCCCAAGCCGGCCGGCGAAGCAGAAATCCGCGCCAAGATCGCCGCCGCCGGCGACGCCAAAGACTATGACAAGGCCGACCTGGTCTACCTGCTCGACGAAGCAGACGTGTACGTTGAGCCCAACGGGCTGGCCACCACAGTCAGTTGCCAGGTGTTCAAAGTGCTTACCGATGCGGGGGTCAAATCGCAGGCCGTGCATCGCCTGGAGTTCGACCCGGCCACCAACCGCATACGCATCGACCGCGTCCGCGTGCACCGCAAGAGTGGCAACATCGAAGAAGCGGACCTCGGTCACCTGGTGACACAACCCGCGCGGCAGCGTGCCATTTATTGGGGCAATCAACAGCAGGTCATCGCCTTGCCGCGACTTGACGTCGGCGATGTCGTGGAGCTGCGCCTCAGCAAAATCGGCTACAACATCGCTTATCTGCGCGATGCCGGGACGACGGCCCCGGCACTCAGCGGAGAAGGGCTGATCCCGCCCATGGAAGGCCACTGGTACGAAGTGACGTTATTCCCCGCGGCGCACCCCATCCTGAAGAAACGTTACTCGGTCCATTTCCCCAAGGGCATGGAAGTACAATATGGTGTGTACAACGGCGCGCTTCGGTCCAGCATCTGGTTCGACGGCGACCGCCGCGTCTACACCTGGGAGGCCGAATCCCTCCCGGCCATAAAGCGCGAGCCGCACATGGTCGCCCTCGACGATGTCGCCACCAAGGTCGTCCTCGCCACCGTGCCCGACTGGGAAATGAAGAGCCGCTGGTTCTACGAAGTCAACGAAGGCCAGTTCGATGCCGACGACGCCATCCGCGCCAAGGTGCGCGAAATCACCGAAGGTCTCACCGACGAAAAAGCGAAGATCGCCGCCTGCAATCAGTGGGTCGCCGATCACATCCGTTACATCGGCACCAGCCGCGGACCCTGTGAGGGGTTCACCCTTCACAAGAGCGTCGAGACGTTCCACGATCGCGGCGGCGTCTGCAAAGACAAGGCCGGCATGTTGGTCACCATGCTCCGCGTACTGGGCCACGAGGCCTACGCCGCACTGACCATGGCCGGTTCCCGCGTTGAGGCCATCCCCGCCGATCAGTTCAACCACACCGTCACCGCACTCCGCAACAAGGACGGGACCTTCGACATTCTCGACCCCACCTGGTCTCCCATGAGCCGCGAACTCTGGTCCAGCCGCGAGGCGCTTCAGGGCCTCGTGTATGGCACGCCCGAAGGCCAGCCGCTGACCCTCTCTCCCTACTTCGCGCCGGACCACAACCGCTGGGAAGTCACCGCCGCCAGTGAGATCGACGACGACGGCGCACTGCGCACCCGCATCGCCATGAACATGAACGGCTACCCCTGCACCTTCTTACGCCGAGCGCTCGGCGGACGACCCGATGACGAACGCCGCGCCGTGCTAGAAAAGGCGCTGAACATCGCACCGAATGCCCGGATCGAAGCGTTTGACGCCATCGACCCCTACGACTATTCCCGTGACGGGTTTTTGAAACTTACCGCCGCCGCCGAACGGTTCGCGGCCCTGGGCGAAAAATCACTTCTTTTCAAAATGCCGGCGATGACCCTCCCCCTGGCCGAACAACTCCTCCCCGAGTGGTCTTACGACATCAAGAAGGAGAAACGCCAATACGGATTGCGCCTGCGGGCCACCCGACTGGTGCGCGTGGAAGAAACCATCAAGCTCCCCCCGGGTTGGCGTGCCTTCCACCTTCCCGATTCGGTTTCGCTGGACACCAACTCGGCCGCGGTCACTTTCTCCGCGACTGCCGGCGACGATTCGATTTCCTACCGCTTCGAGTTGGTCCTCAAGGATCAGATCATCGCGCCCGAAGATTACTCCGGCTTCCGAAAGGTCATGAAAGCCGCGCAGGCGCTCGCCGAACAGCGCGTCGTCTGCGTGCCCCGGGAAGGCAAGGACGGCATCGCCGGGCGCATCGACGCCGACGCCGAACGCCAGGGAGGGTCGCGCTGATGACCCGTCTTCCCGATACCGGAATCACTCGCTCCGCTTGGTCAAGTGGCGCATCGGGCAACGACCGAATCACCGTGTGGAACTCCGAGCGCCAACGCCTCGCAACAAGCCCCGCCCCGGCAATCCGCCGTCGCACAAGGCCTCATCACATTCACGCCCGCGCCGCGTTGCGTCGTCCACTCTGGTCGTTCTTGAGTCTTGCCCTACTCTCTACCGCAACGGCCGCGCCGTGTCTTGCGCAGGATGCTACCGGCCTGTACGCCCGCCCCGACTTGAACGTCGGTGCCGCGCAGCATCCCAATGCCGATGCCATCATCCTGAGCTGGGAACAGCACTTCGTCATCGAAAACGACGGCTCATTCCGCCGCCGCGACCGGCGATGGGTCAGACTCATGAGCCCCCGCGCCAACCGCGAATTCGCAGACCCCCGTATCGACTACCTGGCCGGTCGCGACCGGCTGGTGATCCACAAGGCCGAGACCATCCTCCCCGACGGCACCGTCATGCCGGTGCCCGAATACTCGTTCAACGACGCCGCACTCGACGACGTCGCCGGCTGGCCCACCTGGGCCGCCTGGCAACAGAAAGTCATTTCGTTCAGCGGTATCGACCGCGGCGCCGTGGTGTTCCTCGATTACGAAGTGATCACACCCGCCGGCGCCCTGCCCTGGCTCGAAGAAGATCTTCGACTCGTCCATAGCGCTCCCGTTGTGGAGCGCTACGTCGTGGTCCATCTGCCCAGCACCACCCCGTTGCATTACCAGCTCGACAACCTGCGTCACGATCCCGACGTGTATCGCCATTACGACGCCCAGGGGCGAACCATCCACCGATGGAAACTCACCGATCTGCCCGCCGCCCACCAGGAGGAACAGTCCCCGCGGTGGGAAGAGCGCTCTCCCCGTTTGCGTTTCTCCACGAGTCGCGGCGCCGCCCAGTGGGTCCGGACGATTACCCAGAACGTGGAAAAAGCCGCGATCGCTGACGACGCGGTCCGCAGCTTTCTTGAAGACGCCACGCGCGACGTCATCGACGACGACGAGCGACTCCGCGCGTTGACCGCCAGGATACGCAACACCATCCACGTCGTAACCGCTGGCAACACGCTGGAGGGCTGGTCAGCCCGCCCCGCGCCCGAAGTACTCCGTTCCGGATACGGCAACCCGTTGGAGATTGCCGCGCTGTGCATGGCCGCGTTGCGCCTGGCCGATCAGAACGTCTCCGTGAGAATCGCCGTCAACGCGCCCAACTGGATAGACGCCCTTCCCACGACCTCCGCATTCGCCGGCGTCATTCTGGCCGTAGGGGACCCTTTCCGTCCGGTCCTCGTCCACCCCGAACGTGGTCCGCTCCCGTCGCCGGGAAGCTGGGGGCGAAAGCTCTTGCTCCATCTCGATCGTACAGATTCGCTGATCAGGAACTACCTGCAGGAACGCGGCGAGAACACCGGCAGCGTGGCGAAAATCGCGGGCACGATGACGCTTCAGCGGGAAGGAAAGGTAACCGGCGAGCTGCGCTTGTCCCTGACCGGCGCCTTCTACGACCCCGAGAAGCTGGAAACCGCCGATGCCCAGAAAGCGTTCTTTTCAGGACTGGTGCAACACCTGGCACTTGGCGTGAAAGTCACGGGTCACGCGATCACGACCCTTTCCCGCGATGAGTTGAAGGCCACGATTACCCTCGAAACCGACGAGCCGCTTCCGGTATTGGGCGGGCAGCGCATCTTCCGCCTGGGCGAAGGCCCGGTTCTGCTTCGCGCGTTCCCCTTGCCGCTGACCGGATCCCAGCGCCACACTGACGTAATGGTGAACGGCCGCTGCCAGGAAGAGGTCGAACTGCGCATCGTATTCCCCAAGGGTGTGTCACCCCTGGTGGTACCCCGTGGGTTTCCCGCCGTGGAGGAAACCTGGGGGCGTGCCCGCCAGCAGGTGGACATCCACGACGGCGAACTCCGCTTCCGCCGCTCGATGGCCATCGATCAGGAGCGGATCCCGGCTTCCGAGTTCGATTCGCTCCGCCGCGCCGTCAATGACCTGCGCGCCGAACAGAGCCTGCTGCTCGCGTTCCCGGAGTAAACCGGGGATCGCCTTCGGTGGCCGACGGTCGCCTCAGGCCCACGTCCAACGGGGAACTGCCCTCGTCACGGCGCCGGCGCCGCGGAACGCGCCTCGTGTACTCTCCGCGTGGCGTCCTCCAGCGCCGCCGCCAGCGCAGCACCCGACGCGACCGCCATGTCCGGCTTCACCCCCACCCCCTCCCAATTGGTCTTGCTGACCGGATTCTCTGCCCGACTGTGAGGAACACTCACCTCGAAGCGCTTGTTCAAAGTGCGCATCATCACCGGATGGGCTCCACCGCCTGTTTTCTCTCCGACGATCACCGCGCGCTTCAACTGCTGAAGGTTGTACGTGAACTCCTCCGCCGCGGAGAAGGTGTACGCGCTGGTAAGCACGTATACGGGCAAGCCGGGCGCGAAACGCGAACCGGGTATCTCCTCCCTGGTCCACGAATCCGATGTCATGTTGCCTTCGCGGTCGAAGAACCGATTGAGCAGCGTCGGTTCCTCAAACAAGTAGCTTGACAGGAAGATGATCATCTCCGGCGAGCCGCCGCCGTTCTCCCGCAGATCGAAAATCAACGCATCCGCCCGAGCCAGGAAAGCGAGCGCCGCGGCGGCCACCTGCTTCGCGTCGTCGCTGGGGTGAAAGCCGTCCAGTTTCAGGTAGCCCACGTTGCCGGGCAGCAGTTCCACTTTGCGAAACCCGAAGTTGTTCTGCGCCGCCGCATGAATGCCGCGAAGGCCCGCCTCGCCCCCGGCCGGTGCCGACATCCGCCGCGGCCGCACCCGCAGGTGCTTGTCCCTGCTGATCGCCTGCAGGTCCTCCGAAACCGCACGGGCGAAGTCGGCCGCCTGCGTCATGTCGTCATAACGCCCGGCCTTCAAGTGTGTCGTCAAGGCTTCGCCCATTTGCCGCGCCACGTCCGGAAACACATACTCTGCGTTCAGGGTCTCCACGATTGACGCCACCGTCTCGCGCCGCCGCTTGTCGTCGATCGGTTCCATCGCCCGTGTGGCGAGCTTGGGGTCGATCGGCCCATCGACGGAAATGCCCGTCAGCCCTTTCGGCTCCATCGCCTCAAACATGAATCCCAGTTCGACCCACGACCCATCCCCCACGGACTGCGTCAACAGCACCAGATCCCGCGGGCCGCTGGCCAACACGGCGCGCGCCGTGAATCCTTTCCATCGGGCCCGCAGTTCGCGCACCGCGGCCAACCGATCCTCAAGGCTCCGCCGCTCGCGCACCGATTCAGCCCGGTACGTCTCTTCAAAGGCCCGCAGTGGGTCGTCGCCCTCCGCCTGAAACGCCGCGAGAAACGCCCGCGCACACCGCCCCTGCGGGGTGTCCGGCAGCGCAGGCTCCTTCACCTCGACCGCCTGTGCCGCTGCACCCACCATCAGGATGGCCGTCATCAACCCGACAAACTTTGCGCGAATGAAGTCGGTCATGAAATTACGCTCCCGAAAATGTGCACGCTATCTTCTTGACACGTCGCCAACCGATGGCGCCGCGTGCGCGGAATCAGCGCGGCACACCCTGGCGCTTCTTCTCGCCCGCCTACAGACGCCGCCCGATGCACAAAC
Organism: uncultured Phycisphaeraceae bacterium; assembly: GCA_964569425.1. Lineage (GTDB taxonomy): Bacteria > Planctomycetota > Phycisphaerae > UBA1845 > UBA1845 > JACQXM01. The sequence goes on from CAZMVD010000015.1 coordinate 20,259, forward strand.
AGGTCACGAAATTCGCCTCGCGCGGGATCATGTTGATCCAGATGCCCCCGCGAATTGACACCCCCCGCGCCACTTCTATACTGCGATCGCGACGACGAAGGAAGCGGCTATTGGGCGCGGTCACGATTGCCGCTCGCTGAGAATCCCGGGCGACCTGAGTCCAACCGACCATGACCATCGCACAGCGAATCGGCTGGAGCGCAGCGCTCGTTTGGTCGTGGGCCTGCGCGACACCCGCACTCTGGGCACAACGCCCCGCCCCGATCGCCGACCCCGTGGAGCAGGCCCTGCTCCCCGCCGGCATCACCGAACAGTCCGTCACCTTGAACGCCCGCCTGGGCTATCTCTTTCAGGACGAGGACGGAACCGACGTCGTGCATCTCATCGGCGACGCCGTGCTCTCGCTGGGTGAATCGCCCGGGCAGAGCCTCTCGGCGCGCGAGGCCATTGTCTGGATCGCACACCGCACGCACGATAGCCGCGTGTATCGTCACCTTCAGGTTTTGCTGTGGCGCGAGGCCGCAGTGCAGGAAGTCGGCCGAACCCTGACCTCCGGCCCGGCGCTCTTTGTAACCTTGAATAGCTTTGGATCGATCACCGCCGAAGTGGATGAGCCGGCGTTCCTGTCGTCCGCCCAATCGGAGGTCTACCAGCAGGGCAATGCCCTTCGCCTCGCGGCCGCGCGCGGCATCCTGCCGCCGCTTGAGGAAAATGCCTCGCTCCAGGTGCTCGATACCTCCGACGTAGGTTCCACCACACCAGGTGAGTCCGTGCGACCGGTGGTCACCTTCCGATCCGAAGGAACGCTGACCGGCCCCACCGTCGTGGGAACCGACCGCGTGCTTACGGTGGTCGGCGGTGCCTACGTGGCGCGCGGGGTGCCCGGCACCAACCAGTACCTCGAAATCCGCGCCGACCATGTCGTAATATTCCTGGCCTCCGCGGAGCCTTCCGACGCCGCCGAACCGCCCGCCGCAGAAGGTGGGCTCGGCGGTGCGCCCTCCGGCGCGAGCCCCGCCGCGCCGCCGCGCCGCCGAGACTCCGCCGACCGCCAGGAAATGAGCGCCATGTTCGGCAACGTCGATGTAGAAGCCGTCTACCTCGAAGGTGACGTCCTCATGTCGCAAGGCCCCAACATGATCCGCGCCGATCGCCTCTACTACGACTTCATCAACGATCGCGCCCTCATGCTCGACGCCGTCGTCCGGGCCACCATCGTCGAGCGGAACTTGCCGCTGTACGTCCGCGCGGCGGAAATCCGCCAGCTTTCCACCAACCGTTTCGCCGCCAGCCAGGCGAGGCTTACCACCAGCGAGTTTCACACGCCTCATTACCACATTGGGGCCTCCCACGTCGAACTGACCAATCGCACACCGCCCGACCCCACCGGGCGCCCGACCGGTGTCACCGCCGGTGCGTTCCGTATTCACGACGCGACACTCAACATCGGCGGAACGCCGATCGCGTGGTGGCCTTACATGCGCGGGAGCGTGGCCACCAGCGAAACCGCGATTCAAAGCCTCCGCCTCGGCTACAGCGACGACTTCGGCGCCGAAATCGAGACCCGTTGGCACTTCTTCAACCTCCTGGACCTGGAAACACCCGAAGGATTCGACGCCTCCCTGAGCCTCGACTATTTCTCCGAGCGCGGCCCCGCCGTCGGCGTCAACGCCACCTACAAGCGCGATCAGTACTTCGGCGAACTTCGCAGCTACCTTATGACCGACAACGGCGAGGACAACCTCGGCCGCGACCGCGAGGTCGGCTCCAGCCACGACGTCCGCGGGCGCTTCCTCTTGCGCCACCGCCAGTACCTCGAAGATGACTGGGAACTGTCACTCGAGCTCTCCTGGCTGTCCGATCGCGACTTCCTCGAGGAATTCTTCGAATTCGAATACAACAACGACAAGGAACAGGAAACCCTGCTCCGCCTCAAGAAGCAGCGCGACAACTGGGCCTTCACCGCCATGCTGCAGTCCAGGCTCTTGGATTTCCTCACCCAGACGGAGCGCCTCCCGGACTTCGCCTATTTCCGAGTCGGTGAACCTGTCGCCGAACGCGCGACCTGGTTCAGCGAAAACCGCCTGGGTTTCGTGCGCTTCCGTCCCGCCGAACCGACCTTTCGCGAGTTCCTGCGCGACGGCGGTGTCCAGGGTTCCGGTACCGTGCTGCGCTTCGACACGCGCCAGGAAGTGGATGCCCCCCTCGACATCGGACCGGTGCGCCTCGTCCCCTTCGTCACCGCACGTTCCAGCTTGTGGGACGACTCACCCCACAGCGGCGGCGTAGGGCGTGTGTTCGGCTCGGTGGGCGTTCGCGGCAGTGCCTACCTGTGGCGCCTCTACCCCGAAACACGCTCGACCATGTGGGACATCGACGGCATTCGCCACATCATCAAGGCCGACCTCACCGCCTGGGGAGCCGCGGCCAACCGCGATGCCCACGAACTGTACCCGTTCGACCCATGGGTCGAGGGCATCGGCGATTTTGACGGTGTCACCCTGGGCATTCGTCAACGATGGCAAACCAAACGCGGCGCCGGCGAAAACCGCCGCACCGTGGACCTCTTCACGCTCGATGTCGAAACCGGCGTGTTCAATGACCAGGGCGGCGATGCCGTCACCAATGGTTTTGCTTCCTTCTCCCGGCCGGAAAACAGCATCGCCCGCAATTACGTCAACGCCCGCACGGCCTGGCGCATTAACGATCGCACGGCCCTTGTGTCAGAAACCAACTTCGACATGAACGACGGCGAGGTCGACATCTTCAACCTGTCCGTTGTGGTCGAGCGCCCCCCCCGGCTCAGCTACCTCATCGGTTACCGTTTCATCGAAGAGTCCGAGTCGAACCTCCTCGCCGTCGACATGAACTATCAGATGACCGAAAAGCACACCCTGGCCGTGCGCGAGCGCTTCGATCTCGATCGCGGACGCACCCTGGACTTCACCGTGGCCTTCATCCGGAAGCTGCCGCGCTGGTTTGCGGCTCTCACCTTCGACTTCGACGAAGGCGAAGACGACTTCGGCGTCTCCTTCAGCATGTGGCCCGAGGGACTGCCGCGCGCCGCCCTTGGTTCACGCCGCTTCACCGGCCTGGGAAGCTCCACCGAATTGCGAAACGATTGACGCGCCGCCCGGCCCATGAACATCTGCCACGTCATCACCCGGCTCATCATCGGCGGAGCGCAGGAAAACACCATCCTCACCTGTCGCGGCCTGGCGGAAAAAGGACATCACGTCACGCTTGTCGCCGGCCCCGAGACCGGACCCGAAGGTTCACTCTGGAGCGATGCCCGCGCCGCCGGCTGCCAAATCATCACCATCGACGCACTGCGCCGCGCCGTTCAACCCTGGCGAGACCTTCACGCCCGTTCCGCCCTTCGCTCCCTTTTTCAGCAGGATCGTCCCGATGTCGTCCATACGCACAGCAGCAAGGCCGGCATCCTCGCGCGCAGTGCCGCGGCGACCGCCCGTATCCCCCTCATCGTCCACACCATCCACGGCATGAGCTTTAACCGCACCCAGAACGCCGCCACCCAATGGGTCTACCGCACGCTCGAACGCCGCGCCGCCCGCCACACCAACGCCTTCATCGCCGTCGCCGATGCCATGATCGAACAGGCCGTGGCCGCCCAATTGGCCCCCCGCGCGCGATTCGTCACCATCCGCTCGGGCATGGAGACCGACCGCTTCCTGCCCGATCCGTCCACTCGCGCTCGCGTACGAGCGGAATGGGGCATGGGCGAACACGAAGTCGTCGTCGGAACCGTGGCCCGCCTGTTCAAACACAAGGGCTACGAAGAAATCCTCGCCGCCATGCCTCAAATTGCCGCCGCTGCCGACCTCCGCTTCGTCTGGATCGGCGACGGCGCCGACCGCCCGCAATACGAAGCCGCGGTACAGCGGCTCGGCCTTCGCGACCGGGTCCGCCTCCTCGGTCTCCTGCCCCCCGCTGCCGTCGCCGAGGCCCTCAACGGCTTCGATCTGCTCGTTCACGCATCCCGCTGGGAAGGGCTGCCGCGCGCGGTCGTGCAGGCCCTGCTGACCGAAGTGCCCGTCGTCAGCTTCGATAACGACGGCGCCCCGGAAGTCGTCATCCCCGGCCAGACCGGCCGGTTGGTGCCATACGGCGACACTCAAGGCCTGGCGTTCGCGATCGCCCAGCTCGCCGCAGACCCGGCCGAGCGCCGACGTCTCGGCCGTCAGGGCCGCACAAACTGCCTTGTCACCTTCGACTGGCGCCGCATGGTCGACCAGATCGAAGCACTCTACCTGCGCTCCGTGGCGGCTTCCTGATGGCCCCCGCCGCGCGGAATAAACTTCTCCTCGCGCCCCCAACCGCTATTCATGCAGGCGCGTTTCCACGCTATGCTGCCCCCATCGGGGCGGTCCGCAATCCGAACCACGGACCCGTGGGCATCGGCACAGGTCGTTCATGGAACTAACACTTAGCCATCTCGACTACGACCTTCCTGACGACCTCATCGCACACCAGCCCGCACCGCAGCGCGAAGGCGCCCGCCTGCTCGTTCTCCATCGCACCGCCGCCAACTGGACCGATGCGCAAGTCACCTCCCTTCCCGATCTGGTTCGCCCCGGCGACCTGATGGTCCTCAACGATACCCGCGTGGTTCCCGCAAAGTTCATCGCACGACGATCCACCGGCGGCGCGGTCCCGGGCTTGTTTCTGGAAGAAGAGTCTGCCGGACGATGGCGCGTGCTCTTGCAGGGTTCACGCCGCTTGCGCCCCGGAGAAACCCTGCTGATTCAGGGACACGAAAACGGCGCCGAACCCATGACCCTTCACGAGTCCTGCGGCGAAGGCGAATGGCGCGTCGCCGTCACCGCCGGCGTCCCCGCCCACGAGATTCTCGAACGTGTCGGCTCCACCCCCCTCCCCCCTTACATCCACCGCCCGGCTTCAACCCCGGCACACGAATCGTCGCCCGGCGATCGCGAGCGCTATCAAACCGTCTACGCCCGCCGACCCGGCGCCGTCGCCGCCCCCACCGCCGGCCTGCACCTTTCGGCCTCGCTGATCGACCAAATCAGGCAGCGCGGCGTTCAAGTCGCCTTCATCACCCTCCACGTCGGGCTGGGCACATTCAAGCCCATTTCGGCAACCCGCCTCACCGATCACGTCATGCACGACGAACGATTCGACATTCCCGGCGAAACCGCCGCCGCCATCCGCGACTGCGTCGCCCGCAACGGCCGCATCATCGCCGTCGGCACCACCACCACTCGCGCGCTGGAATCCGCCGCCGACCCCGATACCCGCGGACGCGTGACGGCCGGAGCCGGCACCACTCGCCTGTTCATCCGTCCGCCTTTTCGTTTCCGCGTCGTGGATGTCTTGATGACCAATTTCCATTTACCCCGGTCTACCCTTCTGGCGATGGTCATGGCTTTCGCCGGCATCGACCTCATCCGCCGTGCCTATGCACACGCCGCTCTCGACCGATACCGGTTCTTCAGCTACGGAGACGCCATGTGGATCGAATAACGCCTCTATGGGTGAACGTTCGTGCGGCGCCGCGCATCGGCGCTGGCGTAGCGCCCGAACGCCATGAGCGCTATGGTGCCGCGGCGCTGTCGACAGAATGCCGGAACCCAGGCGATCGAGGAACGCAACCTTGCTGCTTGTGCAACTGATCGTGATCGGTCTGGTCGCCGGGTTCCTCGGCGGGCTGCTCGGCATCGGCGGGAGCATCATCATGATCCCCGCCATGACCGAAGTGCTCGGTCCCAATCAGCATCTCTATCAGGCCGCCGCCATGATTGTGAACGTCTTTGTCGTCCTTCCCGCTCTCTATCAGCATCGTCGCGTTGGTGCACTGGATTACCCCACCGTTCGGAAGCTCGTCCCGCTCGGTTTGGTCGGGGTTCTCGCGGGGGTCGCGCTCAGCGAATGGCACGTGTTCTCCGGACAGGGGGAAGCCTATCTCCGCATACTTTTCGGCGCGTTTCTGCTGATCATCGGAGTCGTCGAACTCTACCGCCTTCTGGCCGTTCGCCCTCTCTCCCCTGGAGAACGCCCCGCTCCCCAAACCATGGCCACCCTCAGCCCGCCCCCGTCGCGGTCGTTTTCATGGAAGCAGATTGCCGGCGTGGCCCTGCCCACCGGGTTGATCGCCGGCCTCTTCGGCGTCGGCGGCGGCACCGTTTCCGTGCCCCTCCAGCGCCGCATCATGGACGTACCCATGCGTTCCGCCATCGTCAATTCCGCGGCGCTCATGCTCGCCACGGCCTTCGTCGGCGCGCTCTTCAAGAACGCGGCCCTAGCCCGGCAGCACGGCTCCGCATGGGATCCACTGTTCATGGCCGCGCTGCTGATTCCCACCGCCATCATCGGAAGCTACCAGGGCAGTTGGCTCACCCACCGCCTGCCCGTGCGCACCATCCGCGCCGTCTTCTATGTGTTGCTGGTCATCACCGCCCTGCGCATGATCTCCTCCGCCTGCGCCGCGCTGCCCGCTGCCACGGCCACGTAGAAGTTGCGCCCGACCGCGCAGAATTCGCGAACCTGGGCACGCGATACCGCTTTGCGCCCCCCTTTGGGCGGAGGGCCTGTCTCACCTCGCGCAACCGCTGCCGGAGCCCGGAAGTCGCGCGCCCCTCGATTGGTGCCGACCGCCGAATCCCCTTCATTCCAGGACCGAACGTGAGCCGATAGCCGATAGTGCGGGGCGGGCGCGACGCTCTCTCGCTTGAGTTCGTCGGCCTCGATGGATCACCAGGAACGCAAAGGAGAGCCTATGCTGAAGACCCGATTTCGATTTCCGCCGCGAACGTTCGCCCCGCTTTGCCTTGGCTGCGTTGGAATACTGGCCTCTTCCGGGTGTACCACCGGGCGCGAGTTTCGCCAGGCCGCTTTGCCCGCCGTTCACGAGGGCGTTGCCTTGATACTCAACGGTGTGCTCGACGGCGTATTCTCTGCCATCGAAGTCGAACCTGAAAACCGCTCCCGAACCCGCTGACACCCCTGCCCCGCAGCACACCGGTCGTCCGCGAGTTCGCTCAGGTTGCCTCCGCACCCTCCGGCGGATACGACTCAAATCGGATCAACCGGTGGTGCGGCCCCTCCTTGCCGAACTGGTGGAACTCCTCACCGACCTCCGCCAATCCCGCGCGTCGATAGCAATGCAACGCCACCTCATTGGCGGGAAACACGATCAACGACACCTGCGTCGCTTGCAACGACGTGTACGCGTGATGCAGCAACGATCGCACCAGCCGGACGCCCAGCCCGCAACGCCGCCGCGCAGGGCAGATCACCACATGACCCAGCCAGTAATGCCGCGGGTTGTTCTTCATGGGGTTGAGTTCGCCGTAGCCCAGCGGAACAGCCTCGGCATCCGTCCCCAGGACAAACGCCCACCCGAGCGGCCGCTTCCACGCCATCACCTTCTCCGCCGTCAGCGGAGGCGCCGTGCTCGGCGCCAACCAGCGCAATTGGGTTTCCGTCGTCACCCATGTGGCAATCACCGGCGCATGTTGCGCCCCGAATGGCCATAATCTCCAGGGACTCGATAGTGCCTCAGTCTGGCATTCGTCTACGTTCATGGGTCACTCGGCCGGGTGGACCACTGATCACCACAGCCGACGCGGCGGGCGAACATCGATGGATCCTGAACCATGGCGATACACTGGCACTTGACCATGATCTCTCAACCGGCGATGCCGCGCGACAGCCCGGCCAGCCGGCGACCGGCATCATCATCGGCAAAAGTGCCATGCCCATCAATCCACCCCCGACCAGTTCCGCCGCCAACACCTTCGCGGTGCCGGCGCAAACACTCGGTCATGGCCCTTCCGCCCCGTCAGTGCTACACTGGAACCGTCGTCCGTGATGGAAGCCTTTCGTCAATATCGCTAGCAGGGAGAAAAACCATGTCCTTCACTGTCCGCAAGGTAGATGTATGGGCCGGCGACATCATGAACCGTCCGGGCATGCTGGCGCGCGTGCTGGAAGCGCTCGCCAATGCCGGCGCCGAACTGGAATTCGTCATCGCCCGCCGCGCCGGCGAAACCACCTCGCGGGTCTTCGTGGCCCCGTTGAAAGGAAAGAAACAGACCCAGGCCGCCCGCGACGCCGGCCTCGTCCCCGCCGTCGGCATGCACGCCCTGCGCATCGACGGGCCCGACCGCGCCGGACTGGGCGCGTGCCTCACCCGCGCCGTGGCCGACGCCGGCATCAACCTCCGCGGCGCTTCCGCCGCCGCCATCGGCAAGAAAAGTGTCACCTATTTGGCACTCGAATCCGAACAGAACCAGGCGGAGGCCCTGAAAGTCGTTCGCAAGGCCCTCGCCGGCAAGAAAAAGTAGCGCCGCCCGCCAGGCCACGCACTGGGCACGCTGGAGCCGAGCAACGGGGCAATAGCCGGCGTCGTCGCGACCGCACCGCAAACCACTTTGTTGCAGAGGTCGGCTGCGCATGCCGCCTCGGACACTGGCCTTCAAAACCCTTCCGAGGGCATAACGGTGGACAATGGCTGACATACTCCAAGATTTTCCCGTCAAGGCAGATCGCCAACGCGTTTTTCAAGCCGTCAGTTCGGCCTCGGGGCTCGATACTTGGTGGACCAGGCGCGCATCGGGTACACCGATCGAGGGGACGGAGTACCAGCTTTGGTTCGGACCTCAGCACGACTGGCGCGCGTGCGTCACGGTTTGTACGCCCGACCGCCAATTCGAGCTGGAAATCACCAAGGCAGACTCCGACTGGGTCGGTACCCGTGTCGGAAGCCGCCTCGAGTCGCGCGGGATCGACACCTGGGTGCAGTTTTACCACAAGGGTTGGCCCGCCCCCAACGAACATTACCGCGTGTCCTGCCATTGTTGGGCCATGTATCTGAGGATACTACGGCGTGCACTGGAGCGCGGCGAAACCGTTCCCTATGAGAATCGGCTTGATGCCTGACAAGCCAAATCGCGTTTGACTGGTGATCTGCCCGATAGAGTCCGGGTCGGCAGATGACCCGGCGCCGGGCGCCGCAACGATTCGAAAGGGACGCCGAAGCGGAACGTGTCACGCGTGACCTCCCGCGCGCGGACAGAATGTCCCGGTGCGCTGGTCAATCCGCAGGACCGTGACCCCTCCAACCAGACTGGAATACGCGCCACGATCGACTCACCCTTCTCCGCTTCTTTTGGTCCTATAATATTTCGTCCGATAACTATTAGCTCCCCAGTATTGATAACTGACACGGACCTAGCACAAACGTGTTTCACGTGAAACAAGCTTGCGCGGACCGACCCCGCGCAACGCTGTTTCACGTGAAACAGTCTTGCGCAACACGCGAACGACGCCGCCGGTCGCGTGATTCCCGCCGCCGCGGTAGACTGCCGCGCCTCAACGGTATCGGAGTGTGTGTTCGTGGCCCAGGAGACCCAAACGTGAGCGTCAATCTCAACCGACGGCACTTTCTTTCCATGCTGGACTTCTCGCGCGAGGAAATCCTCGCCGTCCTGGAAACCGCGCGCATCCTCAAGAACGACCTCAAGAGATCACGCGCCGACGACGGCGAACACCCCTTCCCCGGACCGCTGGCCGGCAAGACGATGGCCATGATCTTCCAGAAACCTTCCCTGCGCACCCGCGTGTCGTTCGAAACCGGCATGACCCAGCTCGGCGGCCATGCCATCTACCTGGCACCGACCGACATCAGCATCGGCCAGCGCGAAATCACCGAGGACATCGCCCGCGTGCTGTCGCGCTATGTGGATGTCATCATGGCCCGCGTCTTCGGCCACCATATCGTGGAAGAACTCGCGCAGCATTCCGGCGTGCCGGTCATCAACGGATTGAGCGACTTCGAACACCCCTGCCAGATCCTCGCGGACTTTCAGACCATCATCGAGCGCAAGGGCAAACTCGCGGGGCTCACCGCCTGCTACATCGGCGACGGCAACAACGTGGCCCACTCGCTCATGCTCGGCGCGGCGCGCGTGGGCATGAACATGACGGTCATCACGCCGCCTGGCTACGAGCCGCAGCAGCAGGTGTGTCAACTGGCTGACACCGCGGCGCGCAACACCGGCGCGAAGATCCTCGTGGCGCACGAACTCACTGCCGCGAAGGGCGCCGACGTGCTCTACACCGACGTGTGGGCGTCGATGGGCCAGGAAGCCGAGGCCGAAGCACGCAAGCGCATCTTCGTGAACTATCGCATTGATGCCGACACCCTGGCACTGGCCGACAAGGACGCGGTAATCCTGCACTGCCTGCCGGCGCATTACGGTGACGAGATCGACTACGCCGCCTCGCGCACGCCGAATTCGGCCATCTTCGACCAGGCGGAAAACCGACTGCACGCGCAAAAAGCGCTCATCCTGCACCTGCTCGGCGCGGCGGGCGGCGGTAAGACGAAGGTTTCGGCCGCCGCAAAAAAAACCGCGGCCAAAAAGGCGAGCACGCGCAAGCCGGTCAAATCGGCGGCCCGCGGAAAGAAAGTATCCAAGGCCAAGCCGAAACCCCGCGCCAAGAAAGCCCGGGGCCGCCGGTAGCAAGGTAGTGCCACTATTTTGGCACGCGACAGCGAAATGCAGACATGCTCGACGGCGTGTGTTATGTTCAAACCGAATTGGCTGCGATGGAGCGGCGCGCCCCGGCCCGGTCGGGCCATAGGCGTTTGGCCAGCACCCCCATTCGGCCGAAGCGCGGGGGCACCCAACGAAGTGGCTATGTCAGCATCGCATGGGGCGGCAGGGTAGCGAGATGACCACCGAGGCATTTCAGGACCACTATCCAGATTCCCTGAACCACTGCTACGGCTGCGGGCAGCTCAATGAGCACGGCCTGCGGATTCGCAGCTACTGGGAGGGTGAGGAGGCGGTCTGTCGGTTTCGTCCGCGACCGTATCACATCGCGCTGCCCGGATTTGTGTATGGCGGACTGATTGCGTCGTTGATCGACTGCCACGGGACTGGCACCGCCGCCGCCGCGGCCTATCGGGCGGAGGGCCGGGCCATGGGCACGGTGCCGCACCTTCGCTTCGTGACGGCATCGCTGCACGTGGACTACCTGCGCCCGACGCCGCTGGATGCAGAGCTGGAAATTCGTGCGACCGTCACCGAAATCAAAGGACGCAAAGTCATCGTGAGTGAGCGCCTGCTGGCCCATGGGGTCGAGTGCGCGCGGGGCACGGTGGTGGCGGTGCAGGTTCCCGAGAACTTTGGCGTGCCCGCAGGCGATTGCTGATCGCGGCCGACCGTGCCGGCAGAGGAAACAAAATATGCAAACGAGTGTTCGAGTGAGTCGCTGGCTGATCGTTGCCATCTGCGCCGGGGCGCTGGGCATGTTCGCGGTGGCGCAGGAATCGACGGCGCCGGCGGCGCCGACCTTCATCTACCTGGTGCGGCACGCGGAGAAGCTGGAGACTCCTCCGCAGGATCCGGCACTATCCGCCGCAGGCAAGAAGCGCGCCCAGGAATTGCAGGCCATCCTGCGCGGCGTGAAGCTCAACGCCGTTTATCACACCGAGGCGCGGCGCACGCATGACACGGTGATCCCCACGGCCGGGCTGCACAAGATCGCGCCCAAGATGATCGGCGCGCCGGAGATTGATCGGCTGGTGGACACGCTGAAAATCAAGCACTCCGGAGAGATTGTGTTGGTGGCGGGCCATTCCAACACGCTGCCGAAGATCCTTCGGGGCCTGGGCGTGGCGGAAGCGGAGGTGCCCGAGATCCGCGAGCACGAGTACGACCACCTGTTTCTGGTGATGCTCAACATCGGCGACAAGACGCTCATGCACCACCTGCACTACGGCGACCGCAACTCGCGATGAAGGGGGGGGTGGGGGGAACGCGGAATGGTGAATGCGGAATGCGGAAAGAGGGGCACGGTGCGCGGGGGGCCCGGCGCCTCGGATCTTCCACGGTGAGGAGTGCGGGGTACTGCTGAATGCCGGGGCCGGGGTGCACAAGGTCACGCCGCGCGCCGATCAACTTCGGGGCGATGACGCCCTGAGCAGGCCGCGAATCACAACGGTCCCCGCGATCGCCGTCAGCAGCGCCATTACCACCAGGCTCCACTTGGACGAAGGCGTAGGCGTAGGGCGGGCTACGCCCGCCTCCCCGGCGGTCTACGAGTCGCGGCGGGCATAGCCCGCCCTACGTCGAGCACGACCTACCTGGCTGGCCGGTGCAATAGCAACCTAACACTATGGCGGGATGGGTACCCATGCGTGGACGTCCGGATCGTACCGCTCTCGCGCAGACGTGTCGGCGACGTGCAAGAGCCGTTGGGCAATGGCGATTGCAGGTTCCTTTCTCGGCTCCTTAAACCCTGATGGCAGGCGCGGCGGCACGAGGCAGCTCGGGCACCCGTGCTTGCAGTCACATTTCTCGGCAACGCCGATACCTGTGCGAATCACGATTGGCCATACCTCCAGAGCCTTCTCAGCGACGCCGATGCCCCCTGGTACAGTTTCATACAGATAAACACTTACGGGCGGCTTGGACGTAGTGAGCGTGCCGAGGTCGTGCCGGTCACAGGGCACCACAAATGGTGCTCCAATCCTGAGAAGTTGCTCAAGACCGAACAGGTCTGGCACATCGGATGCGCTACCAATAACTGATGGGTCCGTCACTTCAAGCCAAAACCCCCTTACATTTGAATGGCGCGCAAGTTGGCTCCGCACGTCGTCAACGATTCTTCCCGAACGTGTGTCAATGAGCCTATAACCGGCAAAGTTCTCGAAGACCGTTAGCCTTCCGTAGCACGCAACTAGGTTCTCGCCATATCGGGTACCTGAAAGAAGCTCGGCACCCTGGGTGACGTTGTAGAATTTGCCCTCTGTGCGCAAATGCGGGTCGACCTCGCCCAGATGCACCTCATCCGCAGCATGCGCTGTCACTCGGTACGGCTTGCCAAAATGGTTGTAGATTGCCCCGACGTAGGCTTCACGGAAGAGATGCACATCGGAGATGGTTCCGATTTCCTTATCGCAGTACATAAGCCTCGATATCAATCCGGAGCCACCGCGGATATTGAGGCGCCGATAGTTCGGGCTGTGGCCTCGGACCGGCTTTTTCCCGGCCATAGCCTTCGTGGCGTAATCGAAAAAGGCGGAGCCTAGGTGCTCGGAAACATCGGGCGTTAACGTCGGCCCAGTTTCATGTACAAGGTAAGGCAAGTGTTTACCCATTAATTCTTCGTTGTCGACACCGATGAGAATCTCATCCAGGGGTCTGTTCAGAAAGGCGTCGATGTTGCTGGCGAAAAAGAGGTCAAACGGATTGTTAAAGGCAAAGAAGAGCACGTAGGCTTTCTTGTCCCATTTCCTCCCGACGCGGCCGATTCGCTGCCATGCTGAGAGCACGCTGTCGGGAAAGCCCGCGAGAATGCACGCGTCCAGTCGGCCGATGTCTACCCCGATCTCCAATGCGTTCGTGGTAAAAACCGCCTTGTACCGCCCAGCGCGTAGGCCGTCCTCGATCTTCCGCCGGAGCTCGGCGTCGTAACCGCTTCGATAAGGCACGATGGTCGCCGGGTCGACACTATGTTGCTGTGCGTCACGCTGCGCTCGGATCGCGACCTCCTCGGCAAACTTCCGTGATGGGCAGAATACCAGCGTACTAAGCCCGTGGGCCGCGCACGCTAGGGCAGCGCGTGAGACTCGCAGGCGGTATATATCGTGGAAATGGAAGTCGGGGATGTCCGGTTTGATAAACGCAAGATGGCGCTCCGGCCGCATTGCGGTTGCGGCGCGCACGAGTTTGCAACGCCGACCCGTCAGGCGGAAGGCGTGTTCTTCAGCGTTGCCACACGTCGCCGTCGCCAAGACGATTTGTGGACGAACACCAAGTTGCCTCAGCTTTGCGAAAAACCGTCGTAGAAGAAGCGCCACGTTCGTCCCGAAATGGCCACGGTATTCATGAATCTCATCGATGATCACCAGGCGCAACGTACTGAGGAAACTGATCCACTGGTCTTGCCAACCGAGAAAGCTCTGGTGCAGCATCTCCGGATTCGTGAACAACACTGCTGGTGGCTGTGCCTTGATCAGCTTTCGGTGCTCGGATTCTAGATCGGAGTCGAAAACCCAGGAGTCCAACCGTCGCCCCGCGACGCCCTTCAGAGGTGCGGCGATATCCTCGAATTGTCGGCGCTGGTCGTTTGAAAGCGCCTTCATTGGATGAAGCATCAACGCGTGGGCTTGTACATCATTCGTGAGTTTCAGGATCAACGGGATGTTAAAGCACAGCGTCTTGCCGCTCGCCGTAGGCGCCTCGAGCACAACGTCTTGCCCGGACCGTATAAGCTCGATCGCCTCAGCCTGATGAGAATATAGAGTCTGGATTCCCTGTGCCACCAAGGACTTGCAAATGGGGGGTGGGAGATCGTTCCAACACCGATCATCTGCAACCTTCGGGGGAAGACTGGGCAGGACGCGGGTGAGAATGGTGTCGGCCCGCTCGCCGCTCGGGCCGTCCCGCAATGCGTCAAACGTGCGAAGCCTTTCAAGCAGGTCGTCCATATGGTCCGGTCGCTGACGGGTTCCGTTCACCCACCGAGGCGGCGTGGGGCCAAGGCAGGCTGCCGACAAGGGACCATACTAGACATGGTCCGTATGTCAATTAGGCTTGCGTGGGATATCAGGCTTGGGCCAGTGGAAGGGGGGATCGTGTAGTTCCCGGGCGGACTGGCGTGGTCGAAGGGTCATCGGCGGGCGATCGGGTCGGGGGGACAAGGTGGGGCTTGGATGTCGAGGGGGGCGGCGGATGGGGCGCCTCGCCCGCTACGCGTTCGCGGGTCGTACCGTGTGGGCGATGTTGGTGCTTTGGCGTGGGAATGGGATAGAACGAAGCTTGAACGCGGGGGAGTGCGCGGGATGTACTTGCGATTGGGCTGGATGACCGGTTGGAAAACCGGTCCCACACGGTTCAGCACGCCCGCGGCTCGTAGAACGAAAGTTTCCATCACCGACGAGATGGCGGGATCGCACTTGCTCCTATCGTGGGAGGAGCCGAGAGCGCTGTTGCTGAATACCGGCACGATGAAGGGGCTGTTGGCTGTTCCTGCGGTGCGTCGCGGCTACTATGGTTCTCATGCGCGTGGCTGAGGTTCCAGAAAAACCGCTGCTGGTGTTCGACGGGGAGTGCGGCTTTTGCCGAATGTGGATCGCGCGGTGGAAGGTGCTGACCGGCGAGCGGGTGGATTATGCGCCGTTTCAGGAGGCGGCGGCGCGCTTTCCGGAAGTGCCCCTCGAGGCCTTTCGCCGCGCGGCGCAGTTGGTGGACGTGGACGGCGCGGTGTACAGCGGGGCGGAGGGCGTCTTTCGCACGCTGGCGCACGCGCCGGGCGGGCGCTGGCTGCACGCGGCCTATCGGTGGGTGCCGGGCTTCGGGGCAGCGGCGCGCGGCGCGTACCGCTTCGTCGCGAGCCATCGGCCGATGATGACCCGGATCACGCGGTGGCTGTGGGGAAGCAGCGTGCTGCCGGGGTCGTTCGTGCTGTCGCGGTGGGTGTTCCTGCGGCTGCTGGGGGTGATTTATCTCATTGCCTTTCTGTCGATGGGCAGCCAGGTGCAGGCGTTGATGGGTTCGCAGGGCATCGTGCCGGCGGCGGAGTATCTGGAGCGGGTGCGCGAGCGGCTGGGCGGCGAGGGACCGTGGCGCGTGCCGACGCTGGCGTGGTGGAGCGCGGACGACTCGTTTCTGGCGTTTCTCTGTCAGGGCGGGGCGGTGCTGGCCGTGCTTCTGGTTTTCGACGTGGCGCCGGTTCTGGTGCTGGCGCTGTTGTGGGCGTTCTACCTGTCGTTGACCAGCATCGGCCCGCCGTTCACCAACTTTCAGTGGGACATTCTGCTGCTGGAGACGGGTTTTCTGGCGATTTTTCTGGCGCCGCTGCGGCTGCGACCGCGGGTGTATGGCGATGCGCCGCCGTCGCGGGTTGTGTTGTGGCTGTTTCGCTGGCTGCTGTTTCGGCTGATGTTTCTTTCGGGGCTGGTGAAGCTGCTGACGGTGGATGCGTCGGGAGCGGCGGCGATCGTGGGGCCGGAGGATCCGTGGCGCAACCTGACGGCGCTGACCTACCACTACTGGACGCAGCCGCTACCGGTGTGGATCAGTTGGCATGTGCATCACCTGCCACTGTGGTGGCACAAGCTCTCCTGCGGGGTAATGTTCTTCATTGAACTGGCGCTGCCGCTGCTGCTGGCGGCACCGCGGCGGCTGCGGCACGCGGCGTGCGGCGGGTTCGTTTTGCTGATGGTGCTGATCGGCGCGAGCGGGAACTACAACTTTTTCAACATGCTGACCGTGGCGCTGTGTGTACTTTCCGTGGATGATGCGTGGTGGCGGCGGCTGTTTCGCCGGGGTTCATCGGAACCGGTCGTCGCTATCCGGCCGAGCCGTACGGGCAAGCTGGGTCTACGGTTGCGGTTGGCGGTGCATGTGATCCTGGGGGCGGTGGTGCTTCCGGTGAGCGTGGTGCAGGGATTGGGGCGGCTGCGGCTGAACGTGGCGTGGCCGGGGTGGGTGGGCACGCTGGCGGAGCGGGCGGCTCCTTTTCGTAGCGTGAACGCGTATGGGCTGTTTCAGCGGATGACGACTTCGCGGCGGGAGATCATCTTCGAGGGGAGTGAGGACGGCGCGACGTGGCTGCCCTATGTGCTGCGCTGGCAGCCGGGGCCGGTGGACCGGGCGCCGGGCTGGTGCCAGCCGCACCAGCCGCGGGTGGACTGGCAGATGTGGTTTGCGGCGCTGGGCAATTATCAGCGGAACGCGTGGCTGGTGGGGCTGATGCGGCGCACGCTGGAGGGATCGCCGGCGGTGCTGCGGCTCTACGAAGTGAATCCTTTTCCCGAGCGGCCTCCGCGGTATTTGCGGGCGGTGATCTACGACTACCGATTCACCACCCCGGAGGAGCGCCGCGCGACGGGGGCGTGGTGGCACCGGGAGTACCTCGGGGCGTACGCACCGACGCTGACGCGGCGGGAGTAGGCGCGCGATCGGCCGGCTTTGTGATTCCCGAGTGGGGAGTCCCGTACTGAGGTTTCCCCCATCAAGATTGGGACTCCGTCCTGGGACACCGTGCCGCGGGGCGTGTAACCGGGCGGTCACAGCCGGGCGACCGGGCATTGAGGGATCATGCGGCCATTCGCTACCATGGCACGACGTGTTGTGTTTGCGAGAGGCGGCGGCCAAGGCGGACCGCCGCACGATGATTGACCTTGGTCCTGATGAAGGGAGAAGAACATGCAGCGATTGGCTATTTTGTTCACGTTGTCTGCGGTCTTGCTGGGGATTGGGTTTTTGCGTACTGCAGCCGCCGACGAGACGGGTGCGACGCCCGCAGTAATCAAGTGTCCGGTGGAGGGTGCGCCGGCCAGTTTGACGGTGAGTTCGGCGACCGACGAAGGGGCGGTGTTTTTCTGTTGTGAAGGCTGTCGAGGGAAATTCGAGGCGAAACCCGAGGGCTTTGCCGCGCAGGTGGCTGAGCAGCGCAAGGTGCTGGCGACGCGCGACAAGATTCAGGTTTCCTGTCCGGTGACCGGCGAGGCGGTGAACCCCAAGGTGAGCGAGACCATCGACGGACAGTCGGTCTCTTTCTGCTGCAAGGGGTGCATCGAGAAGTACAAGGCGGAGCCCGCGAAGTACGCGCGCAACCTGGCCAACGCGTACACCTACCAGACGATATGCCCGGTGATGAACAAAGAAGTGAAGGGCAACGTGTTTACCACGCTGGCCACCGGCGAGAAGATCTATTTGTGCTGCAAGGGCTGCGACAAAAGGTTGGCCAAGGATCCGGAGAAGTATGCCCCGGTGCTCGAGGCGCAGGGGGTTCGCCTGGACCTCGCCAAGCTGAAGGCGGCGGCGGGCGGCTGACGCGGAGCGGTTGCCATCAGGGGAGAATTCACGGCGGGAGTGCCAAGTAGTGGCACTCCCGCTTTTTGTTACGGGCGCCTGGTCGATCGGGACGGGGCGGCAACCTTGGCACCCACCAGCAGGAGCAGCGCCAATGTCACCACGCCCCATTCGGCCAGCGCCGGCACGGGAACGCAAAGGTTGTCGCAGGCGATGATCGGCGCGAGTTGTTCGGTGGGACAATCCTCGGCGTTGTAAAAGGCCACGGCTTCGCCATTATCGGCAGCGAGTATGGTGGTAAAGGGGTTAAGGTCGGCAAACAGGCACACGTCCTCCTGCGGGAGCCCATGGAGTCGAAACGTGAGGCAGGCGAGGGTGGCCGGCCCATTGGTGCCGGGCTCACCCGGCGTGACCGACACGGCGTAAAACAGCCGGCCGTCATCGACCTCCAAGACGCGGAACACTTCGGAGGTAAACGGCGAATCCGGGTCGCATGCGTTCCCCGGGGCCACATCCACCAGAACGGCGTTGGCGGCGTCGAACTGCACCCAGAGCTGCCCCCGGATGATCTCCGGCTGGCCGGCGCCGAGCACCACGCGAACCAATCCGGTTCCCTGGGGTGTCTTGCACTCTTCTTCCGCCTCGACGCACAGGCTGGGCAAGGTGCAACCGGTACCCAGACACTGTCCCTGCACGCAAGTGTCCACGACTGTGCAGGCGACTCCGTCGTCGCAGGCGCCGCCTTCGTTGATTGGCACGATGTCGCAGCGTCCGGTTTCCTCATTGCACAGGCCGCTACGGCAGGGTGTGTCGAACGCTCCACAATCGTTAGTGTCGGGCTGGCACACGCAATCCTTGTTCACCTCCACCGTGGCGCAGGAGAGCACGGGCGGCCCCAGCGCGCTGGGACAGGCACCGGCATTGACGATGGGAATGGCGTTGCCGAACCGATCGGCGATGAGGGTGTTCTCCGGATTGACGCCCTCCACCACACAGATGTCGGTCTGGGCCGTCCCGATGGGGATAAATCGAACGCACGCGACGGTCGCCGGTTGTGACACGGGGGCGTCACCTACGAACGGATTGACGCTGGTGGCGTAGAAAATGCGTCCGGCGGTCTCGTCCACGTCACGGTAGAACTCCAGGCTGAAGTTGGAGGCGGCGTGGCACCGCCGTCCCGGTTGAATGGACACGAATTTCAAAATCTGTGGATCGTACTGGAGCACAAACTGCAAACCGACCGCGGGCGCGCCGTCGGGATCGAGGTTGACGGTGACGTCCACGAAATCGAAACAACCGGACGTGGCCGACGTGCACAAGCTGGCGGCACCAAACACGCGAGGCGCGGCCCACGGGACCAGCAGAACGGTCAAGGCGCAGCCTACCAGCCGACGTATTCGCATGGCTTCTTCCCTTCGGGTTTTCGCTGCCGCCGGATTCTCCACCCCGGCCGTCATTCTACCGAAATTTTCGGGCGTATACAACCTATTGTTTGAACGAAGATTATGGGTCGCGCGGGGCGTACGGGCCGTGTGCATTGCTACTTGCTGCCACTTGCTTCAGAATGCGGTTTGGGAGCGAGAACATGGTTATCCAGACCGGAATCGGCGTGCCGCGGTCGGTGCGCCGGTCGCGGCCTGCGGACGGCGGCACGAGAAAGGGAATCGACGCAAGATGAAGGTTCACGAGTACCAGGCGCGTGAGTTTCTGACGGAAACCGGTGCACCCGTTCCGCCGTCGCGTGTGGTTGATACGGTGGATGACGCGGTGCTGGCCTACACCGACATCGGGGGGCGCACCGTGGTCAAGGCGCAGGTGCATGCCGGCGGTCGCGGCAAGGCGGGCTTTGTACGGCTGTGCAGCAGCGCGGAGGAAGTCCGAGAAGCCGCGAGTTTCATGCTCAATAATCGCATGATCTCACCGCAGACCGGTGCGGAGGGGATCGAGGTCAAGAAGCTGCTTATCGCCGCGGCGGTGGACATCGAAAGCGAATACTACGCGGCGGTGGTGGTGGATCGCGCGCGGCGCCGGCCGGTGGTGATGGTCTCGCGCGAGGGCGGCGTGGAGATCGAGGTGGTCGCCAAAGAGAAACCCGAAGCGATCGTGAAGCAGTGGCTGCATCCTCATCTGGGCTTGCTGCCGTTTCAGACGCAGCGGTTGGTCGCGGCGTTGGGCTTTACCGACAAGGAGCAGGTCAAGGCCGCGTCGAAGATTATTCGGGGGCTGGTGGAGGTGTTTTACAGATACGATTGCTCGCTGGCCGAGGTGAACCCGCTGGTGCGCACGCCGGACGGCAAGGTGCTGGCGATCGATGCGAAGATGAACTTCGACGACAATGCCACGTTCCGCCACCAGCGGTTGCTCGACATGTTCGACCCCAGCGAAGAGAACCCCATGGAGCTGCGGGCCAAGGAGCACAATCTTTCCTATATCGCACTGGACGGGAACATCGGCTGCCTGGTGAACGGGGCGGGGCTGGCCATGGCCACGATGGACATCATCAAGCTGCACGGCGGCATGCCCGCGAATTTTCTGGACGTGGGCGGGTCGGTCACGCAGGAAGGCGCGGTGGAGGCGTTTCGCATCATTCTCTCCGACCCCAAAGTGAAGGGGATTCTGGTGAACATTTTCGGGGGGATCGCGAAGTGCGACACCATCGCCGAGGCGCTGATCGCCGCGGCGCGCGAGGTGGGCTTCCGCGTGCCGGTGGTGGTGCGGCTGGAGGGTACCAACGTGGAACGGGCGCGCGTGCTTCTGAAGGAGGCGGCGATCGCGCAGCTTGTCCCCGCGTCCGACCTGACCGACGCGGCGAAAAAGGTGTGTGCACAGGTGGCGTAGAAAAAACCGGCAGGTCTCAGTGAGTCGGACCGCGCCGGGGTCACCTGGCTTGATCGAGAACTGAGTCATTCCTGCGATCAGGTCCGTCCGTCCGGTTCGCATGTTCGCATGGCCGTTCGCGCAGCGTCTCGTCAACACGGGTGTGTCTTGAACGATACCTTTGCCGGGCTACAATCGGCTCAGGGCCTTGTGATCGAATCGTGAAGCAGTCCTGGCGCCGCGATATCGTCGGCGGGCTTGCGGCAGGAGAATTGTGACGGAACTTGCTCCGCAGTCTTCGGAACCCTCGCCGCCGGACGACGGCACCAAGTCCGCGCGGGGAACGGCACCGCGCATCGACCGCTACTTCCGGGGAATGTCCAAGCTCAAGGCTTCGGACCTGCACTTCAAGGCCGACACCCCGGCCAAGTTCCGCCTCAAGGGCACCATCCGCAATATCGAGAACAACGCGCTGACCAACGCGGAGATCGAGGCCATGATCTTTGAGATCATGGATGAGCGATTGGTGGAGCTTTACCGGCAGAAGGGGTCGATTGACTTTGCGTACCAGATCGAGGGGGGGGACCGCTTTCGCATCAACGTGTTTCGCCAGCGGGGGTGGACTTCGGTGGCGGCGCGGCGGGTGGCGCGGGAGATACTGACTTTTAAGGAACTGCACCTGCCCGATTCGATCGGTCAGTTGGCCCAGTTGCACCAGGGGCTGGTGCTCTTCGCGGGCATTACGGGCAGCGGGAAGAGCACGAGCATCGCCGCGGTGCTGGAGGAGATCAACCAGACTCGGGCCTGCCACGTGATGACCATCGAAGACCCGATCGAGTTTCTCTACGAGGACAAGAAGGCGTTCATCAGTCAGCGGGAGATCGGGCTGGACGTGGAGAACTTCCAGGAGGCGCTCAAGTATCTGCTGCGTGAGGACCCTGACGTGATTCTCATCGGGGAATTGCGCGATCAGGACACGTTCAGCGCCGCGCTGACGGCCGCGGAAACGGGGCACCTGGTTTTCGGGACGATTCACGCGTCGAGCGCGTCGGCCACGATCGGGCGACTGCTTGATCTTTTTCCGGAAGACGCCCACGCCCAGATTCGCATGTCGCTGGTGTTCAACCTGCAGGCGGTAATCTGCCTGAAGCTGCTTCCGGGGCTGCGTCCGGAGATTCCGCGTCTGCCGGCGTGCGAGGTGATGATGGTCAACCCGGCCATCCGCAAGCTGATCGCCGAGGAGCGGGACGGCGAAATTGGCGCCGTGATCCGAAACTCGTACCATGAGGGGATGATCGACTTCACAGAGTCGCTTCGACAGTTGACGGAGCGGGAGTTGATCGCGGTGAAGACGGCCTACGCGGCGGCGCCGAATCCCGACGAGCTGAAGATGCGGCTCAAGGGGATTTCGGTGACGGGCGGGGGCATCATCGGATAGCCCGGCGGCGCGATCCGGGCCGGTGGAGCCAAGCACGAGCCCGGCGGAATGACCCGCCGCGGTTGCGAACGCACCCGGATGAACCTGATCATTATACCAACGGCGCTCGCCGCCTACGAAATCGCCTTGTACGTCAACCCGATCAAGATCGGGGTGGTGGTCCTGCTGTTGTTCGGCTGGGCGTCGGCGGCGGCCTGGGTGGACCGCGACACCAATGTGGTTAAGACCAAGCGCGAACAGTGGAACCTGATCGTGATGGCCGGGGCCGTGGTCGGGTTTCTGGTGCTGTTCGTGCCTCCGTGGCATGGGGTGTTGTTCGTGGCGGGGGTCGCGGCGTGGCTGCTCATCGCCGGGGGGGCGATGTTCACCTACGTGCTGCATCGCAACAGCCGGGTGGTGCCCGCGGCGCGGGTGCTGACCATTGCCCATTTCAAGCGACTGGCTTCCGGCGGGCGCGACGGCAAGAAGGAGCACTCCGATAAGGGCATCCGGGTCCGTATACTCGATCACAAGGGCAACCAGTTGGAGTTGCCTTCGGACGCTGACGGGGGCCGCGCGTTCGATTCCGTTCAGGAGTTTCTCTTTGAGTTGCTTTGGCGGCGCGCTTCCGATGCGGAACTGGAGCTGACCAAGGAGCGGTACCGTCTGGTTTATCGCATTGACGGCGTCGCGAGTGAAAACGCCGAGGGTGTTTCGCTGGAGGAGGGCGAACGCATCATTCGCTACCTGAAGACGGTGGCGGGGCTGAATGTCGAAGAATTGCGCCGCCCGCAATTGGGCCGGATCCGCACGGCATTGCTCGGACACGCCGGCGAACCGGGTATCACCGAGGTTCACACTTCGGGCACCACTGCGGGTGAGAAGCTGCGGCTGCACATTCAGGGCGGGGCGACGCTGATGCGCATCCATGAGCTGGGTATCGCGCCGCCGCGGCTGGAGACGCTGCGCAAGGATATTCTGGCCAAGCCCACGGGGCTGTTCCTGGTCACCGCTCCTCCGCAAAACGGGCTGACCACGACGCAATACGCCATCCTGCGCAGCCACGACGCCTACATGCACAACATCCATACGATTGAACGGCGCACGCTGCTCGACCTGGACAACATCACGCAGCAGGTCTACGAAGGAAGCAATACGGACGTCAATTACGCGCGCATGCTCCAGACCATTCTCCGCCGCGAGCCGGACATTGTCATGGTGGGTGAATGCGAGGACCGGGAGACCGCGCAGGTAGCCACCCGCGCCGCGGCGGACGACCGCAAGATTTACCTTGGGCTGCAAGCCAAGGACAGTTTCGACGCCATCAGCAAGTACATTACCTATGTCGAAGACAATAAGTTGGCGGCCAAGGCGCTCCGGGGCGTTATGAACCAGCGACTGGTGCGCATTCTCTGCGAGCAGTGCCGTGAGGCCTTTCGCCCGGACGAAGCCACGCTCAAGAAGCTCAACCTACCCGCAGACAAGATCGAGCGGTTCTACCGTCCGCCGACGGAGCAGAAGACCGATCGCAAGGGCAAGCCCATCCTGTGCCCGCACTGCCAGGGCACGGGGTATCATGGGCGTACGGGGGTCTTCGAACTGACCGTGGTGGATGACGCCGTCGCCGCCCTGGTGGCCGAAGGAGCGCCGGTCAACAAGATCAAGGCGCAGTGCCGCAAGAACAAGATGTACTATCTTCAGGAAGAAGGCATCCTGAAAGTGATCGACGGGACGACGAGCATGCAGGAAGTGCTCCGCTGCCTGCGCGTCGGGGAGAAATAAATCCGCCCATGTGGTTGTCTCTTCTTTGTTTGCTGCTGCTGGTGGCCGTCACCATCGTTCAGGCGACGCACGGCTTTTTCAGCGCGCTGATCATGACGGTGCTGACGCTGTGCTGCGGAGCGGCGGCGATCGGCATGCATGAATGGGTGGCGCAGAACTGGCTCATTCCACTCTGGCGACCGGACTACGCCTATGCGCTGGCGCTGATCGTGTTGTTTGGGGTGCCGCTGGTTCTGCTGCGGCTGGGATTCGACCTGCTGATTCGGCGTGCCTGCCTGCTGCCGAACTGGGTTGATCGCATCGGCGGCGGATTTTGCGGGCTCATTACTGCGTTTATGGTGGTGGGCATGGCCGCTTTTTCGGTGCAGAATTTACCATTTGGGGAAACGGTGGTCGGCTTCGCCCGCGTGGACGTGCCGCTCAAGCAGCAGTCGGGCGATGATCCGGCGCCCAAGCCGCCGGATCCCACGGTGGAACGGAACCTCTGGTTTTCGCCGGATCGTTTTGCGGTTAACGCGGCCGCATTGTTGTCGTCGGGCGTGTTCAGCGGCAGCGAAGTCTTCGCGCAAGTTTTTCCCGATCTGGTGCAATCGGCCGGATGGACCAACGCGGTGCACCGGGAGGTTTCGCGTACGGCGCAGGCGGGATCGGTCAATATCGTTCGAGCGGCGACCGTACCATTCGTTTACAACTTCACGCCAGGTGACGACCGGCGCAACACCCAACCTAATTATGAACCGGTTGAGCCGCGCAGCGGCCATGAGTTTCGAATGTTGCGCGTATCCCTGCTCGATGGCGCGCGCGACGTGCGTCGTTCCCATGTGTTCACGCTGCGTCAGTTTCGCCTGGTCGGTCGCCGCAGCGCCGAAGGGATGTACGATCAGGTGTCTCCCATCGCCATTCAGCAGGCCGACGCCACCCAGCCGACGAACCGGCACCTTCGGGCCATTCAGACCCAATGGGGCATGTGGCCGGTGATTAACGATATTCTCACGCCGCGCGAGGGCAACAACGACCAGGTCGAGATTGTGTTCGAATTGCCGACGGGGTTTCAGCCGTTGTTTCTGGAGTACAAGCGCGGCGCACGGACACCGGTATCTTTTGACATGCGCGAACCGTCGAGCCGCACGCGGGGGGAGCCGCCGCAGGATGCGGCGGAACCTGAGGCAGCGCCAGCGCCGTCCGATCCCACCACCAGCGCAGCGCCGCCGCCGCAGCCGGAAACGGCGCCCGACGGTCGCCGGCGGCGGCGCGGAGCCGAGGATACAGTACCGACCAGCGGCAGCGGGGGCCGGGTGCGCGGCGCGACCACACGCACCGGGCAGTCCTTCTTCGGCGATGAACTGCCCGTTCCTTTGAAATCCTATCGTGCGGTGCGGTCCCCGGCGCGGGAGCGCGGCCGTCTCAGCGACGGGCACCTCGTGGGTGAAGTCGCACAACAGGAAGGCGGCACGGACGCGGAGGTCACGAATTTTCACGTGCCGTCCGACAAACGGCTCTTGCAGCTCAACGTGGCGCGGTTGCGGGCGCGGAGCGGACTGGGCCGTGCCCTGGAATCGGCGGTCAGTACGGTGCAGAACTTTGTGGTTCAGGATGCCAACGGTAACCGCTACGAAATGGTCGGCCGTTGGGCCATCGCCGACGTCGAGGGCACGCAGGTGGTCGAGATCGATTACCTGGTCACGGAGGCGGGCACTCCCGCGCGTCTGGCGCCGTTCGAGCGTATCAAGGACCATCACCTGACCGGCGAGTACGACCTGGTGCTGCTGTTCCTGGTGGATCCCGGGGCGCAGATCGTTTCGTTCAGCACCGGCGGGGCGGCATCGCGGCAGGACGATCTGACGGAAGAGAACCTGGTCGCTCCTCAGTAGCCGCTGCGGTGCGGCGCCACGCCTCAATCACCGGACGCATCTGACGTGCCAAGTCGGCTTCGCTTCCCTTTGCGAGTTTGAGAATCAAGCGGTCTATCCGTTCGCTGTCGCCGCGACGGCGCAGCGCCGGGACAAAAAGCCGGTGCTGTTCTTCCTCGGGCAGATACGCCTCAAAGCCGCCATTGTCATCATCGTCATCGGCTTCGTAGGGATAGGTCGCCACCAGGGCAACCGCTTCGATCCGCCGGGCGCCGAAGGGCCCCAGTTTCATTGACAAGCCGGCGCCGTTCGCCGTCATTCCCAACCGGCCCGGCCACACGGTGACCAGCAACCAGCGGCCGGTCAGCACGACCACCAGCAAAAGCAGCGCCGCCAACAGCACCACTACGGCGGCGAGACAAATAGAGACCAGGCGCCCACTGATCGCAGAGGAACTGAAGTCGAGCCCCTCGGCCAGCAGTTTCGCAGGCAACGCTAACGCTACTCCGCAAACTGCCCAGGTCAGCGCGCGAAAAAAGGCGCGTCCCCTGGCCACGGGAATGAACACCTCAAGCGCGGCGGGCGCGGACATGGCCACTCCGAATCAGACAAACACGCGCTGGTTGTACACCACCCATTCGAGCACCAGCACGCCAAGCAGCGCCAGCAGCAGCACGGGCCAGAAGGGGCGGTTGGTTTCGACCGATGCGGCCTGGGCGCTGACATTTCCAGCACCCAGCGTGAGGCTCTCGGCGGGTGCGACCTGACTCTCGTTGGCGTTGAACAGGTTTACGGCGAAGGCATCGGCCCCCGGCTCCGCGGGCTCGACGCGATAAGCACCTACGAGGTGCGTCCGTGCATAGGGTGCCATGACCGCGCCGGCGGTTGCTATTCGCTCGGAGGAACCGTCCGGGCGGAGAATGGTCATGTGGTCGGCGCGCGAGGGAACGGACAGTGTTATCGGCTCGCCGGGTCGAACGCTCCGCCGCCCGGTTCCGGCGAGGTTTGACGCCAGCGTCTGGACGGCATTCTGCAGAAAGACGATGAAGTCCACGCCGGCCGACCAATGAGTGTTGAGCAGTGCCACTCCGCCGGGCCGATCGATCACCAAGCTGAACGCGGAAAGCAAGAACTGGCTTCCTTCGCGCGTCAGATAAGCCAGCACCGGACCGGTCTCGCCCTCGATCAGCACTTCGGCATCCGAAGGCAAGCGGAGCGCCCGCCATTGGGCGAGCAACAGTGACTCGACGGCCACGTGGCGAAGCATCGGGTGCGTTTCATCCCAGTTGACCACCACTTCGTCGTCGACCACGCCGCCCGCTTCCAGGCCTGCGAGGCGGGGAATCCCCTCCCAGAAGAAGTAGTTGCCCACCGGCAGCCGCGAGGTGTTGTGGCGGTCCACCACGACCACGTCGAACAGGCTTCGCTTGCCGTCGGAAAGCTGCTGTTCCGAGGCCGCTTCGTACTCGGCAGGAGTCATGCGGGTCAGGGTCAGCGGCAATGCGGCCAGGGCGCGCTCCAACAGCCAGTTGTGCTCGGCGACCAGGAGAACTTTCAGGGGTCGCGGGGGCTCGACCACTGTCCATGCGCGATCATCGGCGGCCAGGGCATCGTCAATGCGCAACACGACCTCGACGACGCCGCCGCTTTCGAACTCTACGGGGTCAAATGCGGCGACGGACATATCGCCCATGCCGGCCTCATTCGCAAGGTCAGCGTTTGGCGACGGCGGAATTTCGGGGGCGACGGCCGTTGCGCTCCCTGCTGCGAGGGTGACCGTTTGAACGCCGGCATGTTGGCCGGCCACGTAGAGGACGGCATCGAGCGTTCTCGGCTCGGGCCCGAAGTTCTGCACGACCGCGGCGACTTCCAGCCACTGCGGCTGCTCGTAATGGCGCCGCGCGTCCATGGCGATGATGCCGACATTGTCGCGCCGTTCGCCCAAGGCCACCAGGTTGACGCGCGACACCTCGAACTTCTGAAGTGCCACGGCGTCGGCATCTTCCACTCGTCCGTCGCTGAAAATAAACACCGTGGCGGGCGAGACCATCGGCTCGGGCGGGCGGTCGGTGCCTCCTTCTTCGGCGCCCATGAGGTTCACCTGGGTGTACGCTTCGGCGAGTGCCATCGCCTCGCCTAACTGCGAGGTGCTCTGCGTTTGCTCGATCGAGTCGATCTTGCGTTTCAAAGCATCCTTATGGGCATCGAACGACGCCACGACCGTTGCGCGGTCGCAAAAAGCGATGACCATGGCGCGGGCATCCTCCCCCAGGTTGTCGATGCGCAGCTTGGCCTGTTCCTTGGCCGCTTCCAGCCGGGTTCTGCCATCGGCCTCGACCACGCCCATCGACGCGGATTGGTCGATCAGAATCACCACGGTGTCCTCGAACGGCTGAACGGCTTTGCGCATCGGCTTGCCCAGCGCCAGCGCGGCCAGGATCAGTACCGCCAGTTGGAGGAGCAGGAGCAGGCTGGCGCGTAGACGCTGAAACGGCGCGTTGACGTGCAGGTCCTCGATGGCCTTTTTCCAGAGAAGAGTCGAGGGCACCAGCCGGACCTGGCGCTTCAGTTTCAGGAAGTAGAGTGCGATCAGCGGCGGGATCGTCAGACCCGCGGCAATGGCGATGGCGGTGGGGCTCAGAAAAGTCATCGAAATTCCCTGTTCGTTCCGCCCCTGGTCGGGCCCCGGCGTGGCATCATTGCACCAACCCCCGCTGCCGGAAGTAGGTGAGCACCACCTGATCGAACGGCACGGTGGTTCTCGCGAACAAATAGGTTATACCGCGCCGCGTGCAATAGTCGCGCAGGGATTCGCAATACGCCTGCAAGTTGCGTTTGTAGCGCTGGATCAGGGCCCGGCTCACGGTGACTTCCGCGGCGTCTTCATCTTCCACGTCGGTGAGTTTCAGGTCGCCCGCGAGGACCGGTTCGATTTCCTCCGGGCTTAGCACCTGCAACGCATACAGATCGTAGTGGCGCCCGAGCAGATAGCGCAGCCCCGGTTCGAAGCCGCCCTTTTCGAAGAAATCACTCAACAGGATCACG
Source organism: uncultured Phycisphaeraceae bacterium (assembly GCA_964569425.1). GTDB lineage: Bacteria > Planctomycetota > Phycisphaerae > UBA1845 > UBA1845 > JACQXM01. The sequence goes on from CAZMVD010000015.1 coordinate 48,986, forward strand.
ATCCCCGGCTGGGGATGGCGAATGGCGAAGAGCCGACCCGCCTCCTCCAGATGGCTGGCGCCGGCGTATTCTGCCTGCGAAAGGAAGTCGAGCACCTTGGGCATCAGGCGGCGTCCGCGCACGCCGGGCAGTTCCGCCGTCAGCCCGTGCGAATACGTGTATACGCTTACCCGGTCGAAATTGACCAGCCCGATGTAGGCGATGGCGGCCGCCACGCGGCGTGCGAAAAGGCCCTTGTGCGGCTGCCCCCAGTCCATGCTTCGGGAGGTGTCCACCAGCAGGCTGACGTGCATATCCTCTTCCTGAAGGAAGAGCTTGATGAAGAGCTTCTCCAGCCGGGCGTAGATGTTCCAGTCCAGAAAGCGCAGGTCGTCGCCGACGACGTAGTTACGATAGTCGGCAAACTCGACCGATTCCCCGCGCCGCTTGCTGATTCGTTCCCCGCGCAGCTTGCCCGCGAAGATTTTCCGGCTGACCAGCGCAAGCTGATCGAGCCGGGCCATGAAGTCCGGAGACAGAAGCTGCGAAGTGGTTTCCTTGGCGGTCGCCGGCGTCATTGCTGTTGGCGCTGCTTGGGCCCATTTCCTTCGGCCGGGGCAAACTCGAAAGATACCGTAACGCGGGCGGACACGGAAATCTGGCCCGGTGCGATTCCGCCTTCCGTAGAAGGCATGGGACTATCCACACTCTGGATCACGTTCTGCATCATGGCACGATGACGTCCGCCACCCCCCCACCCGTAGTCATACCACGACCATGAACCGACGTGTAGTTCCTGGATTGACCGGGGCGGGCCCAACGTCTGCCCCAACGCACCGACCAAATCGGTCGCCTTTTCGCGCGCTGCCTTGATGGCCAGCGCGCGGGCCTCGTCCCGGTGCTTCCGCAATTGGGTGGTGCGAAACTGCACCCCGTGAATGCGGTTGGCCCCGGCTTCCAGGGCTTTCGTGAGGACCTCCTCAAACGCCGTTAGATCGCTCAGCGTGACCACGACATTCCTGCGCGTGATATACCCCTCCAACCGGTCCGCGCGCGCCCAATCACCATAAACGGGCTCCACACTGAGATGGTCGGTCTGCACTTTCTCGTGTTTCACACCGGCGTCCACGACAGCGTTGACGATTTGCTGGACGATTTCGTCATTCACCTGATTGGAATCGGTCAGCCCCATTTCCTTGGTCTGTACCCCGAAGGTCAGGACGACCTCGTCGGGCGGAACAAGAATCTCCGCCTCCCCCGTCACCGTGATGAGCCGCGCGTTCTCCTGCCCTTTGATCACGCCTCCCGCCAGTCCCAACACAACCATGATTCGAGCAACCACTGCCATTCGGCTCATCATCGCACCTCCCGTTATCAATGTGATGGCCAACTGCCACGGGTTCCGCGCCGCGGCAACCAGTCATCGGAACTCTCGAGCGTGACAGGATCGCGGTCGTGACCTGCCGATTGCCCCCCGCGAGCCATGTCGTCAGTCGTTGCGTTTGCACCCAACGGCCACTACCCTGACGCGCAACTTGGCCGTATCGTTATCATTGGAGGTTGTTCATGCGCCGCCCCCTCATCGCCGGCAACTGGAAAATGCACAAGACGCTGCCCGAAGCGCGGGAACTCGTGGCCGCGTTGCGAACCGGGCTGGAAACGACGCCCGCCGCGGGCGGCGCCGACGTGCTCATCTGTCCGCCGTTCACGCTCTTGTTCCCCATGGCCAAGGCCGTTGCCGGATCGGCCATTCAGATGGGCGCTCAGAACACGCATGAGGAGGCGCACGGCGCCTTTACCGGCGAGGTGTCCGTGTCCATGCTGAAGGAGACCGGCTGTACGCACATTATCGTCGGCCACAGCGAACGTCGCCATGTGTTTGGCGAAGTGGCTGACCGTCTGGCCCGCAAGGTCCGCGCCGTCACGGCCGCCGGGCTTACCGCCATCTATTGCGTGGGCGAGACGCTCGCCCAGCGCGAAGAACAGGCCACCGAGTCCGTGGTCGGCCGACAGCTTCAGGAAGTGATCGCCCGCGACGTCCCCGCCGACCGGCTGGTCATCGCCTATGAGCCGGTGTGGGCCATTGGAACGGGGCGAAACGCCACTCCCGCCCAAGCCCAGGAGGTCCACGCGTACATCCGCCGCCGCCTGGCCGAGTTGTACGATCCCGCCGTCGCGGGCCGCCTGCGCATCGTTTATGGCGGCAGCGTCAAGCCGTCCAACGCCGCCGACCTGCTGGCCCAACCGGACGTGGACGGCGCCCTGGTCGGGGGGGCGTGCTTGGTGGCGGAGGACTTTCTCGCTATCATACGCGCCGCTCGGTCGTAGGAAGGGAGGCCGCCCCCTTGCGTTGACCCATCGTGTCGGCGAAGGGGTCGGCATTGTGACGCCCTTCGGATTTCACAGGATCAGCCCGATGTGACGGCGTCGGGGCCGCGGAAAAGGTATCTGCACATGAGTATGTTGGCCATGACCTGGGGGCAGTGGTTCTTGGGGCTCGTTCTCTTCGGACTCTGCTGCCTTTTGATTCTTGTTATTCTGCTGCAAAAGGGCCGCGGTGGCGGACTGACCGGCGCTTTTGGCGGCGCGGGGGGGTCCAGCGCGTTCGGCGCCAAGACCGGCGATGTGTTCACGTGGATCACCGTCGTCGTTGCCTCGTTGTTTCTTGTCCTTTCCATTGTAGCCAATTTCGTTTTCGACCAGTCCGCTGAGCTTCGACCCAGGGCGGTTCAGGCCGCTCCGGTTGACGTAGTTCCTTCCACCGGCCCGGAGGGACAGGCTATACCCATCTCGGTAACCACAGATGGGGGTGAAGCGATGCCCATTACGGTAACCCCGGTGGCACCGCCGACTGATCCGGCAGCGCCACCTGCGGAGCCGCCGCCCTCCTCCGGTGAGACCCCGCCGGCTCAACCGGAACCGGAAACCGATTCCGCCGAGCCAGGGGCGGAGCCGCAGGACGAGGCCGACCGGCTGGCCGAGGAACCCACCACTCCATGATTCAGTCGATGACCGGATTCGGCACCGCGGAGCACGTCGAAAACGGCGCCACGTGGATTGTCGAGTTGCGCAGCGTCAACCATCGCTACCTCAAGCTGTCGGTCCGCCTTCCGGAAACGTGCCAGTTCGCCGAAGCCGCGGTGGAGCGGATCCTGCGCGAGCGGCTGACGCGGGGGAGCGTGACCTATTCGCTGCGCGTTCATGGCAGCGACAACGCTGCGGTCGCAACGATGAACCTGACCGTGCTCCAGGCCTATGCCGATCAACTGGGCCGCGTGCGACTGCCCGATTCGGTCCGGGGCACTATTGATCTGGCGCAGCTGGCGCAACTCCCGGGCGTGACCGACATGCCGGAATTGGACGACGAAACCCGGCGGATCCAGCTTGGGATCATCGAACAGGTGACGCACCGTGCCATTGACGACCTGAGCCGTATGCGGCGCGAAGAAGGGCAGGCACTGCGCGCCGCGCTCAACGAGAGCCTCGCGGGCACGCGGGAACGGCTCGACGTGGTGGCGCAGCGCGCCCCGCTGACCATCGTGGAGTACCATGAGCGGTTGCACACGCGCGTGGCGCAACTCGTGCGTGAGGGCGGGTACGAGCTGGGGGCTGAAAACCTCGCGCGCGAAGTCGCCTTGTATGCGGAGCGTTGTGACGTTGCGGAAGAGATTACGCGGCTGCGTTCGCACCTTGACCAGTTCGTGGAACTTTGCGATCGCGCCGAGCCGGTGGGGCGCACGCTCGATTTCCTTTCTCAGGAGCTGCTCCGCGAAGCCAACACCATCGCGTCGAAGAGCAACGACGCACTGATCGCGCGCCACATCGTGGAGATCAAGGGACTCATCGACCGCGTGAAAGAACAGGTTCAGAACATCGAGTGAGGTGTCCTTCGGTCCCCGCCGGAGGAAGTCGCCATGCGAACACGCGGCAGGCTTATCGTCATCAGCGGACCCAGCGGCGCGGGGAAAACGTCCATCTGCCAGGCGCTGTTGCGTGAGCTGCCGAACGCGGTGTGGAGTGTATCGGCCACGACGCGCCCGCCGCGCCCCGGGGACGTTGCCGGCGTTTCCTATGAGTTTCTTTCCCCCGAGGAATTTGCCCGCCGTGAATCGGGGGGCGAATTCCTGGAATCCGCGGAATACGTGGGTCACCGATACGGAACGCCCCGCGGCCCCGTGGAAGTCGCTTTGGGCGCCGGTAAGTTCGTGATCCTGGAAATCGACGTGCAGGGCGGGGTTCAGATCGCGCGGAGAATGCCGGAATCGGTCCGCGTTTTCGTGCTTCCGCCGGATGCCGCCTCCCTTCGGGCCCGGCTGGAAGGCCGGCGAACGGAAGCTGCTGACCAGCTCGCCAAGCGGCTGGAAAAGGCCGACGGGGAGATTGCCGTGGCCCGCGACAGCGGGTGCTACACGCATTTCGTGGTTAATGATATACTGGAGCACACGGTAGACGAGGTGAAACGCATTATCCTTGAGGAGCACAGAACCGCATGATTGAAGCACTGCGCAACGACGAACTCATGGACAAGCTCGGCGGTCGGTTTAAGCTCGCCGCCCTGATCCAGCGACGCTGGCTCCAGCTCATGCAGGGCGCGCGCCCCATGGTCGAAGCCAAGGGCGTCACGGAAATGGAACTCATCGTCCGCGAGATCCTCGAGGGGAAGATCAACTACGAGATGGTTGAAGAAGAAGCGGACGTGGATGCCGCCTCCTGACCCGACTCCGTTCGACCTGTCCGGCTACGAAACGCTCGTTTGCGTGTGCGGAGGGATTGCCGCCTACAAAGTCGCCGGAATCGTCTCCGAACTTGCCCAGCGCGGGGCGGGCGTCACCGTGGCCATGACCGCTGCGGCGCGCCGATTTGTCACCCCGCTGACCTTTCAGGCACTGAGCGGGCGCGCGGTGTTAACCAGCCTGTGGTGGGCCCCGACCCCGCAGGACGTACAACATATCGCTGCCGCGGCGCGCGCCGATCTTCTGCTGGTGGCGCCCGCGACGGCCAACATCATCGGTAAAATCGCCGCGGGACTGGCCGACGACCTGGTCTCGACACTGGTGATCAGCGCCGCCTGCCCCGTGATGCTGGCCCCGGCGATGAACAACCACATGTGGGAGAACGCCATGGTGCAGCGCAATGTGCGTCTACTGCAGGAGCAGGGCATGGACATCGTCGGTCCCGGGGAGGGCTGGCTCGCCTGTCGAAGCATCGGCCCCGGCCGCCTGGCCGAAGCGCAGAGCATACTCGATGCCGTTTGCACACGGCTGAAGGCGCACCCGCCGCGCGGTTAATGCGCCGGTATCTTTCTGATCCCCCCCTCCCCAAACGGGTTCCTGTTACAACGCCACATCCACGATCGGTTTTCGCTCAAAGGTAAAGCGCTCGTTGTCGGCGTCTACGGCGATGTGGTCGCCGGGCGTGAACTCGCCTGCCAGTATGCGGCGTGCGAGGGGGTTCTCTATCTCCTGCTGGATCAGGCGTTTCAGCGGACGGGCGCCGTACGCCGGGTCATAACCGTCGCGTGCCAACTTGTCCCTGGCCGCTTCGGTCATGGTCAAGGTGATGTCGCGGTCCGCGAGCCGCTGCCGCAGGCTACGCACCTGAATCTCCGCGATGGCGTGCAGGTCTTCGCGCGTGAGCTGGTGGAAGATCACCGTTTCGTCGATGCGGTTGAGAAACTCCGGTCGGAAGTGGCGTTTGAGCTCCTCCCGAACCTTCATTTCGATTTCGATGTCCAGCGGCCCGGTCGTGAGATCCTCACGCAACGCCCGCTTGGTCTTGCCTTCCGACAGCCGCGAACCGGACTCGATCATCTGCTGAATGTGCTGACTGCCGATGTTGCTTGTCATCGCGATAATCGTGTTGCGGAAGTCTACGGTGCGCCCGTGGCCGTCGGTCAGTCTGCCGTCGTCGAGCACCTGGAGCAGCACGTTGAACACGTCGGGGTGGGCCTTCTCGATTTCGTCGAGCAGGATGACGCAATAAGGCCGGCGGTGTACGGCTTCGGTGAGCCGGCCGCCTTCCTCGTACCCCACGTACCCCGGCGGCGCGCCGATCAGTCGGGCGACGCTGTGCTGCTCCATGAACTCGCTCATG
>CAZMVD010000016.1:0-41375 GCA_964569425.1 uncultured Phycisphaeraceae bacterium
GGCAGGATCCTCCATGGCGCGCTGGCGCACGTCCACCTGTTGTTCCGCTTCCTGGATCGTCGTCTCCATTTCCTGGAGTTCCTTCTGCTCGCTGGCGGTGAGGCCGGTTGTAGCGGACGGCGTCTTGGTTTTTTTCGGCTTGGATTTGGCGGCGGATTCGCCGCTCCCCGTTGCGCGGCGGCGCTGCGCCGCCTGCCACTGCGCACAATCGCCGTACCGTCCGACGCGCCCTTCCCCGTCGAGCCCCAGGATTTCCGTACACACGCGGTCGAGCATGAATCGATCGTGCGTAACCAGGACGATCGCGCCCGGGAATTCGCAGAGACTTTCCTCCAGCACATCAAGCGTGGCGATGTCCAGGTCGTTGGTCGGCTCGTCGAGAATGAGCAGGTCGGCGGGGCGCAGCATCAAGCGGGCAATCAGAATCCGCGCCTGTTCGCCGCCCGACAGTTCGCCCACCGGCATGTCGAGCTGATCGACGCGAAAAAGAAACTGCTTGGCCCATGAACTGATGTGGATGTTCCGCCCTCGGAAACAAACATGGTCGTCCCGGCCGGCCAGCGCCTGCCGCAAAGAGATGCCGCGCGGCAATTCCTCGCGCATCTGGTCGAACACGACGACGCGGAGATTCTCGGCGGCGACCACGGTGCCCTCGTCGGGCGGCAGCAGGCCGGCCAGAACCCGAATCAACGTGGTCTTGCCGCTGCCGTTGGCGCCCAGCAGCCCCACCCGCGTGCCGGGAGACAGGAAAAGGGACACATTCTGGAAGAGTAGTTTCCCCCCGAGCGATTTGCTGACCCCTTTGGCCTCCAGGAGTTTCCGGGATCCGCGGCCGGTGCTCTCGAAGTCGATGCCCGCCGTCGCGCTCTGGGCGTTGCGCTGCGTCAGGTCACGAAGTTCATCCTTGAGCCGGTAGGCTTCCTCGACCCGGTCCTTCGACTTGGTCCGTTGCGCCTTGGAGTTCGACTTGAGAAAGGCGGCCTCCCGCCGGACGATATTGGCCAGGACCATCTGTTGGGCCTGTTGGGCGTCGAGGAATTCGGCCCGCTTCTGAAGAAACACGCTGTAACTCCCGCTTACGCTGAAATAGCCCTCCGGATAGACGGGGTTCAGTTCGACCACACGGTCGGTCACGCGCTCGAGAAAATACCGGTCGTGGCTGACCACGAGAAAAGCAAAAGGAGCGCCGAGGAGCAATTCCTCCAACCACTGAATGCCCTCGATATCGAGGTGGTTCGTCGGTTCGTCCAGCAGGAGCATGTCGGGTCGCTGGATCACCTCTCGCGCCAGCGCCAGACGCTTTCGCCAACCGCCGGAAAGGTCATCCACCGAACAATGCACGTTCTCGAATCCGAACTTACTGAGAATGGTGTTGACCCGCGTTTCCTGCTCATGCGGCTCCAAGGGCTGATGGGCGATCGCCGCGGCCACGGCGGACGCGATCGTGGCGCCCTGTTCAAACCGATCCTCCTGGGGCAGAAAACCGATTCGTGCCTGGCGACGCCGGTTGACTTCACCGCCGTCGGCCTGCACCAGGCCGGCGAGAATCTTGAGAAACGTGGTCTTGCCCGCCCCGTTGGGGCCCAGGAAGCCGACGTGCTCGCCGTCCGCAAAGCTGATCGAAAGACCGTCGAAGATCTTGCGAGTCCCAAAGTGCTTTGAGATGGCCGCGGTGGTCAGCAACGTCGCCATGGTTCGCTCCTTCCGTGGATTGTGGCCAAGGTGCTGTGCCATCGCAAACCCCTGGCGTGGTTCATCGGAGCCGGTTGCGTCCGCCCTGCCGCGCGGACTCCTGCCGCCGCCGCCAATCGGCCGACCACGCAGCCGCCTCGCAATGCCGTGCCAGGGTCGACGTGTCCTGTGCGCGGCGGACTATCAGTTCCGCTGGAAAAAGGGCTGTAGCGTGGGGGACCGCCGAGACACCCGGATTCCGGTGCCCCGCCTAACGGACCATCGCCACGGTTGTCGATTCCAGATAGAATCCGGCTTTGCGATCGCGGCGTCGGCGATGAGCCCGCCTCCGGTGGTAATGGGTAGCGGCGGCCCCCTTCCTGGCGGGGCCAAGTGACAGAAAGGAAGTGCCCATGATTCGTTTGATTCAAGCGTTCGGATTAACGACTCTGACTTGCGGCGTGCTCTGGGGTTCCGGGTGTGCGAAGGACCGGGTTACCTACGACAACTACGCCATGATCCGCCAGAATGCCACCTCTCAGTCCGAAGTCGTCGATCTTTTCGGCGAACCCACTCAGAAATTGGGCAACCAATGGATGTACGAGCGGCCGAAAGAGCACCGGTTCGTATTCATCGACTTTGACGATTCCGGCCGGGTGGTGCGCAAACAGTGGATCGACGCCAAGGATGCCGCCTGGGAAGACAGCCGCGGTCCGGCGGACGGCGCCTCGAAGTCGGAAAAAACGACCATCGAGCGCACTACGCCCTAGTAAGCGGTGACAGGGGGCGCGCTCCCATGGGCTTTCGTGCGAGCCCGGGCGGCCTCGGCACGTCGCGTGATGCGTCGCGTTGACGCCTACGCAAACGATTCCTACACTTGAATGGGGGAAGGATTGCGCGCACGTCCGATCATGTGCGGAAAGAGGCAACACCGTGGCCGCTGGATCTGGTAGCTCACCTGTCAGAGAACAACTGGTTCGACTCCGCGCGGCGCACAGCAGCCATTCCAGCACTTTCGATGAGCTGTTCAGTGCGCAGCTACACCGACAATCGTGGGGAGTGATTGAGTTCACCGATGTCTACCGGGCTATGGCGTGGCTTTGCGCGCGCACGGTGCATGGTCGTTTTGAGCACACTCCACGCGCGGTGGTTGCGTGCGTGGATCACCTGGCGCCCGAGGAGTTCGAATTCTTTGCGCTGGTCGCCCAGCTTCGCCCGGGCCTGACGGTGCTGGTCTATGGACAGGATGGTTCCTCGGGTGTCGGCAGGGCGCTGCAGGCGGGCGCCACGGGAACCTTGACCCCCGCAACCTTGGAGGCGCTGCGTAACGACACGAAAGGCGCGGTGCAGAGCGACGCGCCGGTGGCCGGGCCCGTTGTAAATACGCCCGAATCGCCGGCTCCGCCTTCCACGGCCGGCGTCGAGGAAGAAGAAGAGGAAGAAGAACTGTTGTCTGAGCCCGCGGAAGATGAAGAACTCGAAGCGGCGCCGCCGACGCGTGTTCCCTGGCGGACCTACGACGACCGTCCGCAGCGCCTCGCGCCCACACGCCGTCCAAACGGCAACGGGGCGGACGCACGCCCGACCGGGCCGGGGACGCCCCGGAGTCGCAACTCGGCCCCGCTGCTTACGGAAGAAGAACTGCGGGCGTTGATCGGTGATGATGTTTCGTCCCTGGCTCCCCCCGGATCGGGTTTCCGCCAGGAAAATGTCCACGGCCATGGAGAAGGGGATCCCCATGACTCTCAGCGCCGTGGATAGCGCCTTCGATCCGCTGGCGGGTGACCGGCTGGTGCTGATCGGCGAACAGCGTCCGGAGCGCCCCCTGGCCGTCGAACTTCGGCGCCGTTACGCCGACTGGCGGGTGCACACGTGCGACACCTATCTTTCGGGCATTGTGGAAGTTGCGCGGCGCGCCCCGCGCGGCGTGATCGCCTGGGTTGCACCGGGATCGCGCCGGCTGGATGGGGCCATTGCCGGCCTGCGGCAGGCCGCCGGACCGCGCACCCGCATTGTCCTTTGTTGTCCCCCCTCGGCAGAGCCGCTGGCGCGGAGTGTGCTGCCTGAAGGTGCGGATGATTACATTCTTTTTCCCGTCGAGGGCGCTGATCTGGATCGTGCCCTGGGTCTGGCTCATCCGCCGCCGTTGACCAACGAGCCGGCGATTCCGTCAGATCCGGCGGTGGAGCTTGAGGCGCTGGCCGCGGCGCTCGTGGTTCCGGTCGACGACCCCAGGAATCTGGTCGAGCGGCTGGCGCGGCTGGTTCGCGCGGCGCTGGGCGCCCGCGGCGTGGTGGTGGTGGTGGAGGGGTCTACGGTCACCGCGGGAGAGGGCGTGCTGCAGCCCGTCCTCAGTGCTCCTGTCGTGGGCGATGGCGTCACCATAGGCCGGATCGTCGTCGGCGCACGTGAAGTGCCCTATGGTGCGAAGGATGTGCACCGGCTCACACAGTACGCCGCCATCGCCGGCCAGGTGATCGCACGATCGACCCGCGAGCGCAATTGGCGCCGCCTGGCCTACACCGACGAATGCAGCGGTTTGCCCAACCGTCGCTACCTGTTCGAGCGCCTCGACGACATTCTTCGCCGCGCCGCGGTCGAGCGCTTTGCCGTGACGGTGCTGCTCTTCGACGTCGACAATTTCAAGCACTACAATGACAAGTTCGGCCATGCCACGGGGGATGAGATCATCCGGCTGATCGGCCGGCTTTTCCGCCAGCACTGCCGCGAGCAGGATGTCGTGACCCGTTACGGGGGCGACGAGTTTGCGGTGGTTTTCTGGGATCCGGAGGGAACGCGCGTGGCCGGTTCCGCGCACCCCGGCTGTGCGCTGAACGTCCTCGACCGTTTCAAGGACGCGCTCAAGACCCAGCCCTTCGCCGCGCTGGGTCCCGCGGCGCGGGGGACGCTGACCATCAGCGGCGGGCTGGCCACCTACCCCTGGGACGGGACGACCCGCGCTGACCTGCTCGGCCGCGCCGACGAAGCGCTCCTGGCCGCCAAACGCGCGGGTAAGAATCGCATTATTCTGCTTGGCCAGAGCCCCGAGTCCGGGCAGGACGAATAAGCACCAATCCGAGCAGCGGCGGCCGGGACACCCGCGCGGACCGAAGGCCGCGGTTTCTATTAAGAATGGGATCGGCCCAATGCGCGGCGGGTGCGGCGCGTTCGCCGGAGGCGGCGGAGTGTGCATTTCGTTTGCCAGCGTGGCGCGGTATAAGGTCCGGGCGTGAAAGACAGTGTGGCCGGTCGGATCGGGCTCGGGAGCCCCGTCAATCGCCATTCCTGATGGGGCGTTCGGCATTCCCATGTACAAGTGGTTTCTCGCAACTCGATACCTGCACACCAAGCTGATCGCCTTCTTCGGCATCGCCAGCGTCATGCTGTGCGTGGCCATGGTGCTGGTGGTAATGAGCGTGATGGGCGGGTTTCTGGATACGATCCGCGCCCGCTCGCGCGGCTTGCACAGTGAGATTGTGCTGGAAAGCGGGTCGCTTCAGGGGTTCCCTTATTACGCAGAGTTTTCGGAGTATGCCAGCCGCCAACTGCCCAATGTGGTACGGGTAACTACCCCGTCCATATACACGTACGGCGTGCTGCGCGTGCCGGCCACGACGGAAACCAAACCGGTGCGGGTGCTGGGCGTGCGGCTTGAAGAGTTCGTTCAGATCAACGACTTCGGGAAGGGGCTCTTTTACGACCGGTACTACCCCGGTACCACGCGCTTGAGTCCGCAGCGCATGCCGGTGGCCGGCTTCAGCGAACGGGGCGAACTGCGCCTCCCGTCTGATCTGGAGGAAGCGAACGCGCGGTGGCGCGCCGCGGAAGCAGACCCAAAGGCGATCGCCGCGTACGACCGCTCTCCGTTCGAGAAGACTCCGTTTCCCTACGTCACACCCTCCGTCGATGCGGAACGTGTGTACGCCGTTGATGTGGAAGGCCCGCGCCATGCCGGGGAAGAACGGCACGGCATCATTCTGGGCACCGACCTGATCAACTACCGCCGGCCCGATGGCAACTTTGACCGCCACCTCGCCCGCGGCACGGACATTGCGCTGACGTTGATGCCGTTGAGCCCGTCGGGAAACCCCCTCGGCGAGCCGCCGGTCAAGCTGCTCCTGCGCTACACAGACGACTCGCGCAGCGGCATCTACGAAATCGACAGCCTGTGCGTATACGTGGACGTGGACATGCTCCAGCAGAAGCTGGCCATGGACGCGCAGCCGCTGGTGGACGGCGGGTTCACCAAGCCGCGGGTCAGCCAATTGCTCATCGGGCTTCAGCCGGGCGCTAAACTCGATGAAGCCAAGGCGCTGATCGCCGACGCCTGGCGGCGCTTCACGCGCGAGCTGGGCGACGGGCTGACGGACGCCGAGGCGCGGGCGCTGGGGTTCGTGGACGTGTACACGTGGGAGGATCTCCAGCGGCCGTTTATCGCCGCGGTGGAAAAAGAAAAGATCCTTGTCACGCTGCTCTTTTCGCTGATCAGCATTGTGGCGATCGCCCTGGTGGGGTGCATTTTCTACATGATCGTGGAGAAGAAGACCAAGGATATCGGCATTCTCAAAGCGCTGGGGGCATCGAGCCGCGGGGTGGCGGGGTTGTTTATCACCTACGCGGGGGCGGTGGGGGTGGTCGGGGCGATTCTCGGAGTGCTGGCGGGGTCGTTGTTCGTGTGGAACGTGAACGATATTCAGGACTGGCTGGCGAGCCTGCACCCGCAGCTCCGCGTGTGGAGTCCGGAAATCTACTCCTTCGATCGCATTCCCGAAATCGTCAAGCGGGCCGATGCATTGTGGATCGGTTCAGTCGCGATACTGGCGTCGATCGTCGGTTCATTGATTCCTGCGTTTATTGCCGGCCGGGTCTGGCCGGTGGCGGCACTGCGCTATGAATAGACTGTCTCTACACGGGGGGGCGTTGGTCAACGCGTCCCGGTTGCCTTTGCCGCAAGGGCGACACTCCCTCTATTCGCCGGAATGAACGCCATGCTCCGCGCACAGGGTATCCACAAGACATATCAGATGGGCCGGGCGAAGGTGCGGGTCCTGCGCGATGCCTCTGTCCACGTCGGAGAGGGCGAGTTTCTGGTGATTATGGGGGCGAGCGGCTCGGGCAAGAGCACCTTGCTGCACATCCTCGGTGCCTTGGACATCCCCGATCGCGGACAGGTTATATACCGCAAGCAAGACCTGTTTACCGGACCCGCCTCCGTCCGTGAGTACTATCGCAATCATGACGTCGGGTTCGTTTTCCAGTTCTACCACCTGTTACCGGAACTCAATGTTCTGGAAAACGTGCTCATTCCGCGTCTGGTCAAACACTCGTTCTGGGGTTGGCGGTCGGCCCGCGGCGATGCGCACCGCGAGGCGGCGGCCATGCTGGAACGGGTCGGCCTTGCAGAACGCGCCCGCCACCGACCGGCGGAGCTTTCGGGCGGGGAGCGGCAGCGTGTGGCGATTGCCCGGGCGCTGATTAATCGGCCTTCGCTCTTGCTTGCGGACGAGCCAACCGGTAATCTGGACGCGGCAATCGGCGCCGAGATTCTGGCGCTGCTTGCCGAATTCAATGCCGCCGGTCAGACCATTGTCATGGTCACTCACGACGCCAAGGTGGCCTCTCAGGCCCATCGGCAGGTGCGACTGGTGGACGGCGGCATCCGCGAATCGGGCGAACGCGAACCCCGAAGCGGCTCGCCTTCCGCCCGCGTGTCCCGGGAGGCGGTCCCATGACCACGTTGACTTCAGAGGTAGAGGTGACCCCCATGACCGCGAATCCTTTTGCTCCGCGGCCCGAACTGAAAGTATGGATGGGTGACGGCGTGGTGCCGGTGTCCGAGGCACGCGTATCGGTTTTCGATCACGCGCTGCTCTACGGCGACGGCGTCTTTGAAGGCATCCGCATTTATCACGGGAAGATCTTCAAAGAAAAAGAACACATCAAGCGGTTTTTCGAATCGGCCAAGGTCATACGCCTTGAGCTGCCCATGACGCCCGAAGAAATCAGCAGCGCAATGTACGAGACGATGCGCGCCAACGGCATCACGCGAGACGGCTACATTCGCCTGGTGGCCACGCGCGGCGTGGGATTGCTGGGTATTTCGGTGGCCCACACGGCGTGCCCCAACATCATTGTCATCGCCGACAAGATCGCCTTGTACGCGCCGGAAGTTTATCAGCGCGGGCTGCGGTGCATTATCTCCAGCATCATTCGCAACCACCCCAACGCCACCAGCCCGCGGGTCAAGTCGCTCAACTACCTCAACAACATCATGGCCAAACTTGAAGCCAAGGACGCCGGCGCCGACGAAGCCATCATGCTCAACCATGTGGGCCACGTCGCCGAGTGCACCGGTGACAACATTTTCCTGGTCCGCGGCGGGGAGCTCGTCACGCCCAGCACCAGCGAAGGCATCCTCGAGGGCATCACCCGCAATCTGGTGATGGAACTCGCCCGCAAGCGCGGCATTCCCGTTTCTGAGAAGGTGCTTGTTCGCCACGACCTCTACGTCGCCGATGAGTGCTTTGCCACCGGCACGGCCGCGGAGATTATCGCGATTGTCGAAATCAACAAGCGCACCGTGGGCGACGGCCGGCCCGGCCCGATCACCCGACAACTGCTCGAGGACTTCATCGAATACCGAAACGCGTACGCGAAGGGATAGGCTTCCCCGTCAGGTCTGGCGCCACTCTGGACGTGACTTGCCCGACTATCGGGACGAAACCATGATCCTGGTCGGCGTTGTGATGCCTTTCGTCAGCCTGAACGGCACGTGAGTCGATTTCGGCGCCTGGCATGGCGAGCGACTTCGAACGGCCGTGTTCATCCGGGGCGGGCGAATCGGGCGACCTACTCGCGTGTTTCGGCAGTCTGTCAGGACTTGGTGTTTATCAGTCCGAAGTCTTACCAGAATGAAAACGCCGCGGCCCGAGAGGTTATCTCTGACCGCGGCGCCTGTATTCATGTTCCCTTGCGCCTGCGAACGAGCGAATCGCGTGAGGGGTGCGCACCAGGAACGGCGGGGGTGCGTAACCGATTACGTGGTCGTCAGCCCGCCGCCGGTGGTGGTCGTCGTTCCGCCGCCGTCGTCGTCGAGGCTGATGAAGAACGCGGAAATCAGTGCTTCGGAAAGACTCTGGGTCGTTTCCTCCAGCCCGGCCAGCAGCGTAGCGCGGACGCGCGAATCGCAACCGCTGAGCTGAAACGCGCTGCCACCTACGGCCAGGGCCATCGTCAGGCGGATGAATCGATCCCGAAGGTTTCTGCTGGTCATGTCCAATTACTCCTTGGTGCGGCCGACGGTGCGCGGCCCAGCCATCTTCGCTGAATCCCGGTGAGCGCCCAGTTACACTACCGCTCGGGACCGAAAGACTCAACCGATTATACGCCCGAGCGGATGGCCGAATACCCCCGCCCGGACCACTGCTTCTACCCATCGGCGTGCGCCGGGTCGCGGTTTAGCACTTCCGATATTGGCTTTCCAATGTCCCCGGTGCGGTTTCAGTACTGTTATTCTCAGACTTTGGAAGTTCTCAGCACCGCTTTCGATACCCGGCGGTGGCGGGTAGGAATGGGCTGGTGCGCGATTGGGTCGAGTAGCAATGGCAACCGTCCGGCAGGCGCGAGGACGGCAAGTGCCCTGCTTATTTGTGGTGTTGCACTGTGCGCGCGGTCTGGCCAAATCGGGGTAGCGGGTACCCGGTTCCTTGATGGTTGTCAGCTTCGGACTGGGCCACAACGGCCGCACCCGCGCCGCGATGGGGGTCAACGGCGGTACGCGGGTTTTTGACCGCCGGACGCCGCGCACCTACGATCCGCCCGATAGCGCGGTCCCTCGATGAAACGGGACGGCCGGCTCGGTGACCCAACCGGTCGCCGCATCGGGACAGTGGCGGATGGACCTCGAACGAATCCAGAAAGCGGTTCGCGACATCCTGGCTGCGGTGGGGGAAGACCCGAACCGCGAGGGACTGCGCGATACACCTCAACGGGTGGCCCGCATGTACCAGGAGCTGTTCAGCGGGTTGAGCCAGGACCCCGGGAAACACCTGGTTACCGCGTTTCAGGAGCGCTACGACGAACTGGTGGTCCTGCGCGATATCTCTTTCAACTCAATGTGCGAACACCATCTTATGCCCTTCGAAGGCAAAGCCCACGTGGCCTATCTGCCCGACGGACAGGTGGTGGGGATATCCAAGCTGGCACGGGTCGTGGACGAATTCGCTCATCGGCCGCAGGTGCAGGAGCGCTTGACTTCGCAGATCGCCGATATCCTCATGGAAAAGCTGGAGGCGAAGGGGGTGGCCGTGGTGATCGAAGCGACGCATGCGTGCATGACCTGCCGCGGTGTCAAGAAAGCGGGAAGCGTGATGATCACCTCGGCGGTGCGCGGGTTGTGCCGCAGCGACGCGCGCACGCGCAGCGAGGTCATG
This sequence comes from uncultured Phycisphaeraceae bacterium, assembly GCA_964569425.1. GTDB lineage: Bacteria > Planctomycetota > Phycisphaerae > UBA1845 > UBA1845 > JACQXM01. Next base: position 10,104 of record CAZMVD010000016.1, read on the forward strand.
TCGCTGTTGCACGGTTGAAACGCCGACAACCGGGAAAAGGCAACAAGACGACAAGGCAATACGGAAAGCGGAAAGGCGAGAGGTGAAACGCGGAAAGCCGCAAGGCTGAAGCGGCGGGCGGCGTGTGAATCGTGTAAGGGACGTGCGCGTTGCAGATCGTCAGAAACTGGTTTCGGTCGCATTTCAACGATCCCGAGGTGGTCGTACTTACGCTGCTGATCCTCGGCGGCTTTCTGATCATCGCGTTTCTGGGCGGCATGTTGCTGCCGGTGCTGGCCAGCGTGGCCATTGCTTATCTGCTCGAAGGGATCGTGGGGTTGGTGGTGCGGCGCGGGGGGCCGCGCCTGCCGGCGGTGCTGGTCGTCTACTTCGCCTTTCTGACCATTTTCCTGACTTTCATGCTCGTGCTGATACCGCTGCTCTACAGCCAGTTGATCCAGGCGGTCGAGGAGCTGCCCAGCATGGTGGTGCGCGTGTACGACGAACTCAAACAACTGCCGGAGCGTTACACGTTCATCGACCGCGAGCAGTTCAACGAAGTGTTCTTCCAGGTGCGTGGTAGCATCCAGCAGGAACTCACCAAGGCAACGGGCAGCATCGGCAAGCAGATCCTGGCATTCTCGCTCTCCTCGTTCAAAGGGTTGATCACCCTTTTCGTGTATATCATTCTCATGCCCATCCTGGTGTTCTTCATGCTCAAGGACAAGGAGCGCATCCTTACCTGGTTTGAGCGCTTTCTGCCCGCGGAGCGCAAGCTGGCTACCGAAGTGTGGCGCGACGTGGATCGCCAGATCGGCAACTACGTCCGCGGCAAAGTCTGGGAGATCATCATCGTCGCCGCAGCCACCTATGCGACGTTCAAGTTGTTCGGGCTCAATTACACCGTGCTGCTGTCGCTGTCGGTGGGGTTGTCGGTGGTGGTGCCTTACGTAGGCGCTACGGTCGTGACGTTTCCGGTGGCCATCGTGGCCTACGCTCAGTGGGGCACGGCATCCGAGTTCTGGTGGCTGATGGGCGCCTACGCCGTGATTCAGGCGCTGGACGGGAACCTGCTGGTGCCGTTGATTTTTTCCGAGGTCGTGCACCTGCACCCGATCGCGATTATCGCGGCGGTCCTGGTGTTCGGCGGACTGTGGGGTTTCTGGGGCGTGTTTTTCGCCATTCCGCTCGCGACGCTGGTCCATTCGGTCATCAAAGCCTGGCCGCACCGGCTCCGCGAAGCCGCCGCTACCTAGTGCCCGTGCCCTGGTGCGATGGTGCGCCATCGGCCAGCGGACGGATCATGTTCAGCAGGCGGGCGTGCGCAGCCGGCTCGGCGGCGAGGAATGGAATATCGGTGTCGGGTGGAGCCGAGAGGTCAAGGGGAAGCAGGCTCTGCCCCCAAACGCCGGTGATGGCGCCTCCCGCTTCGCTCACCAGGAGCATCCCCGCTGCGATGTCCCAGATCTTGCAACGCTTGGCGAAGGCGGCGACCAGGGCGCCGCTGGCGACCCACGCAAGATGGACGGCGGATGAACCCACGTTGCGATAGATCAGCCCACGGGTGTGGATCCACTGCTCCAGTACGCGGGTGGTCAGCGCGTCTTTGCTCGAGGGTCCGCCGACGAGCCAGTCCTCGCCCGGCAGGGGTACGCGAACGCGAATGGGCCGGTCGTTGACAGCGGCCCCATCGCCCAGCGATGCGGTGTACAACGCAGGTGTATTGTGTTCGCGAACGGCGGCCGCGACCGGCCGGCCGTGGTCGAGCACCGCGATCGACGTGGCGAAACAGGGAAAGCCGGCGACGAAGTTCCGCGTGCCGTCGATCGGGTCGATGACCCAGCAAAACCGCGCCTGCGCGTGGTTCGCGTGTGCATTCGGGCGGCGGATGGTTTCCTCGGAAATGACCGCGTGGTCGGGGTATTCGTCTGCAACGGCGGCGAGAATGTGGGCCTGGATGGCGTGGTCGGCGTCGGTGACCACGCTGTTATCGGCCTTGCGGCCGGAGGGGGCTTCGCCAATGCGCGGCAGGGCGATACCCGCGGCTTCATCCGCCAGCCGGGCGGCAAGGTCGCGAAGCGGTTTGTAATGGGTGCCGTCCATGCCTAGCCCAGTCGGCCCCGGTCTGCCGTGCGTTCGTGGGGCCGAAAAACACGCCCGCCAGCCACTCATAAGGCTGAAAACGGGAGGCCGAAGGGTCGATTATATGCTAAGATGTAGGTTGGAGGTATGGCGATGTCGACGGTGTTCCATCCCAGGCGTTTCTCCGCGGGCACGCACAGCCGCTTCTGGCTGATCGTGGAAGGAGTCATCGCATTCCTGCTCGGTCTGCTGGTTTGGGCGCAGCCGATCGGGTAAGCGGGCGGTGTTTCCCAGTCCGTGCCTCGTCGACTGTGTACGTACGCGCGCGGTCGGCATTCGTTGACCGTGACTCTCCCGGCGGGCATGATCCAGCATCATGCCTGATCCCCCGTTCAAGATTGTGGTAGCGGAACGATTCGAGCCCTGGGCGGTGCAACGGCTGCGCGCCGTGGGGACCGTGCTGGAGCTTGCCGCGTGCGACGAGCCGACCCTTCTCGCGGCCGTGGCAGAAGCCGACGCACTGCTCGTGCGCACCTACGCGAAGGTTTCTGCCCGGGTCATCGCGGCGGCGCCGCGGCTGCGGGTGATTGGGCGCGGGGGCGTAGGGCTGGAAAACATTGACGTCGCCGCGGCGCGGGCAGCGGGCATCGCGGTTGTTCATTCGCCGGCGGCGGCCACGGAGGCGGTGGCCGATCTGACGGTCGGGCTGATGTTGGGCTTGTTGCGCAGAATTCGCGAGGCCGACGCGGCGGTGCGCGAGGCGCGCTGGCGCGAAGTGCGCGACGGCGCGGCATCGCGCGAAATGGGGGAATTGACGCTGGGAATCGTGGGAATGGGGCGCATCGGCCGGGCGGTGGTGCGGCGCTGCCACCTGGGTTTTTCGATGCGCGTGTTATACAACGACATCGTGGACGTGGGACCGCTGGACTTCCCGGCCGAGTCGGTGGACAAGGCCCGCCTGTACGCGGAATCGGACATCGTCAGCCTGCACGTGCCGCTGACCGACCAGACCCGCGGAATGATCGGTGCCATCGAATTGGCACTATTCAAACCGGGTGCACTGCTCATCAACACCGCGCGCGGCGCGGTGGTGAATGAATACGCGCTGGCGCAGGCGTTGATCGAACAGCGCCTGGGTGGGGCGGGCATTGACGTCTTCGACCAAGAGCCGCTGCCGCAGGGTCACCCGCTGCTGGCGGCACCGCACACACTGCTGACCCCGCACATCGCAGCGCGAACCATCGGCGGCTTGCACCGGATGAACGAAGTAGTGGACGAAGTAATCGCTGTGCTGAAACGCGGCGCACCCTGACCGCTCGTTGCTATTCAGGCTGGTTTCTTGCGGCACACCACCTGAAGGTGCGAAGCGCGGGCAAGAGCGGCAGGATCACGCGACAGCGACTTCTCGATCCGTGCCCAGGTGCGCCGCGCCTCCGGTTCCGCCAGCAGGTGACGGTGATTCCGCAACGACAGCACAGTCTTGCCGACCATCTCGACGACGGAAAACCCGGCGGATTCGGCCAGGCGGCGGACGTCGTCGGGGGCGTAGGTGTAAATGGGGAATCGCTCCTCGGCGTCTTTCGTGAGCCAATGCGTGCGTCCGTCGCGCAGGAAGCGGGTCAGGCCCTCAGCATCGCTCTGTTGCAGGTAGAAGTCGATGGCGGCCAGTCGGTTGTCGAACGTGGCCATCAGCACGCCGTCTTCGGAAAGCACGCGGCTGATCTCCTTCATAGCGCGGTGTGGAAACTCGGTGCAGCCGATCGGGTCGCCGAGGGCCACGGCGCAGGCGAAGGTGCCGTCGGGTATGGCGGTCAAATCCATCAGGTCGGCCTGGAGGAACGCGGCACGCCTTGCGCAACCCTGTTCCTCGATTTTCCGCCGCGCCTGGTCGAGCATCTGGTGCGAAATATCAATGCAGGTGACCTGGTAGCCGCTCTTAAGGAGCTTGGCTGCCCATTTGCCGGTGCCGCAGCCCAGGTCGGCGATGGGGCGACCAAGATTGACCGGAAGGTGCGGCTTGAGGTAGTCCCAGGTGAGGCTGTCGTGCCATTGCCAGAATTCGTCCTCATAGCTGTGGTCGTAGAGGTGCGCCACACGGTCGTGGTAGCGCTGCACGGGTTTGCGGCGTGATCGACTCATGGACAATGCCACGGTGCTTGCACGGCTGCCCGCCGGCAGGTTGGTATTCCAGGGCCGATGCGGAAGTCGGCCCCACGCGCGCACTCTTCAAGGCGCTACGGTCCGCAGCGCTTCCGCGGGCCAGTGGAGAGTGTACGAGCGGTCGTGCGTACGCTCCAGCGTCAACGGCAGGTTCAGCGGCAGCGGCGACATGGGCCAGGTGTGGCCGAGGGTGCGCGAGACAAGAATCGGCAGCGTGCGCTCCGCAGGCAGATGGAATGCCAGCAGCGCGCGCACGCCGTCGAGTAAATCGCGTTCGCCCTGGTGAAAGTCGCCGAGCAACAGGCCGCCGGCCTCATCCCAATAGCCTGCCAGAGTGAGGTGCGCGAGAAAGCGGTCGAAGCGCTCGAGCTTGTCGTTGTAATCCTCGAGAAAAATCCAGCGCCCGGCCGGGCGAACCGCGGCGTCGTACAGCGAGCCCACCATAGTGGAAAGCACGGTGAGATTGCCCCCGACGAACACGGCCGTTGAGCGCTCGGGCAGTTCGCCCGCCACCAGCTCGGCAGAGAGCGCGCGTGTGCTTCCCCGGCCGGTGATCATGCGAACCACATCTTCAAAGAAATCGCGCAGGTGCGGCTCGAGCTGCGCCTGGGCCCAGCGCTCGGGTGCTGTGGATTCATCGAACGTGGCGTCGGCGCGCCGGGCGGCGTAACGAGTCAGCCCGTAGGTGAAAAATGCCGGCCCGAAGTCGTACACACCCCGGCCGTGAGCGTGCGCCGCCACCAGGTTGACCAGCGGCGTCAACTCGCTGAATCCGAACAAAGCCACGGGAGCCGTGCGACCGCTGAGCACGCCGAAGTCGATGCGCGGCAGGATGCGGGTGAACCACGCACCCCCGCGAACCAGGATCAGCGCGGCGACGTCGGAGTCCGCGAGGGCCGATTGAATGTCCGCGGCACGGCGCGCGTCGTCGTCGCGTCCGCCAAGTGCCTCGTTCTCCGAGGCGTCGAGCAGCGCTTCGTCCGCGGTGACGCGAAAGCGGCCGCCGACGTAATCCTGTACGCGCGCAGTGAACTCGGCCGCACCGCGCAGCCCAAGCCGCTCGAAGAAAGAACGGCAGGAACCGGCGGGCGCGATCAAATGAATGCGCGGGGACATGAGAGAATCCTGACCGACAGAGCGCCGGTTGTCGATCGAGCTTGCCATGCGGCGGGTCTGCCGGGGTGCGGTCTTACGGTTACAAGTTCCCGCGCGCTGCCTGTTCGCGTTCGATGCTGACGAAGAGCGAGGGCGTGCGCAATCCTATTCAGAAAGTAACCGCCCCAGCTCTGCGCGCAGAACTGGAAGCTTCTCTGTGACAATGCTCCAACTCGTTTCATCATCCACTGCGTCGTACCCGTGGACGAGCACATGCCGAAAACCCGCGATCTTTCTGAAATCCGTCACGCGCTCGGCGGACATCCGATCATGCTGAATAAGTCGGACCATGGCCTCACCGATGATGCCAAACTGGCGCTCCACCGCGGAACGCAGCAGCTCGTCTCCGACATAGTCGTCAAACGTCTTGCCCCCCACGAAGCGGGCGATCCGGTCGGCGGCGGCCGCCATGTCTACCAGTAGCTTGATCGTTTCAGGCGGCATACAACGTCACACGACTCTCGTCGACGATCCGCTTGAAAACAGGATTGCGAATCGCACGATAAGAGATGAGGTCGATCTTACGCGCGAAGAGGTCTTCCAAATCAACCCATAAACCCAGAAACCGGTCCGCCGCGTTCTTGACGGTAAAGTCGTGGAACTCGACGACAAAATCGAGGTCGCTTTGATTCGGGTCGAAATCACTTCGCACCGCGGACCCGATCAAGTCCAGGCGGTTGACGTCGTACACGCGGCACAGGTCGTTGAGTCTGGTTCGATACTTCTCGATCAGCGCAATCATCCGGGTGCTCCATCAACGCATCGTCGAGGATTGTCGCGATGAACTACAGTCCCATTACAGGTTCCCGCGTGCCGCCTGTTCGCGTTCGATGCTCGCGAACAGGGACGTGACGTTGCCAGTACCGCGGGTGAGCTACGGCCTTTGCAAGGGCAGTGAACGGGCGGCGGACCGCTTTGATCCCTTGCGTTCCTCTTGTTGTCGAAGAACCCGCACCAAGTGCCCGAAGGGTCCCGTTTCCGCCGCGTGGCGGAAGTACTCAGCCTCCTCATCCGGCGTCATGTCCTTGACTTGTTCGTAGATCTCCTGTTGAACGCGGCGTTTGTACTCGATGCAATCGAAGGACTTTTCACTCGTCGATTTCGTCATAACCCACCTCCCGCGGAGAAAGAATGGTGAGAAATCCATACCCATTTGCCAAATTGACGCTGTTGTACGCTTTTATTCTGTCCAGGCGGACAATGTGCCGGAAATTCCATGACACGATCGCATCGACACGGGCGGCGGTCGCGGCGGCCACGTGCGTCGCATCACCGAGCCATCGCCGGGATACAACGCCCGATTCAATGTACGCGTTTCGAAGGGCGATGACGTCGCCCGTGAGCAAGACTTGTTCCATGCCCGTGGCAGATAGTTGTTCCAAGACTGAGCGAACGTTGACGGGCGCCGGCGCAAGCTCCTGAAGAACAACGTCACTGAGGACTAGGGTCAATCGTCCGCGGCTTATCATGTCAAAGAAACGAAGTGAGTGCTCGGCAAATTCGGGGTCAACACATCCGCCGAAAACGGAGGTGTCTACATAGACGCGCATTATTCGTTGCACCATCATAGCGCTGGACGTTCCTATAGGTTTCCCCGCGCTGCCTGTTCGCGTTCGATGCTGACGAAGAGCGCCTTGAAGTTGCCGATGCCGAAGCCGCGGGAGCCGTGGCGTTCGATGACCTCGAAGAACAGGGTGGGGCGATCCTGCACGGGGGCGGTGAAGATCTGGAGGAGGTAGCCGTCGTCGTCCTTGTCGATGAGGATGCCGAGGTCGCGGAGCTTGTCCCAGTCTTCGCCCACGTCGCCCACCCGCTCGCGCATGTAATCGTAGTAGGTGTCGGGCACGCGCAGGAAGTCGATATCGCGCTTGCGCAGTTCCATCACGGTGCGGTAGATGTCGCCGGTGTTCATGGCGATGTGCTGCACGCCGGGTCCGCTGTAATAATCGAGAAACTCCTCGATCTGGCTTTTGCGCTTGCCCTCGGCCGGCTCGTTGATGGGGAACTTGCACTTGCCGGTGCCGTTCTCCATCACCTTGCTCATCAGGGCGCTGTACTCGGTGCTGATGTCCTTGTCGGTGAAGCCGCAGAGGTTGCGGAAGCCGAGCGTTTCTTCGAACCAGCGCACCCAGTAGTTCATTTCGCCGAGGTAGACGTTGGTGACCACGTGGTCGATGGCCGCCAGCCCCACGGGCGGTGAGCCGTGGGCCTCGATCGGCTTGAAACCCGGGGCAAAGGCGCCGCGGTAGTTCTTGCGCTCCACGAAGCGAAAGACGGTGTCGCCGGCGTATTTGATTTCGCCGGTGACCAGCGTGCCGTTTTCGTCCTCGGTCGCGGCGGCGGGTTTGAGGATGGTGGCGCCGCGGGCCTTGGTTTCGCGCAGGGCGGCTTCCACGTCGTTGACTTCGAGCGCGATGGCCTTCACGCCGTCGCCGTGCAGCGCGCAGTGGCGGGCGACCTCGTGGTCGGGCGAGTAGGCGGTGGTCAAGACGAAGCGCACCTTGCCCTGCTCCATGACGTAGCTGGCGCGGTCGCGGCAGCCGGTCTCCAGGCCGCGCTTGGCCAGCGGGCGGAAGCCGAAGGTCTTGTCGTAGAAGTGCGCGGCCTGTTTGGCGTTGCCGACGTAGAACTCGATGTGGTCATAGCCCTTGATGGGCAGGAAGTCCTCGGCCATGGGTGTTGGGCTCCTGTTCTTCACCGTTACTTTCCGCGCCGCCGCGGCCCGGGTGAGGCGGGAGTGTGCATGGGCGGCGCGTCCCACGGACGAAGGACATTGTATCGCGCGGGGCGGCGGAAAACCACAGGAATGCGGGCGAAAGAGGAGAACGCCGATCGAAACCGCGCGTGACGACAAGCGGTCCGTCCCAATGGAATAGACCGCTCCGTAGTTGGCGCGGTACGAGTCTCCCTTTGGCGTTCGGAATTTCGGTAGGGCGGTAGTTCGGCCGCCGTCTTCCTGACCGCTCGTTGTCACTCGCGATTCTGAACCGCGACGGCCATGGAGCGGTGAGGGCATTGGATCAGCGCACGTCCGCGCGGGCTGAAGACCCGCGGCTCGACGGCTACGAGCCCTTCGACGCAGACGCCGACCAGCGAATCGACTTGCTTGATTTCGCCAGTCTTCCGTGGTTCCTCGCCGCTCTATGATTTGGCAGTGGGGGCTAGAACGCCGAAACGCCAAAATGCCGAAACGGTCGATCCGCAATCCGGAGTGTCTCTGGTCCGATAATATTTTGTCCGATAACTCCATGCCTCACGCATAAAATAACTGGCACGGACCTGGCACAAACGTGTTTCACGTGAAACAAGCTTGCGCCGAAAAGTCGAAACGGCGAAGAGTCAAAGAGTCGAAACCTTCAGGTTGCGCAAGACTGTTTCACGTGAAACATTCCCAGATTAACACTCTGGTCTTTGCCATTCACACGCACTGCGCAAGCTCGTTTCACGTGAAACAAGCTTGCGCTGAAAAGTCGAAACGGCGAAAAGTCAAGAAGTTGAGACTTTCGGGCCGCGCAGGGCTGTTTCGCGCGAAACATCGTTGCGCCGCGGCGGGCAGGGACGCCCGCCCGTACTGGTTATAGACCGGTGCCACAGTGTCTCGCAGGACTGTTTCGCGCGAAACACGTTTGCTGCATCGCGCCGGTTGCAAACAGGTGTCACAGTGGCTTGCGCAAGACTGTTTCACGTGAAACAAGCTTGCGCTGAAAAGTCGAAACGGCGAAAAGTCAAAAAGTTGAGACTTTCGGGCCGCGCAGGGCTGTTTCGCGCGAAACATCATTGCGCCGCGGCGGGCAGGGACGCCCGCCCGTACTGGTTATAAACCGGTGCCACGGTGGCTTGCGCAAGACTGTTTCACGTGAAACATCGTTGCGCCATTTCCTTTGATCGCTTCGCGCGCCGCGCCGAGCGCGCGCCGCGGACGATATTTCGTGCGGGGCTGCTCCGACGGCCGGTGCCGTTGGCTTGTGATGTGTTTACCTGTTGCGATTCGTGCCCTACAACTCGCCTGCGTGGGTCGGGCGACTCGGCGGGCGCGGAGCAACTTCGATGGCCGGATTGACATTTCACGGCGCGGCGCAGCAGGTCACGGGTTCCATGCACCTATTGGAAGCCAACGGCAAGCTCATCGCCCTCGATTGCGGGTTGTTCCAGGGGCGGCGTGCCGAATCACGCCGCCTGAACCGTGAACACCCCGTGGACCCGCGGCGGCTGCACGCTGTGATCGTCTCGCACGCGCACATCGATCACACCGGGCGGCTTCCGTTGCTGGTGCGCGACGGGTTCGAGGGCGTGATCCACTGCACGGCCGCCACGCGCGACCTGTGCGCGATCATGCTCGCCGATTCTGCGCACATTCAGGCGGAAGACGCGCGCTTTTTGAACAAGAAGCGCAAACCCCACGAGCCGGGGATCGAACCGCTGTACTCGGCGGACGACGCCGTGCAGGCCGTCCGCCAGATGCAAAGCTCCCCGTACCGGCGGTGGTTCAAAGTGGCCTCGGGGATTCACGCGCGGTTTTACGAAGCCGGGCACATTCTCGGCTCGGCGGGGGTGGAGATCGAGATCAACGAGCCGGGCGGCAAGAAGACCATATTGGTCTTCACGGGCGACATCGGTCGTCCGGGCGTGCCCATTCTGCGCGACCCGGCGCCGCTGCCGGAATGCGATTACCTGATCTGCGAATCGACCTACGGCGGGCGGCGCACCGACCCGATCGCCGACATGCGCCCGCGGCTGGCGGAGGTGGTGCGCCGCACCGCAGCGCGCGGCGGGCGGGTCATCATCCCGGCGTTCAGCGTGGGCCGCACGCAGACCATCATCTACAACCTGCGGCAGCTTTTTGACAGCGGCGAATTGGAGCGTTTGCCGGTGTACGTAGACAGCCCGCTGGCGGTCAACGCCTCGGAGATCTTCGTCGCTCATCCCGAGTGTTATGATCGCAAGGCGACGGAGTTTGCCGCGCAGGGCGGCGGACTGCTCAACGGTCCGTCGGTGTACTTCGTGCAGCGCCGCGAGGATTCCAAGCGCATCACGCGGCGCCGCGCGCCGTGCGTGGTCATCTCCGCCAGCGGCATGTGCGAGGCGGGCCGCATCCTGCACCATCTCAAGCATGGCGTGAAGAACGAGAAGAACACCGTGCTTATCGTCGGCTTTCAGGCACAGCACACGCTGGGGCGGCGCATTGTCGAGCGCGACGAGTCCCTGCGCATCTATGGGGAACGAGTGAAGCTTAAGGCCGAAGTGGCGGTGCTCAACGGTTTCAGCTCCCACGCCGACGCCGACGAACTTGATGCCTTTACGGCACCGTTGGCATCGCGCTGCCGGGCCGCGTTCCTGGTTCACGGCGAGCCCGATCAGGCTGAATCGCTGGCGGGGCGCATGCGGATGGCGGGGCACCGCAGGGTGGAGATTCCCGCGATGGGCAACCAATTCCCCCTAGCTTAATGCCTTCCGTAGATGTACGTCCTATAAATTATGAATCAGCAAGTTCGTTTCGGGTGATGGCAAGCCTAGCGCGCGTTTTCGAGACACAATGGTGCCGGCCGAGGTCGGCGTGTGAAGCCAGAGGAAACAAACGCCACTCACTCGCCAATACGCATATAAGCTATTGGAAAACAAATGCTTATAAGTTTCTTCCTAATTCCCTTCACAGCCTGTTTAAGCGTTGACAGCTCGATTCTCATGGACTAAAACGCCTTCATGGCAACGCGATAGTCGGCGGTCAAATGGGCGCTAGTTGGTTCGGCGCAATGGCCGTCTCTGGTAATGCGGCTTTCCCAAGCCGTGGCGGACTTCCGGGATCGTGGAACACTGCGATCCCGGAAGTTTTTTTACGCGAAGGTTTCGCAATCCGCGCGCACGATGACGTGCGATCTTGCCTCGGGCGGGAACAGCGTTGATTGACGCCGGCCGTTCGGGGCGACAAGCCGCTGTTTCGTTCGTAGAATCGCTTTCATGCCAGTTTCTTCGCTACGGCCAACGCTTCTGCAAAGCGCGCTGGTGATCGACAATCGCCTGTTGTGTCACGCGCACTATCGATTGACGATGAGGGTCGATCGTTTTCCGGCGGCACTACCGGGGCAGTTTGTCCATTTGAATCCGCCGCAGGCGGTGCACACGCCGGCGTACCGCGCGTTCCAGTGGGAAGACCGCGCGGCGCATGACGAATGGCTGCACGACCTGCAACTTCCGTTGTTGCGCCGCGCCTACAGCATCGCGGGGCTGCGGCGCTCCGCCCAGGGAACGGAACTTGACATCATCTACCGCGTTGTCGGCGCCGGAACGCGGTGGCTGGCTACCTTGCGCAACGGGGCCGAGATCAGTGCGTTGGGGCCGCTGGGCAATGCGTTCCCGGTTCGATCGCACAAGCCCCACGCATGGCTCGTGGCCGGTGGCGTTGGTCTGCCGCCCATGTTGTGGTTGGCGGAAAGTCTGGTCGCGGCGGGGCGGCAGTCCGTTGCCTTCTGCGGCGCGCAGCGCGGCGATCTCCTTGCGCTCACGCTGGACGCCGGGGTGCCGGTCGCCCAAAGCGGGGGCGAGGCGAGCTTTTCGGCGAGGGAATTCGCCGCATTTCAAACGCCGGTGGTGTTGAGCACGGACGACGGGTCAGTCGGATTTCGCGGTCACGTCGGTCAGGCGCTGACTGCCTACTACGAAGCGGACCCGCTCCCACCTGAGCAGGTCGTGGTCTATACCTGCGGGCCGGAACGCATGATGCGTTTCGTGGCGGAATTCGCGGTTGCGCGGGGAATGGAATGTTACGTTTGCATGGAACGGTCGATGGCGTGCGGCACGGGTACGTGCCAATCGTGCGTGGCCGCCGTGCATGATCCTGCCGACGCCGCGGGCTGGCGCTATCGGCTCTGCTGCACGGATGGTCCGGTGTTCGACGCGCGGGCCATTCTCTGGGAACCCGCGGGCGGTTCGGGCGGGGGCGCCCAGCAGGTGACACAGCGAGGTTCGTAACTTTCGGCGCCGCCGACCAGTTGACCATCTACAATCGGGGTGAGTCGCTGCGTGCGATCGGCGGGAGCGCCGCAGCGTGCACAGATTGCTGTGCGCGGAAGCACATCATCGGTCATGCGTTTCAGTGCCGCGACCACGCGAAATGGCCGCCCCCAACTGTCGGGCTCCAGCGCCGTGATGATCAGGCCCAGGCCGGCCCGGGCGAGTTTTTCCACCACGCTCGACAGGCCATCGCCGAAGAAATGCGCTTCGTCGATCGCTACGACCCGAGTGGTGCGCGGTATGTGTTGCGGAATTTCCTCTGCGTTCCCCACCGCCAGCGCCGCCACCGCCAGTCCGCTGTGCGACACGATGGCATCGGCCCGGTACCGCCGATCAATGGCGTGCTTGAAGGCAGCAAACTCACCGGGACCCAATCCTTCGAGCCTTCGGATCAGTTCCGTGGTCTTGCCGCTGAACATGCAACCGCAAATCAGGGTGATATGCCCGGTGCTGCTCATTCGGCCTCAACCGGTTGGGGGGCCAGTTCGATCCCCTCGTACAACGCCGACCCGATGCGCACCAGAGTGGCCCCCGCTTCGATTCCGTATTCGAAATCGTTGGACATGCCCAGGGACAGTTCCCGGAAGTGCGGTCGCGCGATGCCCTCGCTCAAAATCTCCTCGTACAGTTCGCGCACCCGGCCGAACGTGTGGCGCAGGACGGCCGAATCCTGGGTCAGCGGGGCCATGGCCATGAGGCCGCGCAGTTGCAGATGTTTGAGCGAGCTGATCTGCTCGGCGAGATGGGTCGTCGCGGCCACCGCCACGCCCTGCTTGGCCGCTTCGCCGGAGGCGTTGACCTCGAGCAGAATGGGGGTGACGCGCGGCAGCTTTGCCGACTGGGCGTCGATCTCCTCGGCGAGGCGGAGGCTGTCTACGGAGTGGATCAGGTCGGCAAACGGAATGACCGCGCGGACCTTGTTGCGCTGGAGGTGGCCGACAAGGTGCCAGCGGGGACGTGAAGCCTGCGGGGCGGCGTCCTCGGCCGGCCGGCGCTGCCGCCACTCTTGCCACATGGCGGCGCGGCGTGCGAGTTCCTGCGGGCGGCTCTCGCCCAGGTCCACCACACCCAGATCCGTGAGCGCGTGGATGTGTTCCATGCCCACGTATTTGGTGACGGCGACCAGCGTGACCGAGGTTGGTTTTCGTCCCACGCGGTCGGCGGCATCGGCGATGCGCTCCTGCACGCGCTTCAGGTTGTCGGCGAGCTTGCGCTTGAACATCCCTGGACTCTCCACGTATGGCCCCTCGCGGCCAGTATAGCGGGAACACGCCGGGCCAACTAGGATCGCGGGGTGCCCGCGCGCGGCGCGCAAGGCAGCGTCAACGATTTCGCGGTTGAAACGGCTCGACACGGTCGCCCGGTCATGACTCTGACGGAACAGGACATCATCCTCGATCCTCCGGCCCCCGATGAAGTGGTGAACCCTGCGGGTTGGTTTGCCACGCCGGGACCGTTCGAGTTGGAGATTGGATCGGGGAAGGGCGGATTCCTGCTGATGCGCGCCCGCGCCTGCCCGGAGGTGCGGCTGCTGGGCATCGAGTGGGCGAACAAGTTTTACCGCTATGCCGCCCATCGGATGGCCCGCTGGCAACTTTCCAACGTGCGTTTGATGCGCACCGACGCGCGGGTGTTCGTGTTGCGCCATCTGCCGCCCTCGTGCGTGAGCGTGTTGCACTTGTACCACCCTGACCCCTGGCCGAAGAAGCGGCACCACAAGCGGCGGCTGGTGCAGCCTGATTTCGTGGCGGCGGCGGTTCGCGCCTTGCGGCCGGGCGGGCGCTGGCACGTACAGTCAGACCACGAGGAGTATTTCGCGGCGATACGGGGACTTCTCGACCCCTGCGCGGAACTGGTGGCCGTTTCGCCGGATGAACAGGCGGAGGTCTTGCCGGAGTCGTGGAAGGGCACCAACTTCGAGATTAAGTATCGCCGGGAGGGGCGCCATATTTTTCGGGCTTCGTACGCGCGGCGCGTGAACGGGGGCGTTGCGTGATTTGCGCGGGCGGTCGGTGGCGGTGAGGTCGTTGCGTCCGCGGCTACGCCGGCCCCGGCGGGGTCGAAGGGAAAAGGGGGGGCGGGCACCGGGGGTTGCGCTGCGCAAAACCCCCGGCAATTCTCGAGGACCCCGGCGCGGTCCGATAGGTGGCCGTTGTACGGTCGGTTTGCCGCGCTGTTGGAAGCATCCGCGCGCGTCGTGGTTCGGCGAATGCGGCGGATGTTGCCGCCGTCAATGCAGAAGATGCGCTAATTCGCCGGTGCCAGTCTCTTGACGCGGTGGCCCATCGCCTTTTTTTTAAGATTTGCAAACCCATTATTTGCAGGCACTTACGGGGCATTCGGCCGTTTCGCCGCTCGACGCTGCGCCGATCGCGACACCCTTTGGCACGCCGCTTGTTAAGAAGCCGGCACGGTGAAACATCCCTGCCCGGTGGGCGGGGCGCGGAGCAATGCCGAGATGCGTGTGATTATTGACGAGGAATGGATTCCTCCCGGTCGTGTCAGCAACGTGGCACCATTGGACTGGGAAGCGCTCGGTCGTCTGGTTCGGCGGCGGACCCTGGAGGCGGTGTCGCGGCACTTTGCGGCGTGCGGAACGGCTCAGGACGTTGAGTGCGTCGATACGCCGGGGGACGTTCCGGTTTCGGAGAACTGTGCGTGAGCACTTACGGAATGTGGCTTTCGGCGGCGGGGATGAAAATCAACGAATTCAAACAGACCATCCACGCGCATAACCTGGCTAACGCGGAAACGACCGGCTTCAAGCACGACCTCGCCATCGTGGGCCGGCGGCTCATTGCGAGTCGCGAGACTGCCGGGGGCCACGCGTTTGCGCACCCTGTGCTGGACGGCCAGACCGGCGGCGCCAACGTGCTGCCCACCTACACGACTTTCGGACAGGGGTCGATCGAACGAACGGGGCGGGCGCTGGACGTGGCCATCGAGGGCGACGGGTTTTTCGAGGTCAGCGACGGCGCGGTGACCCGTTTTACGCGCGACGGCACGTTTACGACCAATCGTTTGGGCGAACTGGTGCTGTCCGCCGGAGGGGGGCGTTGGCGCGTGCTTGGCGAGGATGGCGCGCCGATCGTTTATGACGAAACCGCCGGGCCGGTCACGATTTCCGGCAACGGCAATGTTCGGCAGGGCGAGCAGGTGATCGGGACGATTCGGATCAGTACGACTGACGATAAGACCGCCTTGCGCAAGGCGGGCGAGAACCTTTTCGACGCGAGCGCAACGGACATGAGGTCACTTGCGGCGCGGCTCGTCCCGGAATCGCGAGAGGCTTCGAGCTACGACGTGATGGAAGGGCTGACCACGATGATCGAGGCCACCCGCGCCTACCAGCTCAATGCCACCATGATTCAGCTTCAGGACCAGATGACCGGCGTGGCGGTGACGGCGGTCGGAAGAACGGCGTGAGGATTGACGAAGTTCGGCCCGGCAACGTCGGAGTCGGCGTGAGTGGAGAATGCAGCAAGGGTGAACAACAACGGACACGTGCCGGAAACCGCGGCGTGGTCGACGGCGACGATGAGATTCCATTTGAAATCTGAAATTTCAGATGGGCGATGTGAAACCTGAGATGTGCGCTTGCCGCCGCCGCGCGGGGCGGCGAACGACGAAGGGTGTAGCTGATGGCGATTACGGCACTGCATGCGTCGGCCTCGGGAATGCGGGCGCTCGACGAGAAGCTCAACGTCGTGGCCAACAACCTGGCCAACATCAACACGCACGGGTTCAAGCGTTCGCGCGTGAACTTCGAGGATTTGCTGTACCAGGTGAAGCGGGAACCGGGGGCGCTTAATGCGAACGACGAGCCGATTCCGCACGGCATCCTGGTGGGTACCGGCGTCAAAGTTTCGGGTACGCAACTGGATTACGAGAAGGGCACCGTCGACCCCACCAACCGTCCGCTCGACTGGATGATCGAGGGCGAGGGGTTCTTCCAAGTGATGACCATCCAGGACGGAGACGAGATCACCGCTTACACGCGGGCGGGCAATTTCGCACGCAACGCGGTGGGGAACATCGTGCTGGCCAACAGCGATGGCTCGCTGCTGGAACCGCCGATCACGCTTCCCGACGACGCCATCGACGTGTCGGTTGGTCGCAACGGCGAAGTGCGCGTCCGGCAGCAGGGGTCCAACGCGCTGACCACGGTGGGGCAGATTGAACTGGCGCGGTTTGTCAACCCTGAGGGGCTCAAGCAGATCGGGCGTAACTTGTACGTGGAGACCGATGCCTCGGGTGCGCCGGTTACGGGCACCGCGCAGAGCGACGGACTGGGCGCCATCAGCCAGGGGAACCTGGAAATGAGCAACGTCGATCCGGTGCGCGAGCTGATCGACCTGATTACCACGCAGCGGGCGTTTGAACTGAACAGTCAGTCGATCCAGAGCGCCGACGAGTCGCTCCAGATCGTGGCCAACTTGAGGCGGTTCTAGGCGTTCCGGTGAACTGATGCAGGCAAGGTAGTACGAGTTTGGGGAGGCAACGGCGCACGTGACCACGGTGCCTTCCCATGGGCGGTGGCCGCCGGCAGCAGACGCGGCGCTCAGCAGGATGCCATGATGAAACGCAAGGATTGCGATCATTCGACTCGACGGCGACGGACCGGCTCAAGCAGGGCAGGCAAGGTCCGGGCGGGTGCGGGTGTGGTAATTGTCGCCGCATTCGCAACCGTTGCGCAGGCGGGCGTCATCCGTTTGTGGCCCACGGCGGTGGTGGTTCAGGATGAGATACGCCTCGGGGACGTTTGCGAGTTTCTGGATTTCCCGGCGGAGGTGGAGTCCAGACTAGCGGAGTTGGTGTGGATGAGCGCCCCTTCACCGGGGGGATCGCGGATTCTTTCTCTGCATTCACTGCGCGACGTTGTCGCCCCGGCCAATGTCAACCTGGCGAATGTGATGTTTCGCGGTGCGACCGAATGCGCCGTCACCCGGCCGGCGGAGCTGGTGGCGCGCGATCCGGACGGTGGTCAGGGAACCGCTGCCGGCGGCCGCGCCCGGCTCGCCGCTGCCCGGACGGAGCGCGCGAACGGGATTTCGCCGGCGCCGTCGGGCATCAACGAACGAACTGAAAACGCACAAGCCGGGACGCTGCGCCAGGCGGTCATCGATTTCCTGAACCGGGAGCTGGCGCGTTACGGCGGCAGCGCGGAAGTGACTTTCGACCATACATCCGAGCAGGTTCTACAACTCAGCGCGCCGGCGTTTACCTTTGAGGTGCGGCGGCGCGGCGGTACGCCCCTGGGGCTGGTGCCGCTCGAGGTAGACGTGCTGGCGCAGGACCGCGTGTTGCAGACGGCGGCGCTGGTTGTGCAGGTCGCGATGCGGCGGTCGGTCGCCATCGCGCGGCGACCGATCAATCAGGACGCCACCGTTCGCGCCTCGGATGTCGAGCTAGCGTCATTGCGATTGTCGCGCCTCGACCGGATCGGCCTCGACGATACTGCGCTGGTCATCGGCCAGCGCTGCCGCCGGTTCATCTCCGCGGGCACGCAACTGGAAGCCGACATGTTTGCGCCGGTGCCGCTGGTGCAGCGCGGCGAGCTCGTCACGCTGGTATCCGTGATTGGGGGGGTGAGCGTGGTCACCACGGCGAAGGCGGACGCGACGGGCCTGCTCGGCGAGACGGTGAAAGTGCGCGGACTGGAAAGCAAGCGCTCGGAATTCGACGCGGTGGTGGTCGGTCCGGGGCGCGTTCAGGTGGGAGAAGCGCCGGATTATACCGAAGTGCGCTATGCGCAGGGCGGAGATCGGCCATGAGGGGATTCACGGGCCATGGGACGTTTCTTCTCGCTGCGGCCATGCTGAGTGCGCCGGCGGCAGCGCAGGTTTCCTCGCTGAGCATCCGCCAGAGCCGCGCCCTGGCCGAGGCCGCGCCGGTGCCCACGTCGCGGGAAGGCGCGGCCGCGCCGCGCAATCCCGTGTACGAGCAGTATTCCTGGATCACGCTGCCTCCCGCGCCGCCGCGGAAGTTCCGCCCGGGCGATCTGATCACGATCATTGTGCGCGAGCAGCGACAATACGAAGCGGACGCGGACCTGGAGACGAAGCGGAAGTACGACGTCAAGAGCGAGCTGGACGCGTTCGTCAAGCCGACCGACGGGGGCCTTGGCTCGGCGATGTTTCGCCGGGGAAAGCCGAATATCGACTACAAGTTCGACCAGAAGTTCAAGAGCGAAGGGGACACCTCGCGTGAGGATCGCCTGACGACGCGCATGACGGGCAAGATCATCGACGTGAAACCCAACGGGCTGCTGGTGGTCGAGGCCAGGGCGCGCATGCAGCACGACGACGAGATCAGCGTCATCACGCTGACAGGCGTCTGTCGCAAGGACGACGTGACCGCGGACAACACCGTGCTGTCGACCCAGATCGCGGACAAGAACGTGGCGGTTCGCAACGAAGGCGCCCTGCGCAGCGCCGCCAGCCGCGGATGGATCACGCGGCTGCTGGATCTGCTCAAGCCGATTTGAGATGACCATGAAACGGCAAACCATTTCACTCGCCGGACTGCTGGTGCTCGCAGGTGGTGCCATGGCCCTGGCACAGTTTCCCACCGCCCGGGTGGGCGACGTGACCCACCTGCAGGGTCAGGGTACCAACGTACTGGTGGGTTACGGGCTGGTGAGCGGGCTGGACAAGACCGGCGACGGGGGCAAGTTCCTGCCCACCATGCGCGCGCTGGCGGCCACCATGGAGCGCTTCGGCACACGCGTGGAAACCGTCGACGACATCCAAGCCGCCAAGAACGTTGCGGTGGTCATGGTCGAGGCGATCATTCCGGCTCACGGCGCCCGAGAAGGGGAGATGATCGACGTCGCCGTCACGGCCGTCGCGGCGAAGAGCCTGGCGTCCGGCCGTCTGATGACCACGCCGCTCATCTATCACGATCGGCACGTCGAGGGTCTCTTCGCATTTGCGCAGGGGGCGATCGAAGTGGACGAGACGCGCCCCACTTCGGGGCTGATCCGCAAGGGCGCCCGGCTGGAGCGGGACGTACTGATCAACGTGGTCGCCCGCGGCGCGGACCTGCTCGCCTCGGGGTTTTCCAGCGGATGGATTCACCCCGAGCGGACCTACGTCACGCTGGTCCTGGACGACGCCCACGCGGGCTGGTCGATGGCGGCCGCCATTGCGCAGGCGCTGGACAAGGAACTGAGTATTTCCGCGGACGTGGAGCGCGTGGCGCTGGCGATGGACAGCAAGAACGTGGTGGTGCTGATTCCCGAGCATCAACGGGGCGATCCCGCTTCGTGGATTCGTGACGTGGAACGTACTCCCATTCTGATGGAGTCGAACGAAGCGCGGGTGACCATCAACCGCCGTTCGGGAACGATTGTGGTAACCGGTGACACACGAATGTCGCCGGTCGTGATTTCCCAGCAGGGGCTTACGGTTACGGTGAGCGCACCGCCGGTCGAAGGGCAGCCGGAGCCGCCACCGATGGGTGCGCAGTCGTTCGTCGCGGTTGACGTGGCCCGGCACCGGCTGCCCAACGTCAAGGACCTGCTGGAGGCCCTCAATCAACTCAAGGTGCCATTTGCGGAACGGGTTTCCATTCTGGAGTCCATTCATCGAGCGGGCAAGCTGCACGCCCGCATGGTGTACGAGGGATGATCATGGACGTTGAGACGGTATCACCCATCGGCTCCGGCGCGGTCGAGCGCGAATCGAGCGACCTTGCGCGGCTGCGACGCGCCGCGGGCGAAGTGGTGGGGACGACCTTCTACGGAACGCTCCTTAAGTCCATGCGGGAGAGTGATTGGAAGGGCAAGTACGGCCACGGCGGCCGGGGAGAGGAAGTCTTCAGCGCGCAACTGCACGGGGTACTGGCCGAGCGGCTGGGAACCGCGCAGCGCCGCGGCCTGCCTGAAGCGCTTTATTCGCGGCTGGAGAAACAACAGCGCCTGGTCAGCCGGACCGGGGCGCCGCCGTTGCAAGGAGTCTCGAAATGAAGACGGCCATGGAGAGTTTGCGGGTGCGCGATTTCATCCGGCTGCTATCGACGCTGGAATCGCTGTACGTCGAGTTGGGGGCGGTGGTCCGCCGCAAGCTGGAAGCCATGCGTCATTGCCGGCTCGACGACTTGCGTCGGCTTGGACAACAGGAGCAGGAGATTACGGTGCGTGTTCGCGAGCGCGCGGGGTTCGGCCGGCAGTTGTTGCATGCCGTGGCCGCAGCGAGTGGGAAGGCTCCGGCGCCCGCGAACGCACTGTGCGTTACGCAGATTCTACCGTGGGTAGCGCCTGAAGACCGTGCGCCGCTCGGCGCGGCCGTGGATCGTTTGCGGACGGCGATCTTTCAGACCGCGCAGACGAACCGGATTGTCGAGGCGGCCACGCGTGAAACGCTTAATCACCTGCGATGGGTTTTTCTGTCGGTTCGGCCGCAGAGCGATCGGCCGACGGGTTACTCCGGGTCGGGAGCGCCGCTGGCGATCGTGGACCAGCGCATTCTCGACGCGGTGGGATAGGCACGGCGACCGTATTTTGGGGGGCGCGTGACTTGGCGCCTGTCCCACTATCTGAAATGGGATCGTCCGCGCGGGCTGAAGCCCGCGGCGCGCTGGAATTGGGATAGGCGCTCAGGAATCGAAGGTCATGGGCTCGTTGAACTCAGCTTTGCAGATCGGTCGCAGTGCCATTCTGAGCTATCAGGCGGCGCTGCAGGTGGTGGGCAGCAACGTCAGCGGCGCCGCCGAACCCGACTACACCCGACTTACGCCCGGATTGGATCCGCTTCAGGGGCCGACGCTCGGTCGAGATCTCCAGCCCGGCGCGGGTGTCGCACTGACCAGCATCCAACGCAACATTGATGAGGCACTCGAAGGCCGACTCCGGCTCGCGCGCGGTGCGCTCGCCTCCGCGGCGCAACAACAGACCGCCCTCGCGCGTGTCGAGACCATGGTGGACAACGTCAACGGAACCGACGTGGCGACGCGGCTGACGACCTTTTTCCGGGCGTTCGACGACCTGCAGAACGCGCCTGAGGACGCGGCCACCCGCGATCTGACCATTGCCGCGGGCGCTGAACTGGCCGGCGCGCTGCATGATCTGCGAGATCAACTGGGCGCGCTGGGCGTTGACCTTGACGGGCAAATCGAAGACCTCACCGCGACCGTCAATGACCTGGCGGCGCGCATTGCGCGGTTTAATCGCGAAATCACGACTGCGGAAGCCGGCGGTCGCGGCCAGGCCACCGGGCTGCGCGACCAGCGCGACGCACTTCTGCGTGAAATGAGCGACCTCATGGACATCACCGTGCGGCAGCAGGCCGACGGCGCATTCAACGTCTACGCGGGCAGTGAGGCCCTTGTCCAGGGAGCGCAGGTGCGACCTCTCGTGGCCGTAACCAGCACCGACGGTGAATTCGAGCGCACCAGCCTGCGGTTCGCGGACAGCAACGCTCAGGTCAATCCGCGCACCGGGCGCATTGCGGGGCTGATCGCCGCGCGCGACCGCCATGCATTCGGCCAGATCGCCGCGGTGGACGAACTGGCCCGCGCCATCATCCACGACGTCAACCGGATTCACGCCGACGGCCAGGGACTGGTCGGATTCAAGACCGTGACCGGCGCGCAGGACCTGCTGGATGTTGCGGCTCCCCTGGATGCCGCTACCGCCGGTCTGGCCCATGCGCCGCGCAGCGGGAGTTTCTATGTCACGGTGTACGACGACGCCACGCACACCCCGCTGGCCTACCGTATCAACGTGGACCTTGCGGCGGGGGGCGGTATGAGCCTTACGGACCTGGTGGATTCGTTCAACGCCCAGGTCACGGGCGTTACGGCGGCGATCACCAGCGATCATCGCATCGCATTTGCGGCCGACAACGGCCACTCCTTCGTCTTCGGCTTCGACGGCCAGCAGGCGCGCGCGGATACTTCCGGCGTGCTGGCCGCTCTGGGCGTCAATACCTTTTTTTCGGGCGGGAGCGCGCGCGATATTTCGGTGAATTCGGTTCTGGCGTCCAATCCGCTGTTGATCGCTGCCGCAGCGGAGAACCTGTCCGGCGACGGTGTGGTCGCCGGTCGCATTGCGGCGCTCGATTCAATGCCGTCCGGCCGTCCGGGCGGGCTGACACTTCCGCGGCAGTACGAAGCGCTGACGACCAACGTGGCCGTGACCGCCGCGGCCGCCCACGACGCGCAACTGGCGAGTTCCACGGTCCTTTCGACGTTGCAGACGCAGAAGGAGTCGATCAGCGGCGTGAACCTCGATGAGGAGGCGATCGCGCTGGTGAAGTACGAACGCGCTTTCCAGGGTGCGGCGCGTTACGTGTCGGTGGTGAACGACCTTATCAGTCAACTGGTCACCTTGATCCGGTAGAACTTATGGCTATCAGCCCCGTCAACATTTCGCGCATCAGCCACAACCTGCGGGCCGACCTGGTCATCGGGTCGGTGCAGCGCAACCAGCGCGACGTGTTCATTGAGCAGACGCGCATCGCCACCGGTCGGGACTGGGTTACGCCGAGCGAGAATCCGGTCGCCGCCGCGCGGTCGCTCGAATTGACTCGCGCGCTGCAGCAACAGGGTCAATTCATGGTCAACCTGCGGCATGGCGACAACACCCTGGCCGCCTCTGATGATGCGCTTTCAGAACTCAACAGTCTGCTTATTCAGGCGCAGAACATTGCCAGCGAAAACGTCAGCAACCTGACCAGCGCGGCGGAGCGCGAAGCGGTGGCCGAAGTCATCGTCGGCATTCGCACCCAGTTGCAAACCGTCGGCAATCGTCAGTTCAACGGCCGATACCTTTTCGCGGGGCGCGACACGCTGACGCGGCCCTTTGTGGATGCGCTCGGCGGCATCGCCTATGTGGGCGATATCGGCCACCTTTTCACCCGCGTGGCCGAGGGGCAGTCCGACCGTATCAACGTACCGGGCAACGAACTGTTCGCGGCGCTGTCCACGCGCATTGCCTCCGCGACCGACCTGTCTCCCGCCCTGACGCCCGATACTCGTCTGGATGACCTGAACGGCGCTGCCGGCAGCGGCATTCGCCGCGGCATTCTGGTGTTCCACGAGGTCGGCGGCGCCGGGACGTTTCGAGTGGACATTTCCTCCGCGGACACCATTGGCGACGTGGCTGCACTTATCGAGCAGGGCGCCGCTGCGGCCGGATCGAGTCTTCGGGCGTCTGTTTCCGACACCGGATTGACGATCACCCCGGGCGGCGCGCCCGTGGCGGTGACCGACGGCGGCACGGGCGTGGTCGCAGCCGACCTGGGCATTTTCACTCCCGCCCCCACCAGCCAGGTTATCCACGGCGCCGATCTGGGAGCGCGCCTTACGCGACTGACGCCGGTCAGCGCCCTGGCGGGCGGCGCGGGCATCGACCTGACCAGCGGGCTGGTGCTCAGCAACGGCGCGAATACCGTGACCCTGGACCTGAGCAGCGCCCAGACCATGCAGGACATCCTCAACGCGCTCCAGAACGCCGGTGTCAACATCCTGGCACGCATCAACGACGCCGGCACCGGTATCGACGTTTTCAATCAGGTATCGGGCACGCCGTTGTCCATATCGGAAAACGGCGGGACCACGGCCACCGATCTGGGCATCCGCACGTTCAGCGCCGACACGGCCCTGGTCGACCTCAATGCCGGCCGGGGCGTCTTCGTGGCCGACGGCGTCGACGACCTGCGCATCACGACGGCGGACGGCAGCACGGTCGACGTTAATCTCGACGGAGCGGCGACGATCGGCGACGTCATCGACGCCATCAACGCCGCGGCCACCGCGAGCACGGTCAATCTCACGGCATCGCTCGCCGACACCGGCAATGGCATTCGCCTGGTCGATGGCACGGGGGGCAGCGGCGTCTTCGCGGTGACTTCTCTGAATCTGTCACAAGCGGCGACGGACCTCGGGCTGGCGCAGCCGGCATCCGCGGCGGGCGGCGAAATCATCGGGCAGGATCGCAACCCCGTGCAGCCCACCGGCGTGCTCGGCGCGCTGCTTGACCTGGAGACCGCCCTGCGGCGCGACGACACCCAGGGAATTGCCCTGGCGGGGGAGCGATTGGACCCGTTCATCAAGGACGTGACTCGTGTGCACGGCGTCATCGGTGCGCGGGCACAGGCGATGCGCACCAAGCTCGCGCACATGGAGGACGCTGCTTCGTCCACGCAGATCTTTCTTTCGGAGCTGCAGGATCTCGACTACGCCGAGGCGATCACGCGGATGCAGTCTTCGGTCACTCAGCTTCAGGCCAATCTGCAGACCAGCGGCATTCTGTTGAATCTGTCGTTGTTGGATTTCCTGCGCTAGGGAGCGGGGCGCGTGGTTGATGGAACGAATCCGCGGGTGAAACGGCCCGCGGTGCAAGGGTGGTTGGGAAGGGAGTAAGCGAAAACGTTGCGCGGTGTGCCGTGACCGGGGCACCGTGACGACGATCCGTCACCCGGCGAGAGGACGCCGGGGCGGCGATGACAAGCATCGCCGTGCTCGTCCCGTGCATGCGGACAGCGATCGAACGTCGATCGCCATGCCCGGACGAGTGGACCGATTGCCATCCGGTCATGGGAGCGTCGCGATGATTTTGGAGACGTCGCGTTTTGGACACATTGAGGTGGACGAGGAGCGATTGATCACCTTCGAAGAGGGCATTCTGGGCTTTCCCAAGCAGCGTCAGTATGCGCTGGTTCAGACCGGTCGGGGCAGCGGGTTTTACTGGCTGCAATCGGTCTGCACCCGCGACCTGGCGTTCGTGGTCTGCGACCCGCGGCTGTTCGTCGCCGACTACCAGGTGCCGGTGAAGCTGGAGGACCTGCACACGATCGGTCTGAGCGACACGCAGAAGGTCCAGGTGTTTGTCATCGTCAACAAGATCAACGATCTGTTGACGGGCAACTTCCAGGGACCGCTGGTGATCAATGTGGAGACGCGCTGCGGGCGCCAATGGGTGCTCAGCGACAAGCGGTATTCGACGCGGCAGCCGCTCATGCGTTTACCGCAGCACGAAGCGTTGAGTAAGACCGCCTGATCGCGCGGGTGGTCGAGGACGAACGTCGGAGTCTACAATCCATCAGGCCGATGGAGCCTGCCTCCGAACGTCCGGTCCTTACGGCGGCAACGCCGCCTCTTCGCCGAATCGCAGGTGTCACGATGCGGCACCGCTCGTCTGGCATGACCAACGGGCGCCCGCGCGGCCGGACCATGCCGGCGCACCTACCCGGGCAGGAGGCAAGGTGTTGGGTATTGCAGACGCATCGGCATCGCAAGGAAGGAGCCGAGTATGTTGGTGCTATCCAGACAGCGCGATGAAACGATCATGATCGGCGACGACGTGGAAATCACGGTCGTCGACATCCGGGGCGACAAGGTACGTTTGGGCATCACTGCGCCCCGGCATATTCAGGTCCATCGCAAGGAAGTCTATGAGGCCATCAAGCGGGAAAACCAGCAGGCCTCGAAACTGAAGCCCGGCGACGTTTCGGACGCGGTGCCCCCGCGATCCTCATCGGCCGGTCCCAACCCGCCGGGTGGTCCGGCGGATGATGCGGGGGCGACCGGAAACGGTACGGACGCCCGCCGGAATTCGTAAGGTGCTCGGGTAAGGAAACCTCGTTCCAGCTTCGGACCGCCGGCATGCGGCCGAGGGTAATCAGGGAGGATTGCTCATGTCACGGATCAATAGTAACGTCCCGTCGCTGGTTGCGCAGCGTCATCTGGGCGCGTCGCAACAGTCGTTGCGCCTGGCACTCGAACGGTTGTCCAGTGGATTGAAGATCAACCGCGGGGCCGACAACCCCGCCGGGCTGATCATTTCCGAGCGGTTGCGCTCGGAGATTTCCGCGGTCAACCAGGCGGTGAACAACTCGTCGCGCGCCATCAACGTCATCGCCACGACGGAAGGCGCGCTCGACGAAGTCGCGGCGCTGCTGACGGACATCAAGGCGCTGGTCGTGGAGGCCGCGAACAAGGGCGCCTTTTCCGACGAGGAAATCGCGGCCAACCAGTTGCAGATCGACCTGACGATCGACTCCATCACCCGCATCGCCAATACGACCCAATTCGCGGGGCGCAAGCTTCTCAACGGGGAGCTGGATTACGTCACCAGCGGCATTCCTGCCACCCAGCTCGCCGACGTTCGCGTCCAGGGTGCGAAGTTCGGCAGCCGCGACTATATCCCGGTGGCCGTCAACGTGGCCCAGTCGGCGCAGCAGGCGCAACTGAGCTTCCTGCAATCCACGATCGGCGCCACCCCGGTCACCGTGGATATCGCGGGACCGGACGGCATCGTCACGCTCAGCTTCCCCGCCAGCGCCACCAGCAACGACATCGTCAGCGCCATCAACGCCCAGACCGACGCCACCGGCGTCATTGCCACCCTGATCGGGACCAGCGGTGTCGGCGGCGTGGCCATCCAGAGCCAGGACTACGGCAGCAAGGCGTTTGTCAGCGTTACCGAAATCGGCACCACCGGCCAGTTTGCGACCGTTGACCGGCTCGGCGGCACGGTGAACCGCACGCCCGGGCGTGACGCCAGCGCGACCATCAACGGCGTGGCCACGGTTTCCGACGGGCTGCGGCTGAAGATCAGCGACTCTGCGCTCAAGCTCGAGCTGGTGCTCCAGGAGTCCTTTGGCAACGGTTCCACCGGTCTGGGAACGGCGCAGTTCACCATCAACGAAGGCGGCGCCCTGTTCCAGCTTGGCCCACAGGTGGCGCCCAACCTTCAGGAAAACATCGGCGTGCACAGCATGCAAGCCAATAAGCTCGGCAATGCCCTCGTCGGCTATCTCTCCGACCTGAAGAGCGGGCAGAGCAAGGCGCTGGTCACCGACCGATTCAAGGAGGCCTCCGACGTGGTCGACGAAGTGATCACGCAGGTGGCCGTGCTGCGCGGGCGATTGGGCTCCTTCGAGCGCAACACGCTGCAGACCAATATCAATCAGTTGCAGATCACTGCCGAGAACCTCACCGCGTCGCAGGCGGTGATCCGCGACACTGACTTTGCGGCGGAAACGTCGGAGCTGACCCGTGCTCAGATTCTGGTGCAGGCGGGCAACAGTATTCTGGCCATCGCGAACGCGCAGTCGCAGAACGTGCTCTCGCTGCTCGGCGGGTAAGCGGCGCTCTCGCGCATCGCCCACCAACGGTTCGCGCTCGGCGGCCGCCTCCCCCCCCAGGGAGGCGGCCGCCGGCCTTACGGCAAGCGCCGCCCGTTCCACGCCTCGAACGCCCCCGCGCCGTTGAGCAGGTCGATCAGCCGCAGCAGGTCCTGTGAGTTGGTCGCGCCCGAGCGATCCACGTCAGTGGACCAGGCCGGCAGGGTCGTGAGCAGATTCAGCGCATCCACCAGCTTCAGAATGTCGCGCGCCGTGCTCACCCCGTCGCCGTCTACGTCGCCCGGCAGGTAGCCGAGGCGCACCGCGCTCGCGCCGCAGACCGGCGCCAGCGACGTCCAGGCGGCCGGTGAAATCCGTTTGTCCAGGCGTACGTCGAAAACCCCCGGCGCCGCCTGGGTGACCAAGCGAATGTGCGGCGCACGCTCCGCTCCGCCCTCCTGCGTCAGGAAAAGATCGGTGGTCCGCAACGCTGCGGTTTCCACCGACAGGGTCAGCCGGACGACGTCCCAGCCGAAAACCACCGTGCCGCCCGGGTCGCTCGGCTGCCGTGCGTCGATCGCCCCGTGCGGCGGATCGCTCGTCACGATCTCCACCAGACTGCCGTCGCATTCGTCGGGAATGCCGTTGCCGTTGCAGTCGAAACTCCCTCCGGTCCCCGGTCCCAGGTGTACGTCCATCCAATCCGTGCGTCCGTTGGCGTTGCAATCCAGAAACGCCTCCGCCTCGTACGCTCCCATGTCGACCGCGTGAAAGGCCATCCGCGGCCCGCCCGCCAGGTCCGCGGCGCCGGCTGCGGGCACGTACGCCGGGTCGCCGCCGTCGATGGCGCGGGAAGGAGGTGCCAACCGGTAGTCGCCCGTTGCCGCGGCGACGAACATCGGGTTTACGTCCGCATTCCCCGCCCCCTCGACCACGGTGCTGTCGATCAGATGCACGCCGCCGCTCGACCCTTCCACGATGCTGTAAGCGGCGCTCAACCGCGAGCCGAAGCGCAGATCGGCCGAGCGCCCCGCCGGCGCCAGGTTGCCCCACACCATCGACGATTCCAGCACGAACTCGCCGTGGTCGCCGTACAGGCCCCCGCCGAAGAACGACGCCTGATTGCCGGCGATGGTGCAGTTTTGCAGCCGCACCCGGCTGAAATGGGCGAACACCCCGGCGCCGTTCGGCCCGCGGTTGCCCGCGATCAGGCAGCTTTCCAGCGTGACGTCGCTGCCGTGCTCCAGCAACACCCCGCGTTGGGGATTGTTCACGATTCGGCAGCGCCGGATGGACGGTGCGCTACCGCGGCAATGCAGCCCCGTGCCGCCGGTCAGCGTGAACCCATCCACCCGCGTGGTCGAAGTTTCCCCCGCTAGGAAACGCAGTAGCGTGCGCGTGCCGCCGCCGTCGAGAATGCACGAACCCGGTACGCCGTCGCAGCGCAGCGTTAGCGCCTTGCCCCCGAATACCAGGTTTCCGTTCGTCGCCCCGCCGTAGGTTCCGGGCGCTACGAGCACCGTATCGCCGGGCTGGGCGGCGTTCAGCGCCGCCTGCACGTTGGCAAAGTCGCCCGGCACGCGCAGCGTCCGCTGGCACTCGTCGGGCACGCCGTTGGCGTCCGCGTCGGTGCTGGTGCCCGCCAGCAGATCGCACGCATCCGCCACGCCGTTGCCGTTGCAGTCGCGCTCGCACTCGTCGGGCACGCCGTTGCCATTGCAGTCCTCGCTGGTTCCCGCGGCGACGTCGCATTCATCGGGCACGCCGTTGGCGTTGCAATCCGCGCTGCGACCCATGGCGATATCGCACCCGTCCGCCGACCCGTTTCCGTTGCAGTCTTCACACTCATCGGGCACGCCGTTGCCGTCGCAATCCGCGCTCCGCCCTTCGGCCACGTCGCACGAGTCCGCGATTCCGTTGGCGTTGCAGTCCGGCTCGCACTCGTCGGGGATCCCGTTGGCGGTGCAGTCTTCGCTGGTGCCGGTCTTGGCCGCGTCGCACGAATCGGGCACGCCGTTGGCGTTGCAGTCGAGTGCCCCGCCCAGGGCGATATCGCAGCCGTCCTCGATGCCGTTGGCGTCGCAATCCAGGCCGCCCGTGCAGCCCGGCGGCGGCACCGCGATTACCAGTGGCACCAGCACGGGTGACTCCAGCGCGTCGCCATGCCCGTCGCGCAGCACACTCTCCTCCGGCCCGGGGCGCCAGCCCAGGGTGAACGCCCCCGCCGCATCGGCCGACACCTGCACGACGAGCGTTCCGCCGTAGCTTTCCGCCAGGGCGTCCGTGGCACTCTCGAAAATCGCCGTGCCGTAGAACCGATAGTCGGGCGTGTTGCGCACTGCGCGCGAGAGGTGGGTAGCGCCACCGAACACGAAGTCTGCGCGATGTTCGTCAATGAATGCCCCATGAGCCGCCAGCGGCTGCGTGACCACGCTTAGTGCGCCGCGCGGCGCGCTGGTGAACCCCGCGGCGTCGATCGTGGCCTGATAGTGCGTGAGGCGGTCGGGCCGCCAGCCGGACAGCCGCACCTCGCACGTCACTTCGTCCCCCGGCGCGACCTCCACCAGGCGCGCCGGCCCTGTCAGCAGGGGCACGCCGTTGACCGCCACCGCCAGCAGCGCGATCCGCGCCCCGCACCCCGCGACCGGGGTTCCCGCGCAGCCCCCGCCGAGGCACACGTCGTCCGCGGTGCAGCGGTCGCCGTCATCGCACGCGCCGCTCGCCAGGCTGTACACGCAAACGCCCGCTGCGCAGCGATCCGCGGTGCAGGCGCTGCCGTCGTCGCAATCCGGATCGGCCAGGCAATGAACACAGCGCCCTGACGCCACGTCGCATGACATGCCCGCGCACGGCGGCGGGCCGCCGCGACACGTGCCGCGCTCGCAGAACTCCAACCCGTTGCAGAACAGCCCGTCGTCGCACGCCACGCCGGCACAGAGGTCGCATTCGTCCGGTACGCCGTCGCGGTCGCGGTCTTCGCTGGTGCCGTCGGCGATGTCGCACTCATCCGCCCGCCCGTTGCCGTTGCAATCTTCGCAGTCGTCTGGAACGCCGTTGCCGTTGCAGTCCGCCGCCGTTCCCGCGGCCACCTCGCACGCATCGCCGATGCCGTTGCCGTTGCAGTCCTGACATTCGTCGGGCACGCCGTCTTCGTCGCAATCCTCGCTCAGCCCCAACGCCACGTCGCACTCATCGGCCAGGCCGTTGCCGTTGCAGTCCTCGCAGAAGTCCGCCAGGCCGTTGCCGTTGCAGTCGGTCGCGTTCCCGAGGGCCAGGTCGCATTCGTCGGGCACGCCGTTGCCGTCGCAATCGGTGCTGCGGAAGGTGCGAATGTCGCACTCGTCGGGAATGCCGTTGCCGTTGCAGTCCGGCGCCGCGCCGGCCGCGATATCGCACACGTCGATCACGCCGTTGCCGTTGCAGTCCGCCGCCGTGCCGTTCAGCAGTTCGCACTCGTCGGCCACCTCGTTGCGGTTGCAGTCCTCGCACTCGTCGGGCACGCCGTTGTGGTTGCAGTCGCCGCTGGTGCCGTCGCGAATGTCGCAGTCGTCGGGCACGCCGTTGGCGTTGCAATCCTCTTCGCACTCGTCGGGCACTCCGTTGCCGTTGCAGTCGAAGCTCAGGCCCGCGGCGACGTCGCAGCGGTCCGGCACGCCGTTGTCGTTGCAGTCCGCTTCCAGGCCGAGTGCCAGGGCGCAGTCATCGTCCAACCCGTTGTCGTCGCAGTCGGCTCCGCCCGCACAGCCGGCCACGGGCACAGCCACCCGCACCGGCGACAGGTGCACGGGCCCCAGCGGATTGCCCTGCCCATCCAGCA
>CAZMVD010000016.1:41385-54697 GCA_964569425.1 uncultured Phycisphaeraceae bacterium
ACGCCGCCGCCGGCGCGCGGCCCCACGGTGAACGTTCCCGCCGCGTCGTCCGACACGGTGAGCCGCAGCGTTCCGGCGTACACCGGGTGCCCCGGATCCGGCACGCCCGCGAACACCGACAACGCCCCGTAGCGATAATCCACGTCGGTGTTGTTGACTCCGACCACGAACGGCACGCGGGCGAACGCAAAATCGCTGCGCGACACGTCGATGAACGCCCCCGCCGAGGGGCTCGGCGCCACCACCGGCGTGAGCCGCCCGAGCGCGGCCGTGCCGTACCCGCGCGCGTCGATCGCCACTTCGTACACGCTCAGCAGGTCCGGCCCCCAGCCTTCGATGACGATTTCGCAGGTTACCACGTCTCCCGGGGCTGCCTCGACGTGCTCCTGAACCCCGCCGGGAAGCGCCAGGCCGTTAATCGCCGCGGCGCGGAGCGCCACGGTCGGCCCGCAATCGGGTAGCGGAGTGAAGACGCACGCCCCGTCCACGCAGGCGTTGTGTGTGCAACGGTCCCCGTCGTCGCAGTCGGCGCCGGTCAGACAGGCCACGCACGCGCCCCGCGCTTCGTCGCAGAGCCCGGTGCCGCACGGCGCCGCACCATGGGCACAGAATCCACCGGCGCACACTTCCACGCCGTTGCAGAAGGTTTCGTCGTCGCATTCTGCATCCGTGGCGCATGTTTCGCAGGCGTCCGGCACCAGGTTTTCGTTGACGTCGGGCGCTGTTCCGTCCCTCACGTCGCACGCATCGGGCGAGCCGTTGGCGTCGCAATCCGCGAAAAATGCCGACTCGTCGGCCCCCATGTCGATTCGGCAGAAGCGGACCCGCGGTTCGCCGTCGACGTCGGTTTCGTCCGGGCCTGCCGCGTACGCGGGATCGCCCGCGTCCAGGCAGGGCGAATCTGCCGCGAGGTGAAACGACCCCGCACCGCCGGCAAAGCGCGGGTTTGCGTCGATCATTCCCGTCCCCGCCGCCAGCGTGCTTGCGGCGTCCGCGAACACCCCCGGTGGTGCCAACGTCATGGCACTATACGCGACCTCCAGCGCCGCGCCGGCCGCCAGCGCCGCCTCGCGCCCGACGGCCGCGGCGTTGCCCCATACGATCGAGCTGTGCATCGTCGCCGCGGCGTCCACCAGCAGCAGCCCGCCGCCCGTCGCCGCCGCGTTCCCGGTCGCCGTCACCCCGGCCAGCACCGCGGATGCGCCGTTGACGTACAACCCGCCGCCGGACGACACCGCCAGGTTGTCCACCAGCGCGGTGTGCTCGATGACCGCCGCGCTGCCGGGCGCGCACACGACACCGCCGCCCAGCCCGGCGTGATTGCGCTCGATCCGGCTGGAGCGAATCACCACCTGGCCGCCGTCGGTCACGTGGACGCCGCCGCCCTGGTTAAAGGTGAAGTTGTCTGCGATGGTGCACCGATCGATCAGCGATTCGCTCGCCGCCAGGTACAGCCCCGCACCCCCGTATATGCTTAGAAACCCGGGCGCCACCATGTTCTCCGCGATCAGGCAGCGCCGGATCGTGGGGCTGCTGCCCACCGCGTACACGCCGCCGCCGCGCAGCTCGCCCCGTGTCGTTGCCAACGAAGCCAGACCGTGCCGGATGGTCAGCCCGTCTACCACCGACTCGCGCGTTTCGCCGCGATGGAAGTAAAATCCTCGACCGGCAAATTCTGCGTC
Source organism: uncultured Phycisphaeraceae bacterium (assembly GCA_964569425.1). Lineage (GTDB taxonomy): Bacteria > Planctomycetota > Phycisphaerae > UBA1845 > UBA1845 > JACQXM01. The sequence continues at coordinate 43,068 of CAZMVD010000016.1, forward strand.
AATCACCGTGGCCGACACGATGGCGGGGTCGTGCGGCGCCGCGCTGCGGAGCGTGAATGCTTTGCCCCCGAAATCCAGGTTGCGGTTTCCGGCGCCGCGATAGGTTCCCGGTGCCACCACGACGACATCGCCCGGCAGCGCTGCGTCGATCCCCGCTTGGATCGTACAAAAAGGATGCTGCGCGCTCCCGTCATGTGGCCGCGGGCAGAAGTTCACGTTGACGATCAGCGTTCGCCCGGTCGGTTCGCACTCATCCGGCACGCCGTTGGCGTTGGCATCTGCAGAGGCACCTTCCGCGATATCGCACGCGTCCCAGGTTCCGTTGGCGTTGCAATCCTCCACCTGGGATTGGCATTCGTCCGGCACGCCGTCGCCGTCGCAATCCGCGCTTGATCCGGTCAGGACGTCGCACACGTCGGCCACGCCGTTGCCGTTGCAGTCCGGCTGGCACTCGTCCGGCACGCCATCGCCGTCGCAATCCGCGCTGGCGCCCAGCAGCACGTCGCAATCGTCCGCCACGCCGTTGCCGTTGCAGTCCGGCTCGCAGGCATCGGGGATTTCATTGCCGTTGCAGTCCGCGGCCGTCCCCGCCGCGATGGCGCAACTGTCCGTCACGCCGTCTCCGTCGCAATCCGGCTCGCAAACGTCCAGCAATCCGTTGCCCGTACAGTCCCGCGACGGATCGGCCGCGATCTCCAGCGCATCGTCGATGCCGTTTCCGTCGCAGTCGTTCTCCCAACCGGCCGACGACAGCAGCGCAAAGCCCTGCGGCCCCTCGGGCACGCGATAGCCGTGCACGCGCACCAGCCACAGCCCCGGGTGCGGTTGGCGCACGACGACCTGCTCGACGTTGTTGACGTGGTCCGCGCGGTTCTGCCCAGCCGGCCGCCCCGGCCGCGCGGGGTCCAGCGTCCAGGGAAAATGCCGGGCTCCCGCTGGATCAAACACCAGCAGCTCCAGGTCGTTTACCAGGGCCGGCGCCGTATTGGGCACGCCGGGTGCGTCATCCCACACCAGGGTGAGCTTGAGCTCCGGCATTCCCGGCCATACGCGCACGAATCGAGACCATGCCTGTGCGTGCCCCACGGTTGCGTCTGCCACCTGCCCGGCGCGCAGCGCATCCACCGCACCCTGCGCCCGCAACACGCCGAATCCGAATTCATAATCCGGCCCCGGCCGCCCGCGATCGTCCGCGGCGTGCAGCAGCAGTGCCTTGACGATGGCACTTGCCGGCCCCATTTCCACCCCGATCGGGGGAGGCTCGGCGGTCTGCGTGTCGACGATTCGGTTCTCGATGTTTTCCCGCCACGCCTGAATGACCAGGGCCGCGGCGCCCGCCACCGTCGGCGCCGCCATCGACGTGCCGCACTGCGCCACGTATCCGCCCGCGGGCGCGCACGACGTGACGCCGTAATCGTCGCCCGCTTCGCACCCCGGCGCCGCCAGGTCCGGCTTGATCCGCCCGTCGTCCGTCGGCCCCCAACTGCTGAACGGCGTCATCGACTCGTCGTTCGCATTGACTGCGCCCACCACGATCGCGTTCTTGGCGCCCGACGGCGGCGCCACCGACCGGAACCCCTCCGCCGTGTGCACCCCCTCCACGCGGCAGCGATCGCACCCCCGCTCGTTGCCCGCCGACCACACGATCGGCAGGCTGCACCCCAGCGACCCGCGGGCGATCGCATCGATCAGCGCCGAGGCCACGCCGTAGTCGCCGGTGATCGTGCAGTCGAAGCCGTTGGCGCACACGTTGGTGCCGATGGAATTGCTCGCCACATCGACGCTGAACAGATTGGCGCCTCGATCGTAGTCCGACTCCAGGTCGCCGGGATCGGCGTAGAATGGAATGTTGGTGCCGTCGAAGGTCACCTGGAAGGAGAACGACTCCAGCCGGACTCCCGGCGCCATCCCCCGAAACCGCCCGCCGCTCGCCAGTCCCGCGCCGCCCACCGTTCCGGCCACGTGGGTGGCGTGAAGGTCCGGCGGCACCGCGTCGTGCTGCGTAGCCCGTCCGCCGAAATCCGCGTGGGTTACGTCCACCCCGGCGGCGTCGTACACCAGCACCGCGACCCCCGCGCCGTCCAGCCCGTACATCGGATCCACCTGCAACGTCTCGATCTGCGTGACGTGGCGGTTGGCGTCGTTGACTTCGCTGAACCGCGGCAGCGCCGGCTCGATCCACAGTACCGCGTCCTCGTCCGCCAGCGCCGCGACGCGCGACAGCGGGATTTCAATCACCATTCCCGGCAGCGACCGCAGCACCGATTTCACGACGGCCCCGTGCCGCTGCACCGATGCCGCGCCATCCGTGGCCGCCGATTCGTCGTCGTGAAACAGCACGTACGCGCCGATGACCGGCGCATGGTTGTTCCGCCGCACTTCGCCCGCGCCCGGCGGCCCGTCCGGCACCACCTCCGCCCAGCGCGGCACACGGCCATTGTGGAACACGGGGTGCAGTTTCCATTCCGGCCGCCAGGCCGAAACGACTTTCAGCGGCGCGGCGCGCGCTGCTGCTGTTGAATCCACGTTAGCGCGCAGCGCCGCTGCGTAGGCGTTCGCCCCAAGCCAGCGCAGCACGCGGAGGCCGTTGCGCTCCAGCGCCGCGCGCTGCTGGTCATCGATCACCGCATCAAACTGTACAACGACGTGCCGAACCGCCGCGCCGCCCACGCGCTCCGGTGCGCCCGCGCCCTGCGCGATCGGCGACGCGATTGCCTCATCCGCCACGGAGCGCGACGGGGCAACCGTTTCCGGCCCCGACCGCCAAGCAATCTCCCGGCTCTGTGCCCGTAGCGCGCCCACGCCGAGGCAGATCATCAGCGCGGAAACGCCAAGGCTACATCGAGATTTGCAGGATGGTCGAACCACCGGAGGTAGGTGTTTCCCAAGTGCCGGAGGGCTTCAATCGGATGTCTCGCCCCCCAGCGCGCTCTTTCGCAATCCGCTAATCACTATTCCCATTTCCATGTCCGCTACGGCCCGTTCAATTGCATGGCCAGCGCTGCCGCGTCGGCCAGGTCCACGTCGCCATCCGAGTCGGCGTCCAGGGCCGCACAACACCCGCTCAGCAGCACCGGCCCTGAACCGGTGAAACAGGTCTGGAAATAGGCGAAGTCCACCAGGTCCTTTCGTGCATCCGTCAATCGGCACACGTCGGACGCTCCGTCGGACCGCGCACAAGTCATGCCCGCCGTGCGAATTCGCAATCCCCAGCTTACGAGCGAACCGGTATCGCCCTGCGCATGGTCGGCCACCTTTAACATCCAGGTGCCGATCATGTCCTGCCCGTTCAAAGCGGCGAGCGCCCCGGAAAACGGCGCAAATGTTCCCGTGACGCGCGGCCCGCCGCTGTTGAACGTTTCGATCGAGACCGCAGCGGCGTCGTCCAGCACCACGTCGAACCCGTTATTGTCGAAACCAAACGAACTCGCCGGGTTACCCGGCCGATCGATCACTCGCACGGTCACCCCGCCATGCGAAAGTTCCGCCAGGATATCCCCATTCCAGGTGTGGTCGATCCGCAACACGACGTCCACGTCGAGGATCGTCCCCAGTTCCGCGATGGCCATGCTGCGCGTAACGCCCGTAATCGAGTTGTCCGGAATTGCTACCGGCAGGCCCGACGACGCGGGATAGAACGACCCAGCACTTTCCCCGCCCACGCCCCCGAAGTGCAGGTCCAGCGTGTAGGTGTTCCGCGTGTTGTCGTACAGGTACACGTGAACGTAGTACCGCCCGCCGGTGGGGGTGCCCGCGATCGCCAGGCTCTCCCCGCTGCGCACTCCGTCGGACACGGCCACCGGCGCCGCTCCGCAATCCTCGTACACTGCGATGTCGATGTCGCCGAAACTATGAGTGAACGCAGCCGCCACGTGGAGATCGGCACAGGGAGGCACGTCGATGGCGTACCAGTCCGAGTCGGCCCACTTGACGATGCGGTTCGCCAGTCTCCCGGTCCCGATCAGCGCCGCCGCGGCGCAGGAGTTGTTCGGCTCCAGCGCGTCGTCACTTCCGCCGGACAGCAGGGAGCCAAACGTCGCGAAGCCGGTGGAGAACTTGCCGAAATCGTCATAGGTAACCGACTGGCAACTGCTCGGCCCGCCGGAGAGCTGCCCGTAAAGCTGCTGGGTGTCGCTCCGCCAGATGCCTGCGCCGCTCGATCCGGGTTCGGTCGGCCCGTCCGTCCAGACGACGCGCCAGAAATCGCCTACGGAGGCATCCCGGTTGCCGAAGCTGATCCGCTTGAATTCCCCCTTTGGGTGGTGAATGCACGCCGACGGCGCCCCCGCCGGAATAGCACCGGCCGTCCAGCCGCTCCAGAACACGTTGGCCGGCAGCGTGCCCCGAACCATCAACAGCGAGGAATCCGCAAAGAAGTCAAACGCCAGCAATTCCGCAAACGGTGACTGCGGCACGCTGATGAGCTGCGGAATCGCCCCGTTGCAACTGCTTGACTGATACAGCCAGTACGCGACGAACGTGTTCGCCGCCGCCTGCGATCCGATGCAGTGGTTGGCCGTCAGGAGGTAGGGCGTCAGGTCACCGTTCAGACTGTTCAGAAGCTGCCCGGTACACACAACGCCCTGACCGCCGTCGATCAACTGTATTCGCGCTACCGCATTGCGCAGCGGGTGCCATTCCGGGTAACAGGAGACATCGTTGTGGCACGTCCCTGCCAGCGGCGACGGCGCCTCTTCCGCCAGGAAATCCCGGTACAAGTGGAGCACCCCGGCCAACGCAAACGACGGGACTCCCACGCCCCCTTCGCCCGCCGGCGCCACGTAGGCCGCCACCACCGCCTCGCCCGGCAGTATGGTCGTCCAGAACTCCCCGTTCTCCAGCGGACCGCGCCCTGTAAACGGGCCGTCCACCATGAGCGCTTCACCTGCGCTCCACACCTCCAGCCGTCCTCCGTCCGGCAGGTTTACGTCCGTGAAATGAACGCGCAGCCCCACCGCTCCTTCGCTGCGGATGCCCAGCGTCCACATCGTGCCTACGCCGGGCACCGCCTGCCATTGTCCGGCCGCCTCGTCGCCGGCGAAGTCGCGCACGACCCCCACGCGCAGCCGCTTTTCGGTTCCGGCATTGGCCTCGTCCTCCGCGCGCAGGGCCGCATGATCCAGCGCCTCCAGCCGCAACTCCAACGCAGCGCCGATCAGGTCCGCCAGCGCCGGCTCCACCGCCGCCAGTGGTGACGCCTTGACCCGTGCGGGGCGCACGTCGCTCTGGCCGAACGCCTCCGGCGCCTGTGCCGCGGCGTTCGTGGCCCAACCACCGACCACTGCCGTTGCGCAGCCGATCCCCAGTAATGTGCCCACCAGTCGCCTTGACATGCCAGCGCTTCCTTTCCCCTTACGTCGAATCGCACCGCGCGCATTGTGGCCGCGCCGCTCTATTCTACGTAGCCGCGCTTCGAAAATCTGCGCGTTGTTGAATTGGCGTCCGATAAAAGACGGATTTCCGTGGCGGCCCATGGTGTGGTCGGCGTGTCAGGCCAGCGACTTGACCAACGAGGCGAAGTGCGTCCCCCGCTGTTCAAAGTTGGCATAGCGGTCAAAACTCGGGGCACCCGGCGAAAAGAGCACCACGTCTCCCGCGCGCGCCGCCGCCCGTGCCGCCGACACCGCGTCCGCCAGGTCCGCCGCGATACGTACCTCCCCAAGACCCTGCGTGCGCAGCGCCGCCGCCCAATCCTCCGCGTTCTCCCCCGTCAGCACCACGAAGTGACAACGACTCGACACTATTGCGGTCCATGCATCCAGGCTCACCTCTCGCCGCTGTCCGCCGGCGATCAGCACGATGGGCTTTTCGAGCGCCTCGATCGCCTGCACCGCGGCCGAGGGCGCCGTCGACTTCGAATCGTTCACGTAATCCACACCGCCGAGGCTTCCCACCAGCTCCAGCCGGTGCGGCAGACCGCGAAACCGCGCCAACGCCTCCAGGGCGCACGGCTCCTCCAGCCCGAGGTGCCGCGCCGTGGTCAACGCACACGCGGCGTTCCGCCGATTGTGCGCGCCTGGCACCGGCAGCGCCACCGTCGATTCCAGCGGCGTCACCGCGATGCGCCGTGCGTCTGCGCCCCGCAGACGATTTGCCAACGTGGCCTCGGCCGGTGCGTCCAGCGCGCCGGTGATCACGGGCTGGCCGCTCGGCGCCATCGCCACGATGTTCAACTTCGCCGCCAGGTACGCCGCGTACGTTCCGTGACGATCCAGATGGTGCGGCGTGAGATTGGTCAGTACGGCCACATGCGGCGTCCAGCCGATTCGCGGCACGTCCTCGAGTTGGGCGTTGGACAGTTCGAGCACGACCGCGTCTTCGGGAGCGATGCGGGGCAGGTCCCCGAGCAGCGAGCGCCCGATGTTGCCCCCCAGATGCACGCCGCGGAAGCGTAATGCTCCCGCCGCCGCACCCGACTCCAGTATGGTCGCGAGCATGGCACAGGTGGTGCTCTTGCCGAAACTGCCGGTTACGCCGATGACAAATCCCTGGCACCGCGCGCAAAACAGGTTCAACTCGGTGGTCCAGGCAATTTTGCGCCGTTCGATTTCGGCAAACAGCGTCGACCGATCCTTGAGCACTGCCGGGTTGACCACGACCAGGTCGGCTCCTGCCAGATCGTCCATCGATTCCCGGCCGAGTCGCAGGTCGACCGCCAGGTCGGCAATCGCACGCAGCGAATCGACCAGCGAATCCGCTTCGGCCTGGTCGATCACCGTTACTTTGGCACCCGCCTCGGCCAGCCAGCGCGTGACCCCCACTCCGCCGCCGAAGCGGCCCAGCCCCAGCACCACCACGCGGCGACCGGCGAACTCCTCTCCACTGTGCGGTATGGACGGCATCGATGGTTTCCCGGGTTTGCTTCCTGCACGCGCCGCGCCAGGCCACCCGGCCGGCGCCCCACCCACGATCGTATCCGGCCATTCTCCGGAAAGTCCGCCCGGCTCACAACGTTTCCGGCGCAATCCTCGCGCTCTTCACCCGCCGCCTTGGCCCAATTAGAATCCCACCCGGATGACAGAATTGAACCCGGAGGACAGAGCCCATGCCAGCCGCCGCCATTGAGAAAGACAGCGTTGCCAAGATGAGCAAGGCCGTGGAGTACCTGAAGCAGGAAGTCCGCGGGGTTCGCACCGGCCGTGCGCACGCGGGTCTTGTCGAGCACCTCAAGATTGAAGTTTCTTCCTACGGCAGCAGCATGGAGCTGCGGGAACTGGCGACCATCAGCGTGCCCGAGCCGTCCACGCTGCTGGTCAAGCCTTTCGACCCCGGAACGCTCAAGGATATTGAGAAGGGCCTGCAAACCTCCAGCCTGGGGATTACCCCGATGAGCGACGGCAAGGCGATCCGCCTGCCCATTCCGCCGCTCTCCGGCGAGCGTCGCCAGCAGTTGGTGCAGCAGGTAAAGAAGATGGCGGAGGCACAGAAGATCGCGGTTCGCAACGTGCGGCGCGACGCCAACAAGGCGGCCGACACCGCGGAGAAGGAGAAGGCCCTCAGCGAGGACGCCGCCAAGGACGTCAAGGACCGCATTCAGAAACTGACCAAGAAGTACGAGGACGAAATCGACGCCGTCGTCGCCGCCAAGACCAAGGAGATTGAAGAGGTATAACCGCGCCGCGACGGCGACTGTTCACTTCATCAGTTCCCGATCGTTACCGTTCCTACCGGGGCCTCGAGGCGCATGGCCTTTCCGTTGGCGCCAAGGGTTACGGCGTTTCCGGCCGCGGCGGGGTAAGAGCCGCGCACGATGCTTACCACGCCGCCGTCGGGCACCTGGGCCGCGGCCTGGGCGATGTTGGCATGGGGGGTGAAGACGGTGCCCAGGCACAACGGAAAGCAGGTGGACACGGCGTCGGCGTAAATGGTGTTTACGCCGGGAAAGTCGTTCACGAACTGTTGCAAAGTCGTCTGGCGGAAGGAGGTGCCGGCGTTGGCGCCGCCGCCGGCGGTGCAGCCGCCGTTGGTGTGGATGCCGACGGCGCGTGAGCCGAAGATGACGGGGCTGCCCGAGTTGGCGGGCATGGTATCCACGGCGTAGTCCATCCGCCGGCGGACGCCGCTTTCGGAGTAGCCGGAGAAGGAGCCGGTGGCGGTCTGGAGTGTCAGGTTGTTGGCATTGCAGTTGTTTTCGCAGTTGCCGTCGCCGTCGGAATCGCAGCAGGCCGCGCCGACGCCGCCGGTGCCCGCGGGCGTGTTGTCCACACCGTAGCCGGTGACGCGGACGGTCTGGCCGTTGTCGGGGACGGAAGTGCTGAGGCGGTAGAATGCGTTTTGCGCGATGTGCGCCCGCAGCCCGGTGTTGCTGTTGCGTCCCAGGGTGAAGATGCACCAGTCGACGCCGACGGAGGTGGTGTTGGCGTTGGAGCCGGGAAACTGCCACGCCACGTAGGCCGTGGAAACCGGATACTGATTATCCGGATTCGGCGCTACCGGCACTCCGTTGGCGGAAGACGCGGGGACGTTGAAGCCGACGACGCCGTTGACGAAGCCGTTTTCCAACATGCCGTCGGGCAGCAGCGGGCCGTTTCCGTCCGGTTCGCGGTCCACGCAGTGCCCCGCGGTCAGCACGCCGCCGTTGGAAATCAGCCAGGCGGTGCACCCGCCGAGCAGGAAGAGCCGGCCGACCGCCGCATCGCCCGACGCGGTGCGGTTGTCGCCGCCGCAGAGTGAGGCGATGCCGTCGCCCCCGGTCGGCGCTTCGACGATTTCCCCTCCTGCGTCGGGGTCTCCGACGGTGAGTTCGTCGATGGTTACATAGACGCCGGTGTCTCCGGGGGCGACGTAGAGTGTCACCTCCACGGCATCGCCATTGAAAAACGCACTGGCGAAGTTCCACTCCGGGAGCATCTCCGCGTCGAGCCGCTGCCATCCGTCGTCCGCCAGGGATTGGACGGTCACGTAGCTGCCGGCACCCAGCTCAGAGGCGCCGAAGTGCACCCGCAACCACAACGCCCCGGGCACCTCGATCGTTTCACGGTAGGCCGCCACGACCTCTTCCGCGCCGGCGTCGTGCGTGCCGCTGTCCAGCGCGTACGCTTCGGCATGGTGGGGAAGAACTTGCGGCTGCGGCGTCGCCACCGCCACCAAACCGGGGCTCGCCAGGAGCCACATGACGGCAACGCCCAATCGACTGGTACAGCCCATGGATGGTGCAACCTCTTTCTACTAACCGCCACCCGGCGCGCAGGCCGGGAGCTGGATACACTGATCGATCACCAACGGCAGCAACCTACGGTGCCGTCGGACAGGCAGGCAGCGTGGCGTTCAGCCACTGGCTGTACACCCCCGCGCCGTTGAGCAGGTCGATTACCCGAAGAATATCCGACGCGTTCGCCCCCCCGCTGCGATTCGCATCGGTGGCGAACAGCGGGCGGACAAACCCCGGCACGTTGTTCAACGAGTTGATCAACGCCGTGATGTCCGCCGCTGTGCTGGCGCGGCTGGCGTTTACGTCGCCGGGCAGATAACCCACGCAGGTCCTCTGGCCGCCGGGAACAAAGGTCACGCACGTCCAATGACCGGGCGACAGCACCTGGTTGAAGCCGATTACCACGTCGTTGCCCTGCGCCTGCACCACGTTGATGGCCAGGGCGCCGATGGGTCCGGGCGTGACGTCGAGCGAGAAGTCCGCGGCGGTGAGGGCCGCCGTGGCGCAGGGTCCGGCAAAGCTCACCACTATGCGGTCGATGCCCTGCGCGGGATCCACCGAGCGCACGTCGTGCGGCTGGCGCGCGTCGATCTCGCAGTTGGGCGGATCAGCGCTGACCATGGTGGTGCACGCCTGCACCGCTCCCGCGCCGCCCACCGCCCAGAAGCCGCCGGTCAGGGCGTAGCTGCCGCCGGTCACCCGTCCGGCGTCCGGCTGGCCGATGGAGCCCGAAAGGGCGTACGTCCCGCCCGTGCTCTGCAGCGCGCCGCCGCCGTCCACCGTGTACCAGGAGATTTCAAAAGAGTTCGCGGTGGCGGCGGACAGTGTCAAGACTGCGACACTCGTCGTCAGCGCCAGCCGCTCTTGTTTCATGTTCCACATTGTTGCCACCTTTCATTCTGCAAGCCGTCCCGGGCACTTGGCCGCGGCGGCGCTGCCCATTACGTTCCGATCCGCACTGTCCCGCCGTTGGCGATGAGGGTCAGCTGTTTGTTTAGCGTCGGGTTTTCCAGGTAATTGCCCGCCTGGATTTTGATGCGCAGGCCGTTCCACGCGGCACTGTGCGCCTGGCTGACGAACTTGTACGGCGCGCCCGGCGTTCCATTGCCCAACACGCTCGCCGAGGAGTTCACGTGCATGGTGCCGCCGATTTGCAGCCAGCGGCTGATGAGCGGGTGGGTGGTTTCGAATTCGCCGTATTGGAAGACGAACTCATCGAGGTTGCTGCACGCGATGTCCTCGCCGGCACAGGCGACGATGACGCAGCAGTGCCCGAGCAACTGGCCGGCCAGTTGCCCGGACGAATTGAAGATTCCCGAGCCGCTGGAGCCGCCCTCGATGGCGCCGTCCAGAATGTCGTAGTAGTCGTAGTCCGAGCTGTCTCCGCAGAACTCGCAGCCGGGGCAGAAGCCGACCGTTTCGAAGTTCGAGTAGCGCTTCCAGCTTCCTGCCGGGTGGTGAATGCCGTAGGCGGGGTCCGGGTGCCCCGTGGTCCAACCCGCCAGCCCGATGCCGCCCGGCAAGCCGCCGTTGAGCTGGATAAACGCCATGTCGTTGCCGCCGCTCGTCGGGTTGGTGCGCCACAGGGTGCCGCCGGTGTTGCTCGGGAGGTTGGCGAACGTCGGCAGCGTCCCGCCGCACGACGCCCGCTGCCAGAACCAAGTCACTTCCAGTGTGTTTACCACCGATTGCGTGTCCGTGCAGTGGTACGCCGTCAGAAAATAGGGAACCACCGTTTCGTTGTCCTGGTCATTGAGCAACGTTCCGGTGCAAACCCTGCTTACGCCGTTCTTGATGTAGTTCATCCGGCCCGTCGCCTGCCGCGCAAAGGTGTTCACGCTGTGGCACATGACGTCGTTGTGGCAGCCCAGCGGACCGCCCTGCGCTTCGGCGATGCCGTCCAACCCATCCTCCGCGTCGAACACCCGGTCAAAGTGCAGCACTTCCGGTACTTCGAATTGAACGTCATCATCCGGTCCGGCCACGATTTCGATGAACGCGATGTCTCCCGGCACGCTCGCCGACCAGAAATCGCCGTCGCCGTTGTATCCAAACTCCGTGTACGGCCCGCGCACCACCGTTTCGCCGTCCCACGGCGCGTAGACGATCGCCTGGCCGCGCCCCACGTCGAACCCGGTGAAGTGGACGCGCAGCGCGTGCGCCCCGGGTGATGAAACCGCCAAGGTCCACATCAGACGTCCGTCGGCCAGCTCGGTTTCTACCGCCGTTTCGATTCCCGCCGCGGCAAGGTTGGTGGGATCAATCGGCCGTACCAACCCGACGCGGACGGGGCCCGGCGTCGCGGTGACCTCCGCGGCCGCCTGGGCGTCGGCGGCGTCCACTTCTGCCTGGGTCAGGTTGGAAAGCGTGAAGATGTTCACGCTGTCGCGGAACGCAACGGCGCGGTTCGGGCTCTCCAGAAGCACAACCCGGGCCGTCGGCGCCAGTGCACCGTCCGGCACGATGTCCCCGTGCCACT
>CAZMVD010000017.1:0-53342 GCA_964569425.1 uncultured Phycisphaeraceae bacterium
CACCTGGCCGCCGGTGGTGGCGATGTCTTCGACGAGCAGCACGTGGTCGGCGTCGGTAAGCTTGCCTTCGAAGGGCTTGGCCGTGCCGTAGTCTTTTTTCGCATTGCGAATGATGACAAAGGGCTTGCCGGAGGCGAGCGAAGCGGCCGCAGCCAGGGCGACGCCGCCGAGTTCGGCGCCGGCGATGAGGGTGGTTTTCGCATCGACTTTGGCGGCGAAGTGTTCGCCGAGGGCGCGGAGGATGTCGGGCTGGGTTTCGAAGAGGTACTTGTCGAGGTAGTACTTGCTCTTGCGGCCGGAGCGGAGGGTGAAATCGCCTTCGAGATAGGCGGCTTCGCAGATGCGTTGGGCGAGGGTGCGGCGGTCCATGGTCGTTTCATTCTCCTTCCGTTGAGGCACAAACTCACACGTTCAACTCGGCGGACTGTTTGAGAGCGGCACGATAGCGTCTGCGGATGGGGGTCACGAATTCCTTGAGGAACTCTTCCACCTGCTGCGGGGCGCGGCCGAGGTAGCGCGCGGGGTTCAGGACGTCGTCGAGGTCGATCCCTTGGAAAGCGGCGTCGGCGCGGAGGCGGTCGAGCAGATCGTTTTCCTTTCCATCCCGTTTGACCCGCGCGGCCGCGGCGTGGGAATGGCGGCGAATGCGCTCGTGGAGGTCCTGGCGGTCGCCGCCGCGCGCCGCCGCGGCCATGAGGATGTTCTCGGTGGCCATGAAGGGCAATTCCGCACGCAGGCGGGCGGCGATGGTTTCGGGGTAGACGACCAGCCCGCGGGCGACGTTGAGGACGATGCGGAGCATGGCGTCGGTGGCGAGGAACGCCTCGGGGACGCTGAGGCGCTTGTTGGCCGAGTCGTCGAGGGTTCGTTCGAGCCATTGCTCGGCGGCGGTCTGCAACGGCGAAGTGACCAGCGAAATAACGAATCGTGCCAGGCCGGTGGCACGCTCGCAGCGCATGGGGTTGCGCTTGTAGGCCATGGCGCTGGAGCCGACCTGTTCTTCTTCGAAGGGCTCTTCGATTTCCTTGAGGTTGGCGAGCAGGCGGACGTCGTTGGCGAATTTGTGGACGCCGGCGGCGATGCCCGCCAGTGTGCAGACGACTTCGGCATCCACCTTGCGGGAATAGGTCTGACCGGTGACGGGTTCGACGGCGTCGAAACCGAATCGTTTGGCCACGTCGGCTTCCAGCCGCATCACCTTGCGGTCGTCGCCGCCGCACAGCTCCAGGAAGCTCGCCTGGGTACCGGTAGCACCCTTGATGCCGCGGAAGCGCAAGGAGGCGATGCGTCGCTCCACTTCGGCCAGATCGCGGACGAAGTCGTAGCACCACAACGCGGCGCGTTTGCCCACGGTGGTGACCTGCGCGGGCTGGTAGTGGGTGAAGCCCAGGGCCGGCAGCTTGCGGTGGCGGTGGGCAAAAGCTGCGAGTGCGTCGATGACGGCGGCCAGTTCACCGGCGATCAGGCCGAGCGCGTCGCGCATGAGGATGAGGTCGGCATTGTCCACGATGTCGGCGCTGGTGGCGCCGAGGTGCAGGATGCCGCGGGCTTTTTGTGCGATGTCTCCCCAGGCGTGCAGGTGGGCCATGACGTCGTGCCGCAGGCGCTTCTCGTGTCGCGCGGCGGCGGCGAAGTCGATGGTTTCGAGCGTGCGTTTGAGTTCGGCGATCTGCGCCGCCGATACAGGCAGGCCGAGTCGTCGCTGGGACTCGGCCAGTGCGAGCCAGATTCGCCGCCATGTCAGGATGCGCTGCCGCGGGCCGAACAGGCGGGCCATGTCCGGTGAAGCGTAGCGATCCACCAGGGGAGACTGATAAACTTCGTGCGGGGTCATTCGGTCGGACAGTTGCCGGGAGGTACACTCATGCGCGGCCGACCGCCGGCCCCGCGGCGCTTATTCTATGGATTCGCGGGCCGCGGGCTACTGCGGGACAAAGGGAGCGGCCGATGACAGGATGGGGCTCGCGATAGTCCAAAGGAAAGTATCATGGCATGCGTGGTGCCGGGGGGCTTGGATTGAGAATCGTGTTATTCATCGGTGGCGCGATCGGATTCTCGGGAGTCGGACTGCGCCCTGCGAAGCCAGAGCGTTTCGGGCAGCGCGGGGGCGCTTTGTGCCGTGCCTTCGGTGAGGCTTGTGCGTTCGTGTGTCTCGCCGCCTCGGGTGCGTGTGTTCCGGGCGACGCCGGGATGGTGCCGGGCAACGGTACCCCCTTGATGGTGATGGCAAGTGCGGACACGCCGACGATTGTGGTCGGCGCCGCGGTGACGCTGCGTGCGGAGGTGAGCGGAGGGGCGCCGCCGTACCTGTTTCGCTGGGATCAGAACGGCGGTCCGGCGGATGTGGCGCTGGCGGACGCAACGGCGGCGTCCATTATGACGCCGGTGCTGACGGTATCGGGGCGGTACGTGTTTCGCGTGTCGGTCACCGACGGCGCGGGCCGGCGGGAGACGGCGTTCGCCGCCGTGGAGGCGGGGGCAGCGTTGACGGTCGACCTGCAAACGGACATGCGCGCGCTGTTTGAAGGCACCGCGGCGACAATGACGGCGACGGTGGAGGGGGTGAATGCGCCGTTCACGTTCGCCTGGGAACTGGCGAACGGGCCGGTGGCGCTGGACCTGTCGGGCGAAACCGAGGCGGCGCTGACCACGGCGCCGCTGACGACGGGGGGAATGTACACGTTTCGCGTCACGGCGCGGGACAGCGCCGGGTTCGAAGAAAGCGACACGGTGGAAATCTCCGTTGACTCGGCGGTCAGTGTTTCGATGCCGCCGCTGGCGGTGCGCGGGGAGCCGGTGGGGTTGACGGCAACCGTGGAAACACCGGCCGAAGGGGTGACACTTCTGTGGGAAACGCTCACCGGATCGGCGGAGTTCGACGACGCCACCTCGGCCACGCCGCAAATCACGGTGACGGAAGGCGACACGCTGGAAATTCGGCTGACGTTGTTTGTTCCAGTGGAGGGGCAGGACGCGGCGGAGGTCGTGCGCGAGGTAGCGCTGGTGGCCGTGGCCGATCTGCGCCCGCGGGTACGGGTGACCACCAACTTCGGCGCCTTTGTCATTGAGCTGGATGGGGATGCGGCACCGGGACACACGGTAAACTTTTTGCGCTACGTGGACGAGCAGTTCTTCGACGGGCTGCTGTTTCATCGCAATGCCTGCACGCCGGACAGCGTAACCCGGGAGTGCATGGCGCCGTTCGTGCTCCAGGGGGGCGGCTACCAGCGGGTGAACGGCGAGCTTGTGTTGAAGGAGCCGACGCACGACCCGGTTGTCTCCGAGTCGCCAAACGGCTTGAGCAACGGAACGGTGTATTCGGTGTCGCTGGCGCTGAGCGGCAGCGATCGCAATTCGGGCACCACGCAACTTTTCATCAACCTGGCGGACAACAGCTTCCTGGACGGGCAAGGTTTCACGGTGTTCGGGCTGGTGGTGGAGGGGCGCGCCGTGGTGGACGCGATCGTGGCGATGGAAACCACAGACAGTCCGATCATTCCGGGGGAGGTGTCCTTACCGGTGGCAGACGTTATCATGGAGGCGGTGAGGCGGGTTGAATAGCAGAGCGAATGGCTAACGAAGAATGACGAATGGCGACTGACGGAACGGTCGACGAAGCAAGGGGGAAGGCGAGAGGCGTGAGGCGAGTGCGCCATCGGAAATCGACGATTGGTAATTCGCAATTTGCATTCCGCAATCCGCAATCCACAATCCGAGATTAAGGCAGGAGTTTCATGACTTACGAGAATCCCCGGTCCACTTGGGACGATCTTTCGGCCCGGATCAACGCGATCCGGGACTCTCTTTGACCTGCCCGCCAAACTCGAAGGCCTCGCCGTCGTGGAGCGCGCGATGGCCCAACACGATTTCTGGGACAATCCGGAGGCCGCCCGGCAGACGGTGGGGCGGCTCAAATCGCTCAAGGCGGTGATCGACCCGGTGCGCCGCCTTTCGGCCGCGGCCGAGAACCTGGGGGCCATGCTCGACCTGCTGGACGAAGGGCACGACGCGGAGGTGCGCGCGGAGCTTGACCGCGAATTGGCGGCGCTGGAAAAGGACGTGGACCACGTCGAGCTGCTCACGCTGCTTTCCGGGCCGAACGACACGCGGAATTGCTATTTCAGCATTCAGGCGGGCACGGGGGGCGACGACGCGTGCGACTGGGCGGAAATGCTGCTGCGGCTCTACCTGCGCTACTTCGAGCGCAATGAGTTTGAGGTGGAAGAGCTGTCTATGCGCGAGGGGGAAAACGCGGGCATTCAGTCGTGCAGCCTGCTGGTCAAGGCGCCCCATGCCTACGGCTATCTTTCGTGCGAGATTGGCGTACACCGGCTGGTGCGCATTTCGCCGTTCAGCGGGCAGGGGAAGCGTGAGACCAGCTTCGCCGCGGTGGACGTGCAGCCGGAACTGGACGACTTCGACATCGAGATCGACTGGGACAAGGAGGTCCGCGAGGACACCTACCGTGCCGGGGGCAAGGGCGGGCAGCACGTCAACAAGACTTCGTCGGCGGTGCGCCTCACGCATCTGCCCACCGGGCTGGTGGCACAGTGTCAGAGTGAGCGCTCGCAACACAAGAACCGGGCGCAAGCGAGAAAAATGCTCGCAGCGAGGCTCTACCAGATGGAGCAGGCCAAGCGCGACAGCGAACTTGCGAAAATATACAGCGAGAAGGGGCAGATCGGCTGGGGCAACGCCATCCGCAGCTACTTCCTTTATCCCGAGCAGCGGGTGAAGGACGCGCGCACCGGCGAGGTGACGTCGAACACGGACGGCGTGCTGGACGGTGAGATTCAGCCGTTCATCGACGCGGAACTGCGGCGCCGCGCAGCGCAGCGGCACGCGGCGACGACGTAGCCACGGTACCCGGCCACAGGCCTAGCTCTGGACTAGGATTTTGAAGCCGCCGTAGAGCATCCGCTTGCAGTCGAAGGGGACGTTCTTAGGGTCGACCATGGCGGCGATGCGCGGGTCGTTCATGATTTTGGCGTTGACGCGATCGCGGTGCGCCTTGGACTTGTAGACGATCCAGGAGAAGACCACGGTCTCGCCCGGCTTGGTCTTGAGCGCCTTGGGAAAGGGCACGCCGCACTGGACGTTGAGGTCGTCGCCGGCGCACTCGCGATACTCCAGGGCGCCATACTCGCGCCAGATCTTGCTCGCCTTCCGCGCGATGCGGCGGTAGGCGGGCAGATTCTTCACCGGGACGGGAAGGACGAAACCATCGACGTAAGGCATGGGGGATCTCCATTGATTAGAAGTTCGGCATCATCCGTTCGGTGGCCACGGCAAGGAGAGCCATCGTTGAGCAAAGCTGGGCCTTGGGCGATCGAGTGTGATTTACATTTTTCAGACACCTGTAACGATAGCGGTTCTCCGGGCCGATTCCAAGTCATGCAGGTGTACTCAAGTGGATCCGACGGCTCGCGCAAGCACGACCGCCATGCTCCCGTAGACCGGCCCCTCAATGGCTCTAAGTTCGTGTGCGATGTCAATTTGCCGGCCAAGCTTGCTCGTCCACCACCCATCGGGAAGCTGGCGTGCTGCGTGTGTGGGCGTTGTGCCGGCTGTGGCAAAGATCGCGATCTTCTGTCTTCCCGATTCAACGGTATCATCGGTCGGGTCTACATAGCCGAGCAGGGCGAAGGCCCGCCGAAATGACTCCATCGACTCGTTCCTCGGAATGGTCGCGGGCCAGTAGGTCTGCCCCTGTGAGTCCGGCCACCACCAGCGTTCGGTATCCTCGGCTGCCCATGCGATGCAATTGTAATCGTTATCGGCAAGACTCGTGGGTCGGCAGTTTGCTTCGTTGAGTAACGGGAAGCTCAGCCGCAACTTGTCAAGCCAGTCGCCAGCCGTCATGCGGTCGTGATCCCCTTTTGTTCGCCCCAGCGGAGCCAGGCCGTTGTCATCTTGCTGACGACACCGCGGTCTGCCGCGGGAACCGGATCTTCGTCGGAAACGGCTTTCAGCGCCCAAAACCAGTGACCGCCATTCGTCCGAAGATCCTCCAGGATCATGGGGAGTGCAGCGGGCCCCATGCCGATGATTGCCTGGTAGGCCGGATGAACGGCGATTTCCGTCGTAGAGGAAACGAACTGCGTCTCCTCGCGCCATCGGCGAAGGAGTCGATCGAAGCGCTTTTGGAGAGATTCCCGAACGCTGGATGCGGGTGAATCGAGGGACTCACGTGCATCACCCAGGTACTTGTCCAATTCCAAAGATTGGAGGCTGGCCCCGCATGGTGATGTAGCGAGCAGAGTGCCGACGAATACAGCGGGAACCCGCACCCGCGAGGGGACAGTCCGGGAAGTCGGGCTTGGACTCATTTGAATTGCTCCAAGGCCTGAGGCGAAAGACTTTCAAAAAATAACTTGTTCTTTACCTCGCGCAGTTGTTCAAGCCTTGACCATGCTTCGCTTTCGGTAATCCCCTCGGGAGTTGCAGACATGACGTCAATATCAAACGTGCACTCTTGAGTATTCTCGCGCAATGCCTGAGTCACGAGCGCGAGGCACTCCGATTGCTCAAACGGGATGGCGACACGTAAGAGGAAACCGGCCACCTGTTGGGGCAGTGATGCCGCGATTGAAAACGTCGTCGAAAACGTTTTGTCGAAAGGCTCTCCCGACGGCAGCGGAATTCGATTAATGAACCGAGTGGCGACCCGTACGATCTTCTGCGGTTGTGCCACATTGGCGTACGAGTGCCAGAGCGCCATTGCCCGAGCCTGAAGGTCGTTCCACGTCGTATAGGGATGCAGGCGAGAGACAGTACACCCGTCCAGGCGTAACTGGACCACCCATCGTTGGTCGGCGGAACGCAGAATCACACCCATCGGCACCGGCGGCGAACCTGAAAGCGTCATCCCGCTTTCCGGCGAAAACTGAATTCGACCCTGTTGGCTCCGAAGTTCCTCGCGCGAAGGGAAGTCGGCTGCCAACTCGTCCCCCGCACGTTTCAGCATGTCGACCGAAACACCGGTAGATCGTTCAACAGTAAAGTCGATTAGCCCTTCAATGATCGGGGCTTTGCTTAGATGCTGCCATGAACCCATGAGAATCGCAGGCTCCGAAGTTGCCAGAGATTCTATCCTAGCGACGAAGCCTCTCGCCGTCTCCCGCGTACGTAACAGCCGAAGCCGATAAAACAAAACGCAGCCAAGAGGGTACCAAGAGGCCGCCGTTCCCTCAACATGGAGCGACTTCCCCCCCGCTGTGGTAAGAGCACTCTGGACGCAACAGAGCCTTTGTCCCAGCCTCAAGATAAGCGACCGGCAGATTCATTGCAGCGGCGCGGGCACAAGCCGGTGCAGCGGGGGCAGGTCGGCTGAGGTATTCGTTTGCCGGTTGGGAGAAGGAACGCTATCGTCCTGAAGTTCAGGAATGTACCTGCGGCCCGCATGACAGGTGTCTTGCAGGGACTGCGCGTCGCGGCCTCTCAATGCCAGGGGCTTGCCGGTCAGGGTAGTTGAATGCACGCAAGAAACGAGGAGGAAACGAAACATGTCCGCCACCGCCACCATGGAACGCATTGCGCCGCCGAAGGTAACCGATCGAAAAATGCTGATCGACGGCAAGTGGGTCGATGCGGCATCGGGCAAGACGTTTGAAACGATCAACCCGGCCACCGGGGACATCATCTGCCGGGTGGCCGAGGCCGACGCGGCCGACGTCGATCTGGCGGTGAAGGCGGCGCGGCGGGCGCTGGAGAACAAGCCCTGGGCGCGGATGGCGCCGGCGGAGCGCGGGCGGCTGCTCTACAAGCTGGCCGACCTGGTGGAGAAACACGCGCAGGAACTGGCCGCGCTCGAAACGCTGGACAACGGCAAGCCGATCAAGGAGGCATTGTACGGCGACATTGCCGGGGTGGTCGCGGTGTTTCGCTATTACGCGGGCTGGGCCGACAAAATCCACGGCAAGGTGCTGCCGGTGGCCGGTCCGTTTCAGGCGTACACGCGGCATGAGCCGGTCGGCGTGGTCGGGCAGATTATCCCCTGGAACTTCCCGGCGCTGATGCAATCTTGGAAGCTGGCGCCGGCGCTGGCCTGCGGGTGCACCTGCGTGCTCAAGCCGGCCGAGCAAACGCCGCTTTCGGCGCTGCGCATCGGCGAACTGGCGATGGAGGCGGGTTTTCCGCCGGGGGTTATCAACATTCTGCCGGGTTTCGGGCCGACGGCCGGGGCGGCCATCGCCATGCACATGGACGTGGACAAGGTCGCGTTCACCGGCAGCACGGCGGTGGGCAAGCTGATCATGAAGGCGGCGGCCGAATCGAACCTGAAGCGCGTGACGCTGGAGCTGGGGGGTAAGAGCCCGAACATTATCTTCGCCGATGCGGACGTGGATTTGGCCGCGAAGGTCTCCTACCAGGCGCTCTTTTACAACATGGGGCAGTGCTGCTCGGCCGGCTCGCGGTTGTTCGTGGAGGAAGGGGCGTACGACCAGGTGCTGGAGATCGTGTCGTCGCGCGCGGCAAAGCAGACCATCGGCGATCCGTTCGACCCGAACACGACCCATGGGCCGCAGGTGTCGGACGAGCAGTTCCAGACGGTGATGCGCTACATCGACGCAGGCAAGAAGGAAGGGGCGCGGTGCGTGGCCGGCGGCGGTAAGGTGGACCGCGCGGGGTACTTCGTGCAGCCGACGGTGTTCGACAACGTCAAGGACGAAATGACCATTGCACGCGAGGAGATCTTCGGGCCGGTGCTCAGCGTGATGAAGTTCAAGGACACCGAGGAAGTCATCGCGCGGGCCAATCGCAGCGCGTACGGCCTGGCGGCGGCGGTGTGGACGCGGGACATCAATAAAGCCAACAAGCTGGCCGCGGCGCTCAGGGCGGGTGTAGTCTGGATCAACACCTACAACGTGTTTGACACGGCCATTCCCTTCGGCGGGTTCAAGATGAGCGGCATCGGCCGGGAGATGGGCGAATACGCGCTGGCGAACTACACCGAGGTCAAGGCGGTGGTGACGGCACTGGGCAAGTAGCGGCCCAACGGCGAATTGGCAGTTCCGGATTGTCTGCAAAGCTGGGACGGCGAACACTCGCGGCCGAGAATGCTCATGGCATGCTGCGGTTACCGTGCCGCATGATGTCTGGTCCGCCGCAGCATGACCGCGAGACCGCAGAGCATCAGGACGACCATGCCCGGTTCGGGCACACCGCCGAGCACCTTGTCGGAGTCTTCGCCGAAGCTTCCTACGGCCTGAAATCGCCCGATCAGGAAGTTGTGGGTCTGCGCAAAGTAGAAATCTCGCGCCGCGTCGGTCAACTCCTGGGGCGACAGTCCTGTGTCACCCAAATCGAGGATGACCGTTTGCGTTTGTCCCGCGGCCGGCGCCCCCTGCGGATTTCCGCCCAGGAAGTTGCCGTCGCTGGTGATCATCAAATCGTACCCGCCGGGCGCATCGAAGTGCGGCGGGGACACCGACACGTCGAACGACAGCCGATCGTAGAAGAATGCCGTTCCTCCCGGCGCGAAGCCGAAGTTCGACCCCAGCGTCGCGGGCAGCTCCAGCCCCACCGCGGTCAGCAGCGAGCCGACTTCCGGCGGTGTGGTGTTGGTGATGGCGATGGTCATCAGCTCGCTCATCCCATCCGCGTCAAACGAAATGAGCAGCGACGCCCGCGCGCCGGTGTTCTCCGTCGAACCGAACATCGGGTCGATAAACAACTGAATGGGCGAAGCGGCCGCCCCGCCCGCACACCAAAAAGTCAACACGCCCGCAAGGCACCGACGAAAAGCGCGCAACATGGGTAGCTCCTCTTCCTGAAACGACGACATGACCACGGCCGATACTGCCCACGGCCCTCGCGGCAACGACCGCGACATGAAAGACACGGGCACGCGTCAGTCGGCCATATCCCCTCCGCGCTGATTCTAATCGTTCTTTCCGGCCTTGCCAAACCGGTGGCGTCGAACTGCCGAATGCACTTTCGACAAAATGTACTGCAATAACGTCAATGCCGTCGCTCCAGCAGAAGGACTTTGTCGGGGATTCACATGCCGTTACGGTTGATCCGCCAACTCAAGCCCTTCGGGTGCGGATACGACCGGCATCAGCCGGCGAAGTTGTTGCAGCGCTGCTCGAAAGTCCTTGGGAACCGGCGCCGAGATGGTCACCAGTCCCGTACCCGCCGGATGTTCGAAGCCGACCGACGCCGCATGAAGCGTCAACCGGGCGATCAGCGGCCGTTCCTCATGCCGCCGACTCGGACGATAGCCCGGCTTGTACCGGGAAAGGAATATCGCCACGCACGCGCCGTATTGCGGATCGACGCCCAGCGGGTGCCCGATGGCGGCGAGATGCACGCGAATCTGATGGAGCCTTCCGGTCAGCGGGCGGCACTCCAATAGGGTGTGACCCGCGACCCGTTCGAGGATGCGGTAGCGAGTGATCGCCGGCTTGCCGCGGCGATCATCCGGAACCACGCGCTGCCGGTCGCGGTCCACCAGCAGCGGGCGATCGATTTCACCGTCGCCCGCCACGTAACCGCGCACCAGCGCCAGATACACTTTGTCCACTTTCCGCCGAGTCCAGAGTTCACTCAGGGCCTGTTGGGCGGCGGGCGTTCTGGCCAGCACCATGACACCGCTGGTTCCCACGTCCAGGCGATGGACGATGCGCAAGTCTTCTTTGGTGGCGACCGCACCCGCCCGCAGCAGCAGCTCCGCAACCGTGGGCGCCGATCCGCGCCCGGGCACGGCCTTCACACCGGCGGGCTTGTCGACGGCGAGCAGCCAGTCGTCTTGCAGAATAATCGCGGGTTTGCCGAAACGGTGCGCAGTCATGGTACGTTAGAACCGGGGTGCCGACACACAGCATCGCGCGGTGCAGCCCGAATTCAATCGGCTCCCGAATGCGCCGCCGGCGCACAGCCTACTCCGCAAGGCGAACGCGCGCGGTATCGTCCGTCGGACCGGGCTGCCTTTCGGTCGCGGGCACAGCGGCCGAACTTCCCTTGCGGCGCGTCGCCCGCTTGCGTAGCCGGCGCCGCAGCACCCTGGCAATCTGGACCCCCTCGGCACGCAGCCGAACCTGGTGATGCCAGAGCAAACCGCCCAGCGAGCCGATCACGAGAAAACCGCGCAGCGCCGGCGCGATGCTTCCTTCCGGGGGAATGCGCCCGATCAACCATAACGGGATGAACAAACCAAACGCAAACGCCAGGGTCCCGGCGGCGCGCGCAGCCGATTCGTTAAGTTCCCACGACTCCGGCGGCAGCCCCGTTGGACCGGTCATCGCCAGGCGCCGCCGCCAGTGGCGCCGCAACAGCCGCGCGTTCTCTTCGCGACCCAGTACAAAGTGATACGATCCGGGCAGTCCCTCGAACCGGGAACCCAGAATCAGCGAACCCAGTTCCCGCGCCGCCAGACCCAGCACCCAGGTGCCGGCAATCAACATCACCTGAAAAACAAAGGGCACATTGCCGGCGGCGACGATCGATTCGCCAGGGGTGCGGCCACTGATTCCCACCGCGGCGCCCGCCAGCACCACCGTGCCGGGTACCATGCGGCCGAACACGTCGCGAAGCAGGAATCTCGTGTAAAGTAATCGGAGAGTCTTCTCCATGGCCCGCCATTCCCCTGTTTGACCTTCACACTTGCACGCGGCTGTTATTTCGCCGCAGGCTTGGGCGCGGTCGCGCTGCTCGATCCCCATTTCGTCACCCGGTGGCCCACGATCTGGGCGACCTGGCGAACCTGTTCCATGAGCCGTGCGAAATTATTGGGCAGCACCGCCTGTGGACCATCGCACAGGGCGCGATCAGGGCAGCTATGGACTTCGACAATCGCTCCCGCCGCGCCCGCGGCGATGCCCGCCAGCGCCAGCGCCGGCACCAGGTCGCGCTTGCCCGCCGCATGGGAAGGATCGATGAACACCGGCAGGTGCGAGCGCTCCTGAATCACCGGCACGGCCGACACATCCAGCGTAAAGCGCACTTCCTCGGCAAAGGTGCGAATCCCGCGCTCGCACAACATCACCCGGTGGTTGCCCTGGCTGAGCACGTACTCCGCGGACATGAGCAGCTCGCTGATGGACGCCGCCAGCCCGCGCTTGATGAACACCGGTTTGTGCGTCTTGCCGACCTCCAACAGCAGGTTGTAGTTCTGCATGTTGCGCGCGCCGATCTGGAGAATGTCGGCGAACTCGCACACCACCGGCACGTCGCGCGGATCCACCACCTCCGTAATGGTGGGCATGCCCAGCTCCTCGCCGGCCTCGCGGAGCATTTCCAACCCCTCGCGGCCCATCCCGCTGAAGGAGTAGGGGGAGGTACGCGGCTTGTACGCGCCCCCACGCAGGATCGCCGCCCCCGCCTCCTTGACCGCCCGGCCGACGCCGAACAGCACCTCCCGGCTCTCGATGGCGCAGGGGCCCGCGATGATGTTCACATGCGGGCCGCCGATGCGCACCCCTTTGATGTCCAGAATGGTGTCGGCCTCGTGAAATTCGCGCGAGGCGAGCTTGTACGGCTGGGTGATGGCCATCACCTCGTCCACGCCGGGGAGCTGCTCGAGCTGCTGGCGCATTTCCGGCGTCTTGCCGCCGATGGCGCCGATGATGGTGCGGTATTCGCCGCGCGAGGGGTGGGCCGCCAGCCCCAGTTCGTGCACGCGCTCCACCACGCGCTGCACCTCGTCCGGGGTGGCGCCCGACTTCATGACGACAATCATGTCCATGGGAAAATGTGGCTCCGCAAACGGCCGCTTCGCACAACCAGACCAAACCGAAGCGACCAGATCAAAGGAGCCCCCAGGGGCTGGCTACAAATCAATTCACAAGCCGCATCGTATCGCCGCGCCGTCCTGGGGTCAACGAATGACAAGCGCCGATAATCAATCCGACAAGAGCGGCATTGGCAGCAGAAAATGCCGCGGCGAGGAACGGCGTCCACGCTGTCCGGCACGGGCGGCGGACACAGAGCGAAGCAAGGCGGTCAGCCTGGGTCCGAGAACCAGCCGCCGGCGAAACGCCCGGTCGTCGGAGTCGCTCATCGACGGGAACCGTGCACGGCACTCATTTGCTCAGTCCAGGTTAAGGCGGCCGCGCGGAGCCGTCCGAAGGGCCGTTTCGGCTGACTCGGTCTGCTTTTTCTCCGTTTGGGGCGCTGGACCGACACCTGACCTGCCCCATAATGCCTATAACTTCGGAAAGCGGGTTTGCCGAAGGCAACTTTCGTCTCCCAGGGTGGAATCTGAGGGCGTAAGGTCGATGCACTGTTCAAGAGTCCAACGCTCAATCCCTGAACGAGCCCGCCGCGCGTTCTCGCTGGCGGAACTGGTGGTCGCCATCGGCGTGCTCGTGCTGACCCTGGCACTCGCGGGCCAGGTCATGAGCATTACCGTGCGCGCCACGGGACAGGCGACCGCCTTCACCAACGTAAGCCAGGCAATCCGCGCCCTCGAGCGTACCCTGCGCGATGATTTGAGCCACGTTGCGGCCGGGCGTACGGTGCTGCTGATTCAGGGCAACCCGATCAACGCCTACTGGACCGTGGACGAGCGCGACGCCGACGACGACGGCGACCCGCAAATGCGCTCCACGCTCGCGCTCGACCCGGAGCGCGAAGACCCGGCCGACCCCAGCCGCCGCCGGCTGCTGCCCCCGCGGGCCGACTTGCTGATGTTCTTCACCTCGCGGCAGGCGACCAATTACGTGCCCTACACCAAGATCGACGGCTCGCCGGTTCGTTCCGTTACCTCGCAGGTACAACAGGTGGTCTATGGCCACGCCGACCTGGCCGATTACGTTCGCGTCGCGCCGGGCGCTTATACCATTGAACAGGATGCCGATGCGTTTCCCGAGTTTCCCAATCCAGGTCCGGTGCCCGCAAGCCGCTGGCACCTTGCCCGCCGGGTGGTGCACCTGCTGCCGGTGCCCGCGCCGGCCACGTTGACGCCGGGCTGGGTGGACTGGGACGCACCCCAGGCCCGCCTCGACCTGCCTGAGGTGCTGGTCGGCGAAACGGACGTGGTGGGCGGGTTTGATTTCGAGCGTTTTGTCATTCAGCCGCTGGATTCCGGGGCTCTTCCGAACGTCTACCCAGATGGCGGCTGGCCGCACTTCTGGCCGATGATCTTCCGCAAGGGCAGCAAGCCCTTCGCGCGCAGCGTGCTCGACCCCACGCCGCCGGCCAAGCTGGCGGCGCGTTTGGGCCATTACTTCATCCCCGGCTGTGCGTCGTTCAAGGTCGAGTGGACGCTCGACCCGCGCGCCGCGTTCATCGGCGGGCGGCTCGATTATGAACGCGACGTGCTGTGGATCGATCCGGGGCACGTTCAGGTGGACCCGAACAATGCGAAAAACATCACCCGCGAACCACTGACGGCGCTGCGCCGCGCAATGGCCGACGCCGCGGCCGATGTCTCCCAGGCGCTGCGATGGCAGGCGCTCAACGATGTGATCCAGGCGCCGCTGCTCGGCAGCAGTGTGCTCCTGCCCTATTCGGTGGCGCAACGCTTCGGCAACGACCTCGACCCAGATAATCAGTGGCGCGTCCATGAGTACAGGACCAAAGACCTCGCCCCGAATCTGGTGGTGTTTACCGCCAACCGTCTCGACGGCTCAGGTCGATTGATCCCCGACGAGGTCTTCCCCACCGCGTTGCGGATTACGGTCGATGTGATGGACGAACAGGGGCGGCTGCCGCGGCCCATCCGCCACGTGATGGTGATACCGGTAGGACAGCGATAATGCGAATGCGGAATTCGAAATGCGGAATGCGGAATGCCGATGCGGCAAGCGTTCGGATCGTCCGCGCCCTGCGCGTTCCGCATTCAGCATTCACCATTCCGCATTCGCGGCGTCGCCGCGGGTCTATTCTCGTATTGGTCATGACCGTTCTGGGGCTGCTGTTCGTCACCGGCGTGGTGTTCATGACCACCATGAGCTTCGAGGCGTCGATGCTCGACGCCGAGCGGCAGCGCAACCTGTCGCGCCCGGGCATCGGCCGGGTGGAGGTTGAAGTCCGCGACCTGCTCGCCGGCAGCCTGACGCCGCGCGCCGGCGAATCCGATCTGGTGACCGGCGACCTGCTAGGCGGGCCGCCACTGGCGTTTGCCGAACTGCCCGGCGTGCACAACAATTTTTCGCCCACTGAGCCCTATTTCGAGCCCAGCTACTACGGACCCAACCAGGGGACCTATGCCCTGCGCTGGGGGACCGACCCGGCCGCGCTCAGCGCCGTCGATGCCAACCGGCGCCGGTCCTTCGCCGGTACCGACATGACCATGACCGCCCGTTTCTACGACCCGGTGGAACGGCCCAACCGGTACATTCCCCCGCTCGATACCACCTGGCGCGCCGGCGAGCCGCTGCAACCCCCAAGCTTCGGCAACGTGCCGCCCTTCACCCCCGTGGACGCCGACGGCGACGGCATTGTCGATGCCATTCAAACCGACTTCGCCGCCTTGCCGGGGGTGAAGGCCAGCCAGGTCAGAAAGCTGGCGGAATTGCTCAACCCCGCGTCCAACCCCGACGGCAAGGTGAACCTCGGCCTGCGCGTGGTGCCGCATGGCGGCATGGCCACCCTGGGCGAATCGCATCCGTCCATCATCGCCGCGGTGCTCGGCCCGCAAAGCGTAGACACCAAGACGTACAAGCTCCGCTGGCAGATTCCCTATTCACCGGTGGTCGAAGAGCCGCCGCTGCGGCGGCGCAACTTCCTCGCGCCCTACGAACTGCCGCCCACCGCCATTCAGGGCAACCCCTACGGGCTCGATCCCGATACCGGCGGCGGCGACTTCGCGGCCTATCTGTTCGCGCCCAACGAGCGGCTGTTCACCGGCGAGCACCGCTACTGGCCGTTCAAGCCGCGCGAGACCGGGCGCGACCCGAACTTCTCCCTCTGGTCGCTGCGCATGGAACCGAACCTGTGGACGTGGGACTATGGGCGGGGCGATGAGTACGACCGGCGGCACCTGGTGACCTCGGTCAGTTACGACGACCTGCTGCGCCGGCCGGTGTACCTGCCGGCGAAGGTGGACGTGGGCGCCGGCTATTTCAAGATCGAGTACAACGGGTCCGAAGCGCTCGATCGCATGAGGCAGGCGAACCATAACTTCGGGCTGACCAGTTGTTCCTGGCTGAACAGCGCCCCGGCCACCCTGCTGCCGTTCGAGTACGCCAACTACCCGTACCTGCTGCCTAACCAGTTTCACGGCGTCAACGACTTCAAGCCCCCGTTTGACGTGTACGACCCGTGCGCCTGCGCCGGAACGGCGGGCTGTTCGTTCGACCCGCGCAAGGGCATGTTGCGCCTGAGCCTGCCCTGGATCGACGATTTCTTCGGCACGGCCAGCCCCCCCGGCGTCCACGATCCGCGCAAAATCCGGCTGATTCAGGACGTGTTCACGCTGATGCTGTACAACGCGCGCGAGGACGGCGGTGACGGCGATTGGGGCATGTGGGAGAACGTCACAATTGGCTTCGACCAAGTGACCGGCCAGCCGATTCAGCAGGTCGTATGGAAGCACAACTTCCTTCAGATTGCCAAGACCGCCGCGTCGCTGACCGCCAACCTGCTGGACTACGCCGATGCGGATGACGAGCCGACAAGGGTAGAGGTTCGCGAAGCCGATTGGACAGTTCCAACAACCTACGGACAGCCAAAGTCTCCACCAGAGTATGTATACGGCCTGGAGCATCAGCCTTTTATTACGGAAGTCGTTGCGATTGCCGAGGATGATGGGAACGGGAAGGTAGATTACTCTCGACCGCACTTATTCGGCGTGGAATTGTTTAATCCTTCCGGCAGAGGACTGTTCATTGCGGCCAATCAGTATTCCTTGAAGGTGTTGGGTAATAACCCTACCCCTGTCACGGTTCCGGTTCCTTCGACAGGGATTTCGCCGGGAGAGTTCGTCGGCTTTTTCTTCAATGATAGTAATGACGATTCCGCGCTAGGCTCACACCTGAAAGGACGAACGGTCGATCTGCCGAGCCCTCCAGAATTTGTGTTTAATGAGTCGGCGACCATTCAGCTAGTCCGGCGAGTTGGCGGCGATGATGTTGTGGTAGACGAAATCAACCTAAGTGGTGGAAAAGTCGGAAAGCTTGGAGAAGGGCTTTGGTCCGTGCAACGAGTTGCGAATGGGATCGGTCCGTCTCGCTGGAACGCCCCGATTCCAGTCGAGAACGTCTCGGCGGTCCAATCGATGATGCCGACCTTTGGCCTGGGTTCCGGTTTAGGCGCGGCAGTTTCCCCCGTCCGCGTCGAGTTCGCCAACACCGGCACGCTGCGGTCCGCGTTTCCGACCACCGGTTCGCTGCTGATGCTCATGCGCGTGGCGAACACGCAGTCTGAAGCGTTCACGCGGCACCTCACAGAGAAGGACGCCTCGGGGAACAAATACGCCGTCGATAACGGCCGCATGCCCGTTTTCGACTCGGCGTTCAACCACCACGTGGACCCCAAAGCGGACCCCACGCGAATCAGCGACGCGGCCACCGTCAACGGCACCACCCTCGACCGTCCCGGCGACGTGATGCACCTGCCCTGGGGGCAGTTGGTGTTCGATTACTTCACAACCTTGCCGCTCACCGCACCCGGCCCCTATGCCATCAACCCCGCTGATGGGCTGCTGCTCATCGATCCCCACGCTCCCCCGCGCGTGACCGACGACGGCCTCCGCGTGCACGGCCGCGTCAACCTCAACGCTGCCCCCTGGAAGGTGCTCGAAGGCGTGCCCTTCGTCGCGATGGACCGCATTCCGTTGCCCTTCCGCAACGATTTCCAGAGCGCCCTCGCCCTCGATCCGCTCAAGTCCGCCGAGCCGCAGCCCATCGGCGCCAAGCTGGCCAAGGCCGTGGTCGCCTATCGCGAGCTGCGCGAGATCGACAACGCCCCCGCCAGCGCCCAGGGCACCGGCAACTACGCGGACGGCTCGTTCAACGGCATCGCCACCACGACCGAAAAAGGCCGCGGCTGGACCGTGGATGGGCCCACCGTACGCCGCGGCACGGGGCTGATGACCATCGGCGAGCTGGCCAACGTGCGCCACCTGGGGGCACTGGCCGACTACCGCTGGGACTCGGCCGAGTTGGGAAATACCTCGGGCACTACCGCGCCGGATTTTGTGTACGCCGTCGCGGCGCTGGCCTCGCTGAGCGATTGGGTCACGGTGCGCTCGCACGTGTTCACTGCGTACGGGGTGCTCCGCGGCGACATGGATTTGACCATCGTGGAAGACCTTGATCCGCCCAAGGAAATGGAGCTGCGCATCCAGGATGTAGATTCGCGGGCGCTGCGCTTCCAGATGACCATCGACCGCACGCCGGTTCTCAACGGCGGCACGTCGCCGGAGCTGATCGGCGAGATGTACCTCGGCAAGTACCTCGACACCCGCGGGGGGTAGCGCGCGGCGGGCAGAGACGCCTGCCCGACTGATCTCGGGGTACCGGGCCGGGTGGGAGTTATAGGGCCTCGTGGGTTTGGGCGTATCACGACGCCGTTGCATCCGGTAATCTGGGGGACCGTGCACGGGTTGCCGCAACGTCGTTTCCCTGGTCGCCCGCCCGGATGGAATAACGGGGCAAGATCGGCATTCGGGGTTGGTAACGGCGGGGTAAGAGGGGTATAATGCGGGGGATAATGCGGAGGGGAACGGGGCGCGCCGGGGGTGCGTCACAAACGTCTTGTGGACCCATTGGCCGAGCTTTCGGCCGACCCACCGCCAACTTCCCTTACTAGGAACACGGGGAGCCCAACACATGCGCGTCCATCGTCTACTCGCGAGCCTGACCGTGCTCGGTCTGGCATTCCTGGCCGCTTCTTCGTTGAAGGGCGCGGCGTTTACTCAACTCCTGGTTCCGTCCGGCGACCCCGAAGCGGGACACCCTTTCGAGTGGACACAGCCCTCGGCCCTGGCGCTGGACCACGCGGGCGGCTGTCAGATCATCGGCGGCGGCGACCAGCGGCTCTCCGCGGCGACCTTTCGCTATCGCGGCAACGTGCTCCGCATGAACCGCACTGTGGAATTGCAGGAACTACTGTTTGAACTGGATTTCACGGGCACGGCCGAGCTTTCCTTCTCCGTTCACGAGGCCGAGCCGCCGTCCAACGAGTTCAAGAGCAAGTACATCGGGCCGATCCGCACCACCCCGGGCGCGGGGCGGCGGTACTATTCCAGCGGCATCATCAACCCGGCGGTGCAACTCGCCGCGGGTAAGGATTACGTTCTTGCGGTCACCTGGGGCAACACCAACATCGCTTACTTCCGCGATCAGCAGCAGTATCCGTTACCGTTCACCGATGGCTCGGTCCAGGGTCAGGTGGGCACCACGATTCCCGCCGGTCCGCCGCTGGATCCCAACACCAGCCTGTTCTTCACGCCGTTTACGGGCGGGGCGTATCACATGGACATGTGCTTCGTTCGCCGCACCGGCGCCTGTTGCGCAGGCGACGGCGCGTGCAGCAACGTGCTTGAGTCGGCTTGTGCGGGACTGTTCCGCGGCGACGGCACGAACTGTGCGACCGTCAGCCCGCCCTGCAACGTCGGGGCGTGCTGCACCGCATTGACCTGTGAACTCGTCGGCCGCAGCGCTTGCGCCGCCGCGGGCGGTCTCTGGCGCGGCTTCGGCACGGACTGCGCCACGGGGCTGTGCAGCCCCACCGGCGGATGCTGCACGGGCGTGGTGCCCAACGCCCTGTGCGAAGACGGCCTGGAAGATATCACCCAGGCCGATTGCGAGTCGGACGGCGGCACCTATCAGGGCAACT
The DNA here is from genome assembly GCA_964569425.1 of uncultured Phycisphaeraceae bacterium. GTDB lineage: Bacteria > Planctomycetota > Phycisphaerae > UBA1845 > UBA1845 > JACQXM01. Next base: position 19,729 of record CAZMVD010000017.1, read on the forward strand.
GGACCACTTGCGATATCCAACCAAGCTGCGGCAATGGCGCGTGTTGCACAGCGAGCTTCGGGTGCGTCGAAAACGTCGATCAGAGCACCTGTGTCAGTGCGTTGGGAGGCAGCTTTCGCGGAGCAGGAACGGTGTGCGATCGGCTGAACCCGCAATGTCCCGGAACGTGCTGTTTCAATATCAACGCGACGACGCCCGGCTGCGTAGCCAACGTGACGCCGGCGCAGTGCCGTGGGTTGACCAACGGCGTGTTCCTGGGCTTTGGAATCGCCTGTCCGCAGAGTCTATCCGGTTTCTGCCCCGCGCCCGGACCGGTGGCCGCGTGCTGCCTACCCAATGGCACCTGCACCCGGACCGACCAGAACGGCTGCGACGACCTGCGCGGCACCTTCCAGGCGGGTTCGTCCACCTGCACCGGCGTGACCTGCGCGGGCTTCAGCGCTTGCTGCCTGCCCAACGGGTTGTGCAGCGAGGTCGGGACGGTGGAATGCGCCAACCAGGGCGGTCTGTACCACCCGGGAACGCCCTGTTCGCTCGAGGTTTGCAGCAGCGGCGCCTGCTGTTCCGACAACGGCGCCACGTGCAGCAACCTCAGCTTTGACGCCTGCCGCGCCCAGATGGGCAATTACTACTCCAACGAAGTGTGCCAGGGCGCAACCTGCCCCGCAGCGACCGGCGCCTGCTGCCTGCCCAACCAGACGTGCGCCGTGCTGACCGAGGCCGGGTGCCTCAATAACGCCGGCAGTTACAACGGCGACAGCACCGCGTGCACCGGCGGCAGCCAATGCACACCCGGCGCCTGTTGCCTGCCCGGCGGCGGATGTGAAAACACCGTCAGCGCGCCCTGCCAGAATCGGGGCGGCTTGTTCAGCCTCGGTTCCAACTGCACCGTCACCACCTGCCCGCCGACCGGGGCCTGCTGTGTGGGCCAGGAATGCACGGAACTTATTTTTGACGCCTGCGATGCATCCGGCGGCATCCACCAGGGCGACCAGACGACCTGCACCGCGGCGCTGTGCGCGGTGGGCGCGTGCTGCGCCCCCGACGGAACCTGTTCCGAAGTCAACCGCAGCGCCTGCGATTTCATCAGCGGCAACTTCTCGGTCGGCGCTCTGTGTGCCGGTACCGTGTGTCCGCCGACCGGCGCCTGCTGCGTGAATAACACCTGCCAGCAGATTTCGCAGGGCGCCTGCGATACCGCCGGCGGGCTCTTCAGCGGCGACGCCACCACCTGCGCCAGCGGGTTGTGTACGCCCAGCGCATGCTGCCGCAACGGAATCTGCATCGAACAGACCCAACCGGCCTGCGTGGCCGACGGCGGCAACTGGGTCGGGTCCGGCGCCACCTGCGCCACCACCGGCTGCACGGAAGGTTCGTGCTGCCACATCGACGCATCTTGCGATAACGACGTGCTCATCGGGCAGTGTCCGGCGCCCTCGCAGTTCCGCGAAGGCGAAACCTGTGCCGCCCTGGTCTGCGAGCCGCGCGGCGCCTGCTGCAATTCCGACGGCACCTGCTCGGTCACCGCCGGAGCGGCGTGTACCGGCTTCGGCCAAGTGTATCTTGGCGACGGCGTCGACTGCGGCGTCGACGTGTGCCCCGCGGCGGGGGCGTGCTGTGCGCCGGATCGAACCTGCGAAGTATTGATCGGATCGTTCTGCACCGGCCTCGGCCGGTCCTACGGCGGAGACGGCAGCACCTGCGCCGCGGACACCTGCTTCAATGGTGCCTGTTGCCAGTCACCGGCCGGCTGTATCGAAACCGACGAGTTCGCCTGCCTGGCGGGCGGTGGTTTGTTCACCGAGCGCGAAAGCACCTGTCTGGATGGCGTGTGCGACCGCGGCTCCTGCTGCGAGCAGACCGGCGCCTGCACCGATGACGTGGTGGCGTACCAGTGTATTGGCGTCGGCACGATGCGCGTCGGCGAGACTTGTCAGTCCATTCCCTGCGTGCCCGTGGGCGCCTGTTGCCTGCCGACCGGCGAATGCCAGTTCGGCACACCGGGCGATTGCGTCATCGCCGGCGGCGAGTTCCAGGGCGGCGGTGTGGCGTGCGACGTCGATGCCTGTTCCCCCGGGGCCTGCTGCACCGGCACGTCCTGCACCTTCGGAACCCGCGGCCATTGTCTGACCCTGGGCGGCTCATTCCAGGGGCCTGGTTTAACCTGCACGCCCGGCCGGTGCACCCTCGGCGCCTGTTGCACCATGGGCCAGTGCACGGACGAAACCGCCACTACCTGCGCCGCGGCGGGCGGGTCGTACCAGGGCGACGGCGTGGCCTGTGCCACCGATACCTGCACGCTCGGCGCCTGCTGCGAACTGGGCGTCTGTTCAGAGGAAACCGTGCTCGATTGTACCGCACATGGCGGTGTGTTCATGGGTTTGGCGACCACTTGCAGTGCGGGCACCTGCGACGTGGGCGCCTGCTGCCTGCCGGATGAATCTTGCGAAATCATCGACCAGGGCGCCTGTCAGGGGCAGGGCGGTGTGTACGAGGGCGATGCCACGATGTGCACGACGGATCTGTGCGATATCGGGGCCTGCTGTATTGACGGACTCCCCTGTACCGAAGGCACGGCCGGCCAATGCGCCGCGGCCAACGGGGCGTTTCAGGGTTCGGGGATCACGTGTTCGCCCAATCCATGTGCGGCGCCCTCCATCATCAGCTCGACGCCGGCCAGCGGCAACATCGACGCGCGGCAGCCGCATGACATTAACAATACCGCCCTTCGCTTCGGGTGGGACTCGGTAAGCCTGGTCTTTGACGGCAACGTGGCGGGCATGAGCGCGGCCGACTTCCAACTGACCGAAGTGGGGGATGACGGCGTAGCGCCGAACGTCCTTTCGGTCACGCCCACGGCAGCGGATTCCCTCACGCTGACCTTCGACCGTCCGATCGACCCTGCGGCCTGGACCGTGGTGACTCACCTGGGCAGCGGCACCGCCATTTGTCTCGGTTACCTGCCCGGCGACGTCAACGGCAGCCGCGGCAGCACCGCGGCGGATATCAACGCGTTGATCAACTCGCTCAATAACGTGCCCGGCTTCGTGCGGCCGCTGTTCGCCACGGATGCCAACCGCAGCGGGGCGGCCAATGCGTCGGACATTCTGCGGGTGATCGACCTGCTCAACGGCGCCGCAGCGTTCGACCCGTGGCTGAACAAGAGCATTCCGGTCAGCCCCTGCAATTGAGGGCCGCCCGGGGCAGAACTGCGAATGGCGAATGAACGGCGCGCGGTGGGCAGCGCTGGTCACTCTTGGCGATTTCTCCCTTCGCGATTCACGATGCGCCATTCAATTCATCTTGGGAATGCTTCGCTGATCCCGCCGTCGACCGGCAACGTGGCGCCCGTGGTCGGTGTGGCGTTGCTCGCGAAGAACACCACCGCGCGCCCCACGTGCCGCCCCCGCACCGCGGTCTTGAGCAGATTGCGCTCGCGGTAGAAGTCGGCGAGTTTCTGCGGAGCGATCTTCCGGCTCCGGGCCCGCGCCGGCCCGACTTCCTGCCATAATCCGGATGGGTTCGCCTCGTCGCCGAACACGGCGTCGGCGTTGATCATGTTCACACGAATGTGGAACGGAGCCAGTTCGATCGCTGCCACCCGGCCGAGTTGATGCGCCGCCGCCTTGGAAGCGCTGTAAGCGCCGAAGTCTTTTCCCGGCGCGAAAACGTTCTTGCTGGCGTTGATGACGATGTGCCCCCCCAGCCCCTGCTCTTTAAGCACCCGTATGCCCGACTGCATGAACAGCAGGTAACCGGAGGCGTTGATGCGCATCACCCGTTCAAAATCGTCGAGGGCGATTTCCTCCAGCTCCGCCACGTGGGCCACGCCCGCATTGGGCACCACCACGTCCACACCCCCGAAACCGAGCACCACGCGTTCGAAGCCCGCCCGAACACTCGCCTCGTCGGTCACGTCCATGGTGACGCCCATCACACGCTCGGCGCCGTGGCGTTCGGCCAGGTCACTCGCCACCCGCACCAAGCGCGCTTCGTCCCGATCGGCCAGGGCCACGTGCGCCCCTTCGATCAGGCACTCCTCGGCCACCGCGGCGCCGATCGCGCCCGCGCCGCCGCTGATGACCACGATCTGCCCCTCCAACGCGCCCCGGCCCCGTCCGGCGAGCTTGCGCTGCTGCAAATCGCGATACTCCATGTCGAAGAGGTGGTCGTCCGAAAGCGAGGTGTAGCCCCCCAGTCCCTCGGCCTGCGACTTGGCCGCCATCGTTTGCGCGGTGATGTCGGCCGCGATGCAGGCGGCGCGTTTGGTCGGCCCAAAGGCGAACACCCCGGCGCCCGCCAGCAGCACCACCCGCGGCGAGGCATCGACGCCTTCGACCGCGGCGCCACCCGCGCGCAGGTACGCACGATAGCGATCGCGAAACGCCGCCACGGCTTCCGTCAGTTGACGGCGCAGCGCCTCAGAATCGTCCCACTCCGGCTCGGCCACATACATCGGCCAGGGCCGCGTGTGAATGAGGTGATCCGTGGTCAATGGTCCGGTGGCGCACCAGCGCGCCGCCGCCGGGTGGTTGACGAAGGCCAGCGACTCCGGCGTGCCGCGCCATTCCATGATCGAGCGCTGAAAGGGCCGGTCTTCATTGCCGGTTGTGTGGGCGAGCAGACCCCGGAGCATCGGCGCCGCCCGCGCCGCCAACGATCGCGCGTCCACCGTAGCTGCCGAAGCAGCGACACTGCGTCCGCCTATCCGACCGGCAATGAACCGCTCGCAGGCGTCCACCAGCGAAATGTGCCGTTCGTACGCCGTCCGGGCATCCTCACCGAACGTCACCAGCCCATGAAACGCCAGCACCACACCCTCCACGTGCGGGTTGGCGTCAACCACATCTGCCACCGTCTTGGCCAGCTCGAAACCGGGGCGCACATAGGGAACCCATGCCACCCGCGCGCCCAGCGCCTCGCGGATCCGTTGTTCTCCTTCGCGTTGATTGGTGAGCACCAGCACCGCGTCGGCATGGGAATGATCGATGAAGCGGTGGGGAAGGAACGCGTGCAGCAATGTTTCGATCGAAGGTGTCGGCGCGTCGGCGTCGAGCAGGTGCGTGCGTATCTCCCGCACCATCGCAGAATCGTCCAGCGAACCAAGGACCCGCAACCTTCGAAGATAAGCCAGATCGATGCCCGTCAGCCCTGCCGGCTCCAGTGCGGCGAGGTCGTGCCCGGATGCTTTAACGAAAACGACTTCCCGCTTCTCGCCCAGAATCGACCGCGCCCCATCCTTCACCGAGACGTTGCCTCCCCCGTGCAGCACCAGCGCCGGATCGGCCCCCAGCAGCCGGGCCGTATACAACCGCAGCGCAAACGCCTCGCCATTCACCCCGCCCCACCGGGCGACGGCTTCCTGGGCGGCGGAATCGTCCCATCGACTCTTCATGTTGTTTGAAAATTAGTGATCCGGCGCAGCACGCGATTCCCACCGCCAGGCATGGTGAACGTCGTTCAGCGAATCGTCTCCTGCAACCACGCCCAGGCCTCGTCCGCGGTCGCCCCCTCCTGCACAATGCGCCGCACGGCGCGAATCATCGGCACCGGCCAATTCGACTGAAAAATGTTCCGCCCCATATCCACCCCCCGGGCGCCCGCGGATACCGCCTGATACGCCAGCAGCAGCGCGTCGCGCTCCTCGATTTTCTTGCCTCCCGCGATAACCACCGGAACCGGGCAGCCCTGCACCACCCGCGCGAAGTCCTCGCAGTAATAGGTCTTCACGATCTGAGCGCCGAGTTCGGCGGCGATGCGGCACGCCAGACCCAGGTACCGCGCGTCGCGCACCATCTCTTTGCCCACCGCGGTGACCGCCAGCACCGGTAGGCCATAGCGCTGCCCTTCGTCGCACAACCGGGCCAGACTGGCCAGTGTCTGTTTTTCATGTGGTGATCCCACGAAGACGGACACCGCCAGGCACGACGCGTTCAGCCGAAGCGCATCCTCCACCGAGACGGTGATCTCCTCGTCGGACAGGTTCTCCTTGAGAATGCTCGTGCCGCCGGACACGCGCAACACGATCGGAGTCCGGGTCGCCGCGTCCACCGCGTTTCGCAGGATGCCACGCGTGACCATCAGGGAATCGGCATAGGGCAGCAACGGCGCGATGACTTCACCCGGCTGCTCCAGACCGGTGGTCGGACCCTGAAAATAACCATGGTCTACCGCCAGCATCACACAGCGCCCGGTGGCGGGCGAGAGGATGCCGGCCATACGATTGCTCATTCCCCAGTCCATTCGCTTGGTTCCTCGTCGGCTCCGGATGGCAAGATCCCCGCAATCCGTCATAATCACGCAGTCGTCCGCATTCTAGGTCACGCGCGGGCCGCCGCAAGCGCAGCATCGGCCCCGACCGGAGAACGCCCCGTGTCTGAGTGCAGAGTCGCATCCTTCCTGGCCGCGGCGACGGAAATCGTCTGCGCTCTCGGGCTCACTGATCAGCTCGTGGCCGTCAGCCACGAATGCGACTTTCCCGAAGAGGTCGCACGCAAACCGCGCGTGACTGCCGCCCGCATCGATGGTGCCGCGACCAGCGGCGCCATCGACGCCCAGGTCCGCCAACTGACGGCGTCGGACGCACCGCTCTATCAAGTAGACTACCCGGCGCTGGAGCGGTTGCGACCGAATGTCATCATCACCCAGGCTCATTGCGCGGTGTGTGCCGTGAATCATGACGACGTCGCACGCGAGCTGGCCGCACGGCCGGCATTGCGACAGACGGCGTTGGTCGCCCTGAACACCGCTTCACTCGACGACTTATATCGTGATATCCTATTGGTGGGCGAAGCGGTGGGTCAGCCGTCGGGCGCTGGTCAATTGGTCGCCCGGTTGCGCGAGAGAGTGCACGCCGTCCGCCGACAGGCGGAGTCCGTCCCGCTCGCGCAACGGCCGCGCGTCGCATGCATCGAGTGGATCGACCCGCCCATGCTGGCGGCCAATTGGATGCCCGAGCTGATTGAACTGGCCGGCGGGCGGAATGGCCTGACCCGCGCCGGCACGCGCAGTGCAGGCGCCCCCTGGGAAGCGGTGGTCGCCTTCGACCCGCAAGTGATCGTGATCATGCCCTGCGGATTTGGTGTGGACCGCGCCGGGCGGGAAGCCCCCGCTCTTTTCTCCCGCCCGGGCTGGGCAGGGCTTTCGGCGGTGCGGTCGGGACGGGTGTATGCAGCCGACGGCAACGCGTTCTTCAATCGTAGCGGCCCGCGCCTGGTGGACAGCCTGGAACTGCTGGCCGCCATGCTGCACCCGAACCTGTTTTCCGTACCCGAAGGGTGCGCGTCGGCATTCGCCCCCCTCCGCGGGCCGACACCTGCCTGACCGAGCGCCGCCCGCGAGTGCCGCTGGCCGGCATGATCGCGCCGGATGGACCGCACGTGCAACAGTCGGCCGTGTGAGGAGCCAACGCCATGGGCCAACGGTATATTTCCGTCGTCGCCGACCTGATCTTCGAAGCGCGCATCCGGCTCGCGCTCTCGGCCGGCGGTTGGACCGGCACTTCCCTCCGCACGCTGGAGGCACTCGCCGCTGCGCTGGTGTCCGAGCCCCCGTCACTGGTGTTGATCGATCTGACCTGCGTGGCCGATGATGCCGCGGAAGCGCTGCGCCGCGTAAGACAATGCTGCCCCCAAGCGAAATTGATCGCGTATGGCCCTCATGTGGAGCTGGCGCTTCTGCACGCGGCACGCAGTGCCGGGGCCGATGAGGTACTGGCACGCTCGGCCTTCGTCAGCCGGTTGACCTCGTTGGCCGCCGCGCCCCACCTCCCTGAATAAACGGCGGTGCGACGAAAGGATGACCCTTCGCCGCACCGCCGCTATTGGGGACGTTCCTGAAACAAGCCGTCAACGGCCCTGCATCACTGCGACGGACACACCGGCAGCGTCTTGTTCAACCACGGGTCGAACGCCTGGGCGCCGTTGAGCAGGTCGATCACCCGCAGAATGTCCGACGCGTTGGCCGCCCCGCTGCGGTTGGCATCCGTGGCGAACAGCGGCCGCACGAAGCCGGGCACGTTATTCAACGAGTTGATCAACGCGTTAATATCCGCGGCCGTACTGCCGCGGCTCCTGTTCACGTCGCCCGGCAGATAGCCGAAGCACATGTCGTCGCCGCTGGCCACGTGCGTGATGCACGTCCAGTTGCTCACCGGAATGGCCGCATTCAAGGTCACGGTGGCCACATTGCCCGCGCCCACCACGCTCTGGATCGCCGGCGCCGGTGCCGGGCCGGGCGCCGTACTGACAGTGAAGCTCGCCGGGCTCAGCGTACTCGCCACACACCCCGCGTTGAAGGTCAATTGAAAAGTCGTTTCGCCGAAAATGATCCCGGCGTTAGTCAAATCGTGCGGCTGTCGCGCGTCGATCTCGCAGTTCGGCGGATTCATCGAAACGACCGCCGTGCAGGTGGAGCTGGTTTCGCACAACCCATTGGCCGGGTTGCAGGTCTGCCCCGGAGGACAGGTCACCGGGACGTTGTCGCACGTGCAGTCGCTCAGGTCGATCGAGTCCGTGGTGCAGGGGTTATTGTCATTGCAGTCCACCCCCGGGCAGGGGTTGGGCAGGTGGATCAGCGCGGGCGCCAGGGTCCGCGGCTCGATGACCACGGCCCGGGCGTCGTTGGCGAATGTTCGTTCGGGATGGTCGACCATTCTCAACTCAAACGTGCCTGCGGCGTTCGGCGAAACGTCAAGCAGCAGCGTGCCGATGTACCGGCGCAACCCGGGCCCCGGGTCAATCACGCCCTGGCTCGCCTGAAACAGCACCAGCGCGAACTCATAGTCGTCCGTGGTCGTCGTAATCCCTTCGATGGTCTGCAACCCAAAGAAAATGTAATTGGGATTGACCTTCTCGACAAAAGCCGATCCCTGATCAAAACAGAAACCGTCAAGTTCGCAACTACCGGCAACCGCACAAGTGCATTGCGAAGAGAATTGGTAGAACTGGGCACACGGGCACGTGCCATCGGTCAGCACCTCGCAATCCAATGGATCGCAAGGGATTCGCGCGATCGACAACGAACCCGACGTGCCGCTGACCAGGGAAGCGGAATCCAGCGTCCACTGCACGGAGCCCACTCGCGGTGAGTGAATACAGGTGCTAGGCACACACATGTTGGATATACAGTTGGCGTTCTGCGTGCACAGTGTGCCGCTGTCGCTGCAATGGCTGCCCGCACAACCGGTCGTCGAACCGATGTTTGTGCACACCTGGCCGAACTGCGGCGGCGAGCCCGAGCAAACACCGCGATCGAGCACATCGTCCCAGCTCTCCAGAAAGGCCTCCACCCGAATCTGGTCTCCGGGACTCACTTCCGTCGCGGGCAGGTTCTGCGTGGGGCAACTGGGACACGGAACGTCATTAACCTCCGTAACCCAAAGCGAAAAGTGCGGCGTTTGCGCACTGGCGCCGGCAGCCAGTAAGGCGACAGCAGCGCCGGCCACAACAATCCTCGACAGTCTCATCATCGTTTGTCCCCTTCTTGACCCCGCGTCAGATACGCCGCCGCCCAGGCGACCCATCTACGCATGGTATTCCTTCAAATCACCGTTTTCAACGAAAAACAACACCTCCCGCCGGCCAAGTGCCATGTGCCCATCTGTCGGCGCCGCATAGCGCTATACCACAACGAGCGCATGCATTTCGCTGGCACGGCGGATATTACCGGGATTTCCAATTGGTCATGTTCGCGACGAGTGATTCCCCCCGTTGGCGCACCAACTACGGCGAGCCTCGGCTTGCGCTCGTATTCTCGTCCGAGCCCCCGGGGCGCTCTCCCGCCGCCGCCCGACCAAAACACTCAAACGGCATCCTCTGGCAAAGAGTGCGAACCCCACCCGTGAGTGCCGCATTATAGGGCAAGACAAGGCCTAAGTCCAGTCCTTTACCGAAGTAGATTCAGTTTGAAGATTTGATCAAGCTGACTTCACAGACCCGATAATGTGGCCATTGGCAAGCGATACTGCCCTGTTTGGCTTGGAAAAACACCTTGCTGATCCAGCCCCTGCGTACCCCGCTGGAACCACACACCCGTATCGTTCTGCGGCACAATCCCCCATCGAAAGGGATGGATCCAAAATGGCACCGCCTATTCGTCCGGGCCAATCAGCGAGCGCAGCCGACCAGCCAGCCCCGGATCGAGCCCTTCCAGATGTCGCATCGCTTCCCGCGCTTCGTCCCGCAGGCTAAGCGAAGCGCAGGTTCCCCCAAGGTTGAACCAGGCCGTGGCGAAGCCCGGAGCAAGGACCACCGCACGTCGAAAGGCGACCCGCGCCTCTTCCATCCGTCCCGCCTGTACCAGCGCCGAACCCAGACTGTTGTGCAGGTCCGCGTCCCCGGGGCGCAGGTCGACGGCCCGCGCCAACGACCGAACCGCCTCATCCGACCGCCCCCCATGCAGCGCCATCATGCCCAGCTCGCGGTGCGCCGCAACGAACGACGAATCGAGCCGCGCCACCCCGCGAAAGCCCTTTTCCGCCTCGCCCACGTCGCCGGCGCGCAGGCGCTCCAGCGATTCGTTGTAGTAAAAACGCACAAACGCCGGCCGCGCGGCAGTGCCCTCGCTCACCGAGGCGAACACAAACTCTCCGGAGATGAGCACCACCAACACCGCCGCCAGCGCCCTGGCCGGGTCGCTGCCCTCTGCCCGCACCACCAATCGCCGTGCTCCGCGTGCCAGAACGTGGCACCCACGCAGCAGCGCATACATCAACGGCACGTACAGCGACAGCAGAAAGCGATCGCCGAAGCCGATGGGTACGTACCACGCATACACGGTCGCATACGCACACACCACCACCACCGTAAACGCCGCCGGCCACAACGCGCCGCGCGACAGCCCTCGCCATGCTTCCCGTCGACTGCCCAACAAGGCGCACCCGCCCGCCAGCAACAGCAGATACTTCAGCCCGGCCCCCTCCCACGCCAACTGCCCCAGCGTGCGGAACCCATACCGCAAGCGCCCCACTACCTGTCGGCCGTCGTGCGTCCGCAGGTAATTCGATAGCGAAGGAATCTCCTCCGACGGGGCATCCGGGTAGGCGCGATCAACGTCATGGCGCTCCGCGAACGCCGCCGCCTGTTCCCAACTGTCGCACCACATGAAAAACGTCGAGTTGACGTTATAGAAAAAACGCCCGAAACGCTCGCGGTTGGTCTGCAGATAAGGAAAGACGATCGCCAGAAACACCGCCCCCAGCAGCAGCGCCGCCAGCGCGTATCGTCCGGGGGAATCCGCGGCCGGTACCCGCGCCGCAGCCGTCGCGTCGAATCCCGCCCTGGCCGCGAACCATCTGTCGAACTGTCGCACCGCGGCGCGAACAAGTAGCGCCGCCACCGCCAGCCCCACCAGCAGCAGAGCCGACGCCTTGGTCAGGTACGAAAGCGCCAGCACCGCCCCCGTCGCCGCCGCCCAACCAGGTTGCGGCCGTCGCAGCAGCCGGCACACCATCAGCCACCCGGCAAATAACAACGCATAGAAAAGCAGCTCCGCCTGCACGAACGCCGCCTGATCCGCAAACACGCAACAGGCCGAAAACAGCACCAGCGCCGCCGCCGACCACCCCGGCAACGTGTGCCAGGCCATGGCACCAATAATGCCCAGCGCCGCCAGTGACGTGAACACCGCCAGCCGCGCCGCGCGCGCCACGAACCGGTCCCAGTCGGCCGTGTAAACCAACGCCGTGATCGCCGGAACCAGCGGCATGCGGTTCCGATCCCCTAGGTGCCCGAACGGCCCCGCCTCCGCGATGCCCTTCGCATACACCAGATAAGGGTACTGCCCCCCGGCCGTGGCGCTGAGATTCAGGTGCTTCACCTGCCGCCACGCGTGCACGGCGAAAAGCCCCCCCACCAGCACGGCCACCAGCGCGACAGTGAACAGTTGTTCGCGATTCGCCCGCATGGGGGCCGGTTCTATCGCCCCCCGCCGCCCCCGTCGAGCCGCCCGTGCACCGCACCGGTACTCGCCGCCTACCCGCCGACCGCCGCGACGATATGATTACCTACACTCGCCGTCTGACCCCATACACTGCGACTGCACCTGCGTCTGGATCGTCACTCTGGCCGACCACGCCGCATTTGTGGAATGCCTGACCGGTCCCGCCCTCCCCCCTTACCAAGGGGGGACCGAGGGGGGTTCTTCAACCCACACCGATGACGGAACGGCCCTCCATCAGTACCGCGACAGCCATGAAGCAGTCAGCGTGTTGGACGATCGCGCGTCCGCACGGGTTGCCCTTGAGGATAGGCCGAATGACCGGTTGGAAAACCGGTCCCACACTGGGGCTCGAAGCCCGCGGCTCGCCGAGCAGAATCTTCTACTGCCCGCGTGCCTGTGCGCCGACTCCCACCGCGACGGCGCCGTGGACCTCGCCGACTTCGCCCGTCTCCAGCGCTTCCTCACCGCTCCCTGACAAGGCGAGGGGCGTGAAGCGAGAGCAGAGGCACCCTTGACGCCTTGCGTAATGGGCTCGCTGCTTCACGAGGGCACGAAGTGGTGACGGCGCCGCCGAAGGCGCACCGCGACCCCCGCTCCATTCGGCAATCGGCAATCGGCAATTGGCAATTGGCATCGACAATCCCCTCGTAGCCGCGCTCCGCTCTCGGCGTTTCGGCTTTCCGCGTTTCGGCGTTTCTCCCGCTTTGCCCATTCGTCATTCTTGATTCGTCATTCGCCATTCGCGGCCGGTCTACTCGGCCTCAGAATGTGGTTGCGGCCCCTCCGGCCGCGCTGGGCCGCACAATGAACTCGCGTTACACTATCTCACCGGCCATCGGAGCGGACCGACGGAATCGGTACCAGCATCCGGCGACCCGGGAACCGGCACCCCCCAGCCGCCGGCTTCTCCGGTCGGTCGGACGCCGAGCCCGGCACGTGCCCTCGCCGACGGGCGCCACCGAAACCAGACCCATGATGGGGCAGGAATATCCATGAACGCACACCCGCAATTCGGGACCCTCGTCACCGCCGACCGCGAGCGGCGCGACAACTTCAAGACCCTCCTCTCCGCCGTGCTTCCTCGGCCCATCGCGTTCGTGTCCACGGTATCCGCCGACGGCGTCCCCAACCTGGCGCCCTTCTCCTTCTTTAACGGCGTCGGCTCCAACCCCCCCGCAGTCATTTTCTCCCCCTGCACCAAGGCCGACGGCACGTCCAAGGACACACTCGTCAACCTCCGCGCCGTCCCCGAGTTCGTCGTCAACGTCGTGCCCTTCGCCATCCGCGAGGCCATGAATCAGGCGTCCTATGCTTACCCGCCGGAGGTGGACGAATTCGCCGCCGCCGGCTTCACGCCGCTGCCCAGCCGTTTCGTCAGGCCGTGCCGCGCCGCCGAGTCGCCCGTCCACCTGGAGTGCAGGCTGCTGCAGATCGTCCCCGTGGGCCACGGTCCGCTGTCGGCCAACATCTGCATCGGCGAGGTTCTCTGCTTTCACATTGCCGCCGATCATCTGCTTCCCGACGGCACCGTGGATGTGACTCGGATCGACCTTGTCGGCCGCCTTGGCGGCGACGACTACGCCACCATCCGCGACCGCTTCGCGTTGCCCAAACCCGCTGCTCCCGGATAGGCCCCGCGCCTTGCACCCGTGCATCCCGCAGACGCCGCGGCACCCGATAAACCGGACGACCCGCGACGATTCTTGACACACCGCGACGGATCACCAACAATCCGCCCCAGTCGACGTTGCGATGGGGGTATGGGGTTCGACTGCCCGGACGTGGGGACGCCACGCAACGTCGCACCGCCCCACCCGATGGTTCGGTTTCGACGTGGTCTTCATGGTAAGCGGAGGTCGTTAGCGCATGGCCAAGGGGCAACAGCAAGGCGTCAACACGATTACCGTGTGGATGATCATCTTCGTCGCGTTGTGGCTTACCGCGACGGTGTTTCTGGTCATTCTCTACACCGGTCAGGAAGAACTGCGAAACGAAAACGCCCGTCTGGCCGAAGACAACCGCCGGCTTATCAGCGGCGGCGAGCGCAGCGCGCTGGCCATGTTCAACGAAGGCCGTCCCGAGGGGCCGACCGTGGTGGGCCTGCTGGAAGGCGCGCGCCGCCAGACGGCGGAACTGGCCACCGGCAACAAGGGGCAGGACGACGCCGGCGCGGTTCGGACCAAGCGCGATCAGATCATGAACACCATCGCCGCCGACAAACTGGTGCCCAACGCGCGCGAGTTTACCGAAATCTCATTGCACGCGGGGCTCGTTCGGCTGTACGAGGCCTATAAGGGTGAACATTCCTTGCGCAACGCCGCCGACGAGCGCGTCAAGGCGCTGGATGTGGAGGTCGTGAAGCTCGCCGAACTCAATGCCGGCCAGAAGAGCGACTTCGATGAGCGCGCCGCGAAGATGGCCGCTCAGCTCGCGGAAGTGGAGGAAAGCCGCTCCCGTTACCGCGCCGAGCGCGACGCCGCCGTCGGCCGACTGGAGAAGGACTTCGAGGATCGTCTTTCCGAGAACACCGCCGCCCTGACCCGCGAGCGTCAGCGCCTTCAGTCGCTTGAGCGGGATAAGAACGAACTCCAGAAGCGATTCGCCGCTCAGCAGGAGCGCTTTGGCGAATTGCTTATCGGACCGGAAGAGCGGTCCACCGCCCGCCAACCGGATGGGCGTGTTCTCATGGCCGTTCCAGGCGACGATGTGGTGTATATCAACCTCGGGCGAAACGACCGTCTGCTGCTGGGGTTGACCTTTACGGTCTACTCCGCGGACCAGGGAATTCCCGCCGACGGCCGGGGAAAGGCGCTCGTCGAAGTTATGGCCATCACCGAGGCTTCGGCGGAATGCCGGATCGTTCGAGTGGCACCCAACGAAGTCATTATTGAGGGCGACCTGATCGCCAATCCCGTTTTTGATGTGACACGATCCGTGTCATTCCTGGTGGCCGGCGACTTCGACCTCGATCACGATGGTCGGCCCGATCCCGACGGAACAGCCACGATCGAGGCGATCATTACCACCTGGGGTGGCACGGTCACCTCAGATTTGTCAGCGTTGACCGATTTCGTGGTCTTGGGTGCGCCGCCGCGCCGCCCGCGTACGGCCGCCGAGGAAGCGGCGCTGGACGGTGCCGGCGGTGTGGGCACGGCACAGGCGCACCGCGACCGCTATGACCAGGTCTTGGATTCGGCCCAGATTCTATCGGTGCCGATTTTGCCGCAGGAGATCTTCCTCAACTTCATAGGGCGCAACGTAGGCATGTCGCGCCGCTGACCGACTGACGTCGCCTTGTAATCCAGGAAACGTCAGATTTGCTCACGAACCACGCCGATCGGGGCCGCGCGGAGATTTCGTGCCCGTGAAGTTGATTTCCGTCGGCGCCGGCCCCCGGCCTGGCTGCCCGGTCCGCTGGTTCCCCGAGCGCCATTCGCCCTGTTTTCAATCGGACTCGGTTTGACGGTCCGGGAATCATGAGGTATACTTGTGAGGAACGGAAACCCCGATATTTCCCTTTTTCTTGACCAGCAATCAATGCATGGGCCCTACGACCGGCCGGCCAGACGCTTGGAGTGCGGGTCCGTTCTTTGCTGCTGGTGGAACGCAGAGGTTTTGCACCTTACGTGCGCGGATTTGATTCCCACAAACAGTTGATCCTGGACCGCGTGTCCTTGCTGGACGTGGTTTCCGAGCAGGTCTCGCTGCGGCGCAGCGGGCGTCGCTGGGTGGGGCTTTGCCCGTTCCATTCGGAAAAATCGCCGTCGTTCACCGTCAACGCGGAGCTGGGTTTCTTCAAGTGCTTCGGCTGCGGCAAGGGGGGGGATCTCTTTTCCTTCGTTCAGCTCAGGGAGAACGTCCCGTTTATCGAAGCGCTTCGCCTGCTGGCCGATCGCGCGGGGGTTGAGCTCGACCCCCCGCGCAATACGGATACAACCGCCTACGGGCGCGCCGATCTGGCCAAGGTAAACGGCTGGGCGGAGCGCTTCTTCCGCCGCAACCTTACCGAATTGACGGGTGCGCGCGAGGTTCGTGCCTATGTCGAACAGCGCGGCATCTCTCCGGAATTGGCCGAGAAGTTCGCGCTCGGTCTGGCGACCGACGGCGAACCGTCTCTCGCCACGGCGGCGGCCAAAGCGGGCTTTGCCCCGGCGCTGCTGGTCGAAGCGGACCTGATGCGCGCCGGCGACGACGGCAGGGTGTACGACACCTTCCGCCAGCGGCTGATGTTTCCCATTCACGACGCCATGGGGCGGGTGGTGGGCTTCGGAGGCCGCACCCTGGTCGACCATCGCGCCAAATACCTCAACACCCGGCAGAACACACTCTTCGACAAGGGTCATTTGCTCTATGCGGTGGATTTGGCGCGAAACGCCATGGTTGAACGTCAGCGCGCCATCATCGTGGAGGGTTACACCGACTGTATCGCCGCCCATCAGGCAGGCTTTGCCGAAACCGTCGCGACGTTGGGAACAGCGCTGACGGAGGCGCACGTTGACCTGTTGCGCCGCTACACCGAAGAAATCATCGTGCTGTTCGATTCCGACGACGCCGGCGAGGCTGCGGCGGAGCGGGCCATCGCGGTGGCACTCCCGCGTTGCATCCGGGTGCGCCTGGCGCGGATTCCCGAGGGGAAAGACCCGTGCGATTACCTGTCGCAGCACGGCGCGGCCGGGTTTTCGGACATATTGAACGCCGCGGCCGACGCGCTAGAATTCAAGTGGCTTCGGACGATGTCCCGCTTCGGCGACGGCCTGTCGGACAAAGGCCGCCGCGAAGCCGTCGGCGACTTTCTGCGTATCATCGCCGATGCGTTCCAGGGTGGAGCGGTGGACGTGATTCACCGGGGCCTGATGGTCAATCAGGTAGCGCACCTCCTGCAGATGGACGCTCGGGAAGTGGACCGCCTGGTGGGTGGTCGGCGTACGCGCGCCGGTGTCCAGCGCGGCGGTGCGCTGCCGGTGATGAGGGGGAACGAAGCCGTACCTGCGGGAGAGGATCAGGCGGCCTGGACCAACGCGCTCGAGGTGTTCCTGGCCGAACCGGGGCTCGCGCCCGAAATCCTGAATCTTCCCGATGGCGAGACCATCGCCGACGAACGCGATCGGCGCATTGCGGCCGTCGTCCGTACGCTCATCGAACAGGTTGGCGAGTTTCGCCTGGCCGAGGTGCTGGGCCGCTGCACGGAGGAAGCGGACGTTCATCGTGCCGCCGAGTTGGCGGCGCGCGGGGCGCACCGCGGCAACTACGAAGCGACGTTGCGCGTGGCGCTCCAGCGGATTCGCCGCGTACTGGAATGGCAGGACATGGAGGCCAACAAGCGGAGATTGCTGGCGAACGACATCACCGACGATGAGGCGATGGTCGAACTCGCGACGATTCAGGAAAAACTGCGCGACCGAAAGCATTACGCCCCCCGGCGTCTGATCCCGGGTCAGGCGGTCGCGCCGCGCACAAGCTGAAGGGTCTGTTTGTCCCTGTTGTATTGGAGCAGCAATGAGTGATCTGATGGAACAACCTGATGTTCATCCCATCCAGAAGGCTGTGGATGAACTGCTCGACCTGGGCAAGAAGCGCGGTTTCGTCACTTGGGAGGAAATGAACGAGATCCTCCCTGACGATGCCATCGACCCCACCCAGTTGGAAATGGTCCTGATGCGTCTGGAAGAGCAGGGCATCGAGACGCTTGATGAAATCGAGGCGCGCCGCTTCGCCGAGAAGCGCGCCGCCATCGCACTGCCCAAGCGCGAATCGCGCCGCGCGATTCAGGTGCCGGTCGCACCGGAGCCTGCCGGCGCCGAAGAAGAAGACGCGGAAATCGACGTCGAAGCCCTGACCCAGGAGATCGGCGCCAAACGAATCGACGACCCTGTCCGCATGTACCTTACGCAGATGGGCGAGATTCCCCTGCTCACGCGGGAAGAGGAGATTCGCCTGGCGAAGAAGATCGAACTGACGCGCATGGCCTTCCGGCAGAAGGTGCTCGAAAGCGATTACTGTGCCGGGCTCGCCGTGGATATTCTCCAGCAGGTGCACGACGGCCGGTTGCCCTTCGACCGGACCATGAAAATTTCGACCTCTGAGCACGCCGCCAAGTCGCGGATCAGCGCGCGCATCCCCGTCAACCTCGAGACGGTGCGCGCGCTCCTGCAACGTAACGAAGAGGAGTGGTCGCAGTTGCAGGCGCCGCGGTCGCCCGCCGCCCGCCGCAAGGAACTCGATCGCAGCCTGCGCGACCGCCGCCGCAAAGTGTCCAAGCTGCTCGAAGAGCTTTCCCTGCGCACCAGCCGCATCCAGCCGCTCATGAAAAAGCTCCGCGGCCTGCACCGCAAGATGCGCGAGCTGGAAGCCCGCACCGAAGCCCAGAACAAGCGCCGCACCATGTCCGACGAAGACATGCTGGCCATGAAAGAAGAACTTGCCGGCATCGAGTCGCTTTGTCTCGAACGTTCGGAAGCGCTGGGCAAGCGGCTGGTCAACATCCATCGCGTGTTCGCCGAATACGAAGATGCCAAGCGCAAACTCTCCGGTGGCAACCTGCGGCTGGTGGTGAGCATCGCCAAGAAGTACCGCAACCGCGGTCTATCCTTCCTTGACATCATTCAGGAAGGCAACACCGGCCTGATGCGCGCGGTGGACAAGTACGAGTACAAGCGCGGCTACAAGTTCAGCACCTACGCCACGTGGTGGATTCGCCAGGCCATCACCCGCGCCATCGCCGACCACGCGCGCACGATCCGCATTCCCGTGCACATGATCGAGACCATGAGCCGCCTGCGCAACATCAGCAAGGAACTGCTGCAGGACCTGGGCCGCGAGCCGACGATCGAGGAAATCGCGCGCCGTGCGAAAATGCCGGTGAGCGAGGCGCGCCGCGTGCTCAAAATCTCGCGCCATCCTATTTCGCTCGATCGCCCGGTCGGCGAAAGCGAGGATTCCTACTTCGGCGACTTTATCGAGGACGACACTGCCGAGTCGCCGGTCAGCACGGCGGGCGGCGAAATGCTCAAGGACCGCGTGGAGGAAGTGCTTAAGACGCTCACGTACCGCGAGCGCGAGATCATCAAACTGCGCTACGGCATCGGCGACGGATACACCTACACGCTGGAGGAAGTGGGCAAGATCTTCAAGGTCACGCGCGAGCGCGTCCGGCAGGTGGAGGCGAAAGCCATCCGCAAGCTCCAGCACCCGGTGCGGGCCCGCAAGCTTGAGGGCTTTCTCGACAACCTGTCGTCGGCCACGTTGTAGCCGTGCGATGAAGCGCCGGTGCCGAAGGTCCGGCGGTCGCGGGCTGAGAACGGGTTGGTCCTGTTTGTGTGCGTTTCCTTTGCCCGATTCGTTCAGCCCGCAGGCGGGGCATTCGCTGCAGCATTCCCGAGTACTTCCGCCTCGATGCGTTGCGTGACGGCGGAGAAGAGTTCCAGGAAGTCCACCTGCGCCTTCATCAGGTTCTTGATGACATCGCTGCCGGTCACCTTGGCGTGCAGGTCGGCCAGGCGGCGTTTGTCCTCCGGCTCGATGGGTCTGCCGCGCGATTCCAGTTCCATCAGCTTGTGCTGGTGCCGTTCGTAATCGGCGAGAAGATCGCGGTCTGCGCGGCTCTTTTCCAGCGCGGCCTGTGCGGCGATCATACGCGCGCCGCGAGGGTCCGCGGCGAGTTGTTTGCCCAGCCGACCGGCGAGCTCTAGGATGTCGTCCATAGCGTGTCACTTTCGCGTCAGGAGGAATGCCGCGACGAACACCGTCACCGGCCACAGGTTCATTATATGTCAAATGCGGCACTTGCCGAGCGTATCCTGAAGTTTATTGAAGCCAAGGGCTATCAACCGCGGCAATTGGAGGACCTGGCCCGCGCCATGGGGCTGGGTGCCGACGAGCAGGGCGATTTCCACGCGGCCTGCAAGGCGCTGATGAAAACCGGGCGCATCGTGCTGGGTGCACGCAACGCGCTGGTTCTGGCGGAGCCGCCGCTGCGCATGGTGGGCACTTTCCGCGGCAACGCGCGCGGTTTCGGCTTTGTGGTGCCGGAGACTCCGTGCGCCCAGGGAGACCTGTACATACCGTCCGGCGCCACGGGCGGGGCGATCACCGGTGACACGGTCGCGGCACGCGTGCAGAAGCGCGGCAAACGCGACGGCAAGATGCTCTACGAGGGGCGCGTCACCGCCATCGTTCGCCGTGGTCAGAGCCGCTTCGTCGGCGAGTTGCAGCGCCAGTTCCGGCGCTGGTTCGTCATTCCCGACGGCAACGTGCTGCACGTGCCCATCGGCGTGGACGATCCCGGCGCCAAGAACGCCGCCCCCGGCGACCAGGTGGTGGTGGAGATCATTCAATACCCCACCGCACAGCAGGAGGCGCGCGGGGTGCTGGTCAAGGTGCTGGGGCCGCGCGGCGAACCCGGCGTCGACACGTTGAGCATCATCGAGCAGTACCAACTGCCCGGCGACTTTCCCGAAGAGGTGCTGCGCGAAGCGCACGCGGCCGCGGAGAGCTACGATCCCAGGCGCGATGCCGGAACGCGGGAGGACCTGACCGGACAGACGATCATCACCATCGATCCGGTGGACGCGCGCGACTTCGACGATGCCATTTCCCTGACACCAAAAGACGATGGGACCATCGAACTCGGCGTACACATCGCCGATGTGTCGCACTTCGTGCGCGCAGGCAGCGCTCTTGACCGCGAGGCGCGGGTGCGATCGAACAGCATCTACCTGCCGCGGACGGTGATTCCAATGCTGCCCGAGGTGCTTTCCAACGGCGTATGCTCCCTGCAGGAACGTCAGCCGCGTCTGACCAAGAGCGCGTTCATCACTTACGACCGCAAGGGCGCGGTGCGCAAAGCGCGTTTCGCCAATACGGTGATTCGGTCGGCCAAGCGGCTGACTTACGAGCAGGCGGGGGCCATTCTCGATGGCAAGCGCGGCCGCTTTCCTGCCAAAGTCATGGCACTGATCAAGGCGATGGATGCTTTGGCGCGAACCATCCGCGCGCGCCGCCTGCGCGAGGGAATGCTGGTGCTGGAACTGCCCGAGGTCGACCTGGTGCACGGCGACGACGGGCGGGTGATCGACGTGAAACCGGCGGACACCGGGTTTTCGCACACGATCATTGAGATGTTCATGGTCGAGGCGAACGAGGCGCTGGCGCGGCTGTTCGTGGAGCACAACGTGCCGGCGCTGCGCCGCGTGCACGACGAGCCGAGCGAGACCACGGGCGGCAACCTGCGGCGTCTGCTGCGCGTGCTGGGCTATGAACTGCCGAAGGTCATCGACCGCGGCGCGCTGCAGCGGCTGCTGGACGAAGTGCGCGGGAAGCCTGAATCTTTCGCGGTTAACCTCGCGGTGTTGCGTTCGATGGCCCAGGCGGAATATTCGCCGCTGCGCATCGGTCATTATGCGCTGGCCAGCAAGCACTATTGCCATTTCACGTCGCCCATCCGCCGCTACCCGGACCTGACCATTCATCGGCTGATGGATGCTTATCTTGCGGGTGAGTTCGCTACGCCAGCGAAGAAGAAGGCGCTGCCCAGCGAGGAGGACCTCGCCGAACTGGGGAACCTGTGCAGCGCCAACGAGCGGCGCGCCGAGGCCGCGGAGCGCGAGCTGACGCTGGTGCTGGTGCTCCGCCTGCTGGAGGGTCACGTTGGTGACACTTTTGACGGCGTGGTTACGGGCGTGGCGAACATGGGGGTGTTTGTGCAGTTACAGCGCTTCCTGGTGGACGGGCTGGTGCGCTTCAGCGATATCAGCGACGACTGGTGGGAGGTGGACCCGAGCCGCGGCGCGGTGGTGGGCCAGCGGAGCGGGCAGCGCATCACGGTGGGCGACCGGCTGGCGGTGACCATCAGCCGCATCGACCTGCCGACACGACAACTGGAACTCATGCTGGCCGGCGGTTCGAAAGGCCGGCGCAGGCGTCCGGAGAAAGTGCCAAACGCGCGGCACTCGCGCAGGGCGCGCCGGCAAGGGGGGCGGCCCGGCGATGAGCGACAATCGTCTGACACTTCGGAGGTCGTGCGGCGGCGCGGGCGCCGCACGGGGGGCGGGAAGAAGGGCCGGCGAGCGAACCGCCGTTGATCGTTGGGGGGGCGGGGCGTTGAATCAGGCAACAGGCTGCAGGTACTGGAGGCGAGGCGAGAGGCGTGGGGCGGGAGGCGAGAGACGAAAACGACCACCCCCCTTCGGTCCCCCCTTGGGAAGGGGGGAGGGAGGTTGCGTAAATGTGTTTCGCGCGAAACGGTCTTGCGCGGGGAGAGCCGAACCGCCGAAAGCCGGAAGACCACGGGCCGCGGTCCATGGACGGCGCCAGCGCGCAACGTTGTTTCACGTGAAACAGGTTTGCGCGATCCGGGAAAAATGGGGTCGACAGGGGGAATTCACAGGCATTTTTGCGCAAGCTTGTTTCACGTGAAACACGTTTGTGCTAGGTCCGTGTCAGTTATTTCCTACTTGAGGTGCATAGTTATCGGACAAAATATTATAGGACGTAAAAAGCGCTTTGGTGCGGCCTATGAATCAAAGGGAGGCTGACCGCTCGCGCGAGCGACAAGGTAACAAGTTTTCGAAGCGACGCTTTTTGGTTGTGACGCGGTTCGCGAATGGGTTACACTGCGAGTCGGCGGGTAACTGCCTGCGGCATCAGGGGTTAGAACATCGCCGGCCGGGGACAGGGCCGGTCGTATCACACGCTGAGGGTTTAAGTATGGAAACAGGGAATCAGGGGATCGGATTTGTCCGGCTGGTCATGTATGCGGCGGTTGGGTCGCTGGTCGTGATGGGTAGGTCGGTTGATGCGGCCGAGCCGAGTGACATTCGGGTGACACGAACGGAATGGCGCAGCGGCGGCGACTGGTCGGGCAAGTTTCATTCATCGGTGGCGCAGCGCTTGACGGCGGCGGGGCAAAATGAAGTCCGCGTCTGGGTGTTCTTCGCGGACAAGGGCGGTGCGGCGCGGGAGGACGCGGCGACGGCGTTGGCCGAACTGGAACAGTCATTCAACGAGCGGGCGCTGGCGCGGCGGCAACTGCGGCGCACGCGGCCGGGAGTGGTGGACAAGCTCGATCTTCCGGTGGCCGCGGCATACGTGAACGCGGTGGCGGCGACCGGTGCGCGGGTGCGGGTGCAGAGTCGGTGGCTGAACGCGGTGAGTGTGCTCGCGACGCGGGAGCAGCTCGCGCAAGTGGCGGCGCTGGATTTTGTAGAGAAGATTCAGCCGGTCCGGCAGGGAAAGAAGATCGCGCCGGTGGGTGTAGACGAATCGCCGTGGGCGGGTCCGGCGGCGACGGCGGATGCGGCTGGGGTGTTCTACGGGCAATCGGAGGACCAGCTTGCGCAGATGAACCTTATCGCGGCGCATGGGTTGGGTTTCACCGGCGCGGGGGTGATCGTGGGGATATTGGATACGGGGTTCGAGCGGAGCCATGAGGCGTTCAATGAGCCGGGTCACGGCGTGCAGATCGTGGCGGAGTATGACTTCGTGAACGACGACGGATACACCGGCTTTGAACCCGGAGATCCGTCGTCGCAGCACAATCACGGCACGTACATTCTGGGGACGCTGGGGGCGTACAAGCCGACGGTGCTGGTGGGCGCGGCGTACGATGCCTCGTTCATACTGTGCAAGACGGAGGACGTTACTTCCGAAACTCCGGTCGAGGAAGACAACTACGTTGCGGGGCTGGAGTTCATCGAAACGAACGGCGGCGACATGGCCACGGCGTCGCTGGGGTACATCGACTGGTACACGCAGGCGGACCTGGATGGGTTGACGGCGGTGACGACGGTGGCGGTGAACATCGCCACGGCCAACGGGCTGGTGTGTTTGAACGCGGCGGGCAACGGGGGACACGACGGGAACCCGGCGACGTCGCAGTTGATTGCGCCGGCGGATGCGTTCGACGTGATTGCGTGCGGGGCGGTGGATGAATTCGGGACGATTGCGGGGTTCAGCTCGGACGGGCCGACGGCCGACGGCCGGGTGAAGCCGGAGGTGCTGGCGCGGGGGGTGAACACGCGGACGGTGTCGGCGGTGTCGTCGACCAACATCATTGGTGTCAATGGTACGTCACTTTCGACGCCGCTGGTGGCGGGGGCGGTGGCGTGCCTGATTCAGGCGCGGCCGGCGTGGACGGTGGAGCAGATGCGCACCTACCTGATGTTGTCGGCGAGCGACTACACGGCCAACGGCACGCATGATGCGACGTTTGTGCGGGGGTACGGAATCATCAACGTGCTGGCGGCGCTGGGCCAGGATTGCGACGGCAACGGGGTTAACGACGAGACGGACATTCTGCTGGGCACGCATCCGGACTGCGACGGCAATCTGATACCGGACCTGTGCGATCTGGCCGCGGGCAACAGCAACGACTGCAACGACAACGGCGTGCCTGACGAGTGCGATATCGCGGGCGGGGCGGTGGACTGCGACGGCAACGGGGTACCCGATTCCTGCCAGGTATCCGGCGGCGGCGACTGCAACGGCAACGGTACGCTGGATGTCTGCGACATCATGGGCGGGGGCAGTTTGGACTGCAACGGGAACGGAGTGCCGGACGAATGCGACCTGTCGGGCGGTTCCAGCGCGGACTGCAATTTCAACGGCGTTCCTGATGAATGCGACATCGCCGGCGGCGGGAGTCTGGACCTGAACAGCAATGGGGTTCCGGACGAATGTGAGATCGACGCGCCGCAGGCGGCGACGGCGCCGCATGATGTGGCCAAGAACCGCTACCTTTCGGTGGTGCCCAACAATGCCGGTTCTTTGACCGCCTTGCGGGTCACGCTGGTGCAAAGCGATGATTTTCCGGCAGCGGTGGGGCAGGCGGAATGGGTGGGGGCGCCCAGCGGAGGACTGGCGGGGCTGCAATGCACAGCGACGTATCGCGACTGGAGCCTGGACGGAGCGGAGATTCACGTGGGCGGGGCGTTGATTGTTCCGGTGGCGGGGTATGAGGTTCGGGCGATTCGGGCTGGTTTTCCCGAGGGCAATCCGCTGAGTTACTCCGCCGCTCTGGAGGTCTCTACCATTGCCCGGCCGACGGGGGGGAAGATGTGGGGCGATACGGTGGGTCAGTTTGACGGTTCGTCCTGGTCCGGTCCCAATGGCATTGTCAACGCTAATGATTTCCTGGCGGCGTTGCAGAAGTTCCAAGGGCTGCCGGATGCTCCCGCGTTGCCGCAGGTGGACGTGCATGATCGCGTGCCGAACGGCGTTCTGAATTTCTCCGACATTCAGGTTCTGATTCAGGCGTTTCAAGGGCAGGACTATCCGTTTGCCGGACCGGATCCATGTCCATAACTCAAGGGCCCCGAATTCAAATACTGGGTTGTTGCGCGCGGTGCCCGGAACGACTCCGCGCGCGGCGAATGGCGAAACCCGAATCGCAAGGGGCGGGGGTCGATGACGCAACGGGCGTATGACCCATCGTCCTGAGAGTCATCCGTGCGGCGCAGTTCTGAAGGTGTTACCGGCGCGATTGCAGAGAGAAGCGAAGGTCCGTGACGAATCCGATGGGTTGCAGCAGAGCACGAGTCGCGGTTATTGGCTGCGGCTACGTGGGGATGGCGGTGGGCCGCGCGCTGTTTCAGGCGGGGCACAGTGTGACGGGCACGACTACGACAGCGGCACGAATGGAGGAGATCGCGGCGTGCGGGATTGACCCGGTGGTGCTGGAAGTAGCGGACGTGCCGCGCCTGCGTGCCATTCTGGCGACGCGGGATGCGGTGATCTTGTGCGTGGGGGCGGGGCGGGGACGGCGTGATTATCGCGCGGTGTATCTTGCGGGGGTTACCAATGTGCTGGCCGCAGTTTCCGGCACGCCGGTGACTCGGCTGGTCTACACCTCTTCCACCCGGGTTTACGGCCAAGACGACGGATCGGAGGTCACAGAGAGTTCGCCGACGCTTCCGGTGGACGATGAAGGTCAGATTCTGTTGCGCGCCGAGCAGGCGTGGCTTGAAGGTGCGGCGCGAACGGCCGCGTTCGCAGCGCGGGATCGGGCCAAGCGGTTGACCGCGACGGTGTTGCGGCTGGGGGGCATCTATGGGCCGGGGAGAGATCCAAAGGAGCGGGTGGCCGCGCTGGCGGGTCAGACGCGCGAGGATGGCGACGTTTACGTGAACCTGGTGCACGTGGATGACATTGTGACGGCGTTGGTGCGCCTGGTAAGCGTTCCCTATCACGGCGTGCTGAATATGTGCAATGACCGGCCGGTGTTGCGGCGGGTGTATTACGATGCGTTGCTGCGGGAAGCGGGGCTGGCGGCGATCGAATGGCGGGGTGTGGAAGGCGGAGCGCCGCGCGGCAAGCGAGTGTCGAATGCGCTGATCAAACGAGTTCTGGGGCTGGCGCTGCGACATCCGGCGGCGGGTCATTAGGCTGGAAACGGCGGCGGCACCCGCGTTCTTGCGGTGAAAATTGGGGATTCGCAAGGTGATGGCGGGGTTGGCCACATATCGCGTTGGAATCCGCGAGATGCTAGAATTGGGATACATAGCGGAGGGGCCCAAGATATCTTTCGGTCGGCGGAGGGCCGGAGCCGGTCCCTGTGATTGAGTTTTCCGTGGACTGTCCTTCCGCCGGAAGCGCCGACGGGCAGCGCAAGACGCCCATGGGGATCAAGCCATGAGAATCGGGCTTTCGGCGCGGCGCTGGGGCGCCGGCCTGTTGTGCCTGGGTGCGCTGGTTTGCTGGTCGGGGCCGGGTCCGGCGGCTTGGGGGGCCGAGGGTGCACCAACCATCCGACAAGTACAGCGGTCATCCCTTACGGGTCACACGACGTTTGCCACGATCGATCCGGCCGCGAACGTATCGAGTGTTGCGGCGGTTGATGATCGGTTGGTCGAACCTTCCGCTTTCCTAAAGGCCTACGCACATCACTTCGGGGTGGCCGATCCGGCGGGACAACTGATCGAGTCGGGCGCGCGGCGTGATGCGCTGGGGTTCACGCACACCACGTATCGCCAACAACATCGTGGGATCCCGGTTTTTTCGGGGGTGCTCAAGGTTCATCAGGATGCGAGCGGGCAGGTGTACGCGGCGAATGGTCACGCTTATCGCCTACCGCACGACCTTGATGTTACGGCGGTGGTTTCGGCGCAGCGGGCATCGTCCATCGCGGCGAAGGCGCTGGGGGTGGGCCATCCCCAGAACGAGCGAAGCGAGCTGGTGATCGTTGATCCGGGCTGGTACGGGGAGCCGCCGATCGGCGCGCGGCTGGCGTACTACCTGATTCTGTCCGATCCGGCGGTGCCGCTGCGCGAGGCGTTTTTTGTGGATGCCCGGACCGGCGCCCTATTGGACCGCTGGTCGATGCTGCACACCGCACGGGTGCGCGAAGTTTACGACGCGATGCAGTCGCAATTGCTGCCGGGCGTGCTGGTGCGGGGTGAGGGCGATCCGCCGTCGGGCGACGTGGAGGCGGACGCGGCCTACGATTACGCGGGGGATACCTACGACTTTTATTTCCGCGCGTTCGGCCGCGACAGCGTGGATGACGCGGGAAAAACGATTCGGCTTTCGATCAATTCGACCCGGGGGCTGTGTCCCAACGCGTTCTGGTCGGGCGGGCAGGCGGTGTTCTGCACGGGTGCGGTGAGCGACGACGTGACGGCGCACGAGATCACGCACGGCGTCATCGAGCGGACCGCAGACTTGATTTACAAGAACCAGCCGGGGCAATTGAACGAAGGATACGCGGACATTTTCGGGGAGCTGGTGGACCTGTTCAACGGCGACGTGGCGGCGGCCGGTCCGCCAGCGACGGCGGTAACCTGGCCGGTGCATGAGACCGGTCCGGGGCTCGATCTGCCCAATAAGCCGCGCAGCACTTGCAGCACGTTTCCGGGTTACGTGGACGGGGTGCGTTGGCTGATCGGGGAGGACGCGGTGGTGTTCGGCGGGGCGATACGCGACATGTGGAATCCGCCCTGTTTCGGGCATCCGGATCGGGCGAACAGTCCGTTGCAGACGTGCAGCGGCTTCGACAATGGCGGGGTGCACAGTGGGAGCGGGATACCCAATCACGCGTTTGCCATACTTACGGATGGGAAGGTGTTCAACGGTCACGCGGTGCAGGGGATCGGGGCGATCAAGGCGGCGGCGGTGTGGTACCGGGCGCTGACGACCTATCTCACGCCGGCTTCCAATTTCGCGGATGCCTACGTGGCGCTGAATCAGGCGGCGCAGGACCTGATCGGCAGTGTGCCGAATGATCCGCGGACGGGGCTACCCTCGGGCAGTGTGTTTACCGCGGCGGACGCGGTGGAGGTCAACAAGTCGCTGCTGGCGGTGGAGATGAACACCGCGGGGGCATGCGGCTCGAACACGCCGGGTCCGGCGAACGACGTGTGCGCCCGGGCCGTGTGCCTGTTCGACGGGCAGGAGTACGTGGGATCGACCGCGGGAGCAACGGGGACGGATGTTTCCTCCTGCGCGTTCGATGATGCGTTCGACGTGTGGTTTACGTACACACCGACGATTTCGGAGCCGGTGACGTTCAGTCTGTGCGGCAGTGCACTGGATACGACGGTGGCGGTTTTTGACGGGTGTGACGGGGCGGAGCTGGTTTGCGGCGACGATGAGTGCGGGGGTGGGGCGTTGCTGGCGAGCGAGGTGACGCTGCAAGGTGAAGCGGGCGTGGTTTACTACGTTCGCGTGGCGGGGTTCGATCGCCAGGCGGGTGCCTTTGTGCTGCGTGTGATCGGAGGGGCCGGGGCGTGTATCGGGTGCAATCCACCGGCTGCACCTGACCAGCCGCAGCCTGCGGATGGACAGTTGGATGTGGAGGTGACCGCGGGGTTGACGTGGCATGCGGCGCAGGGCGACATCGTATTAATGGGCGAGGCGAGTCCATCGGCCACGTGTTCGCCGACTTTCCGGGTCATGGCGGATACGGTGAATCCGCCCGAGAACGTGGTGTGCGACGGCGTGACGGTGGCGCAATGTGGTTTGGGCGGTGTACCCTGCGGTCGAACTCTATATTGGCGCGTCGAGGCGGACTATTGCTGTGTGACGGTGCGCAGCCCGGTTTGGACGTTCACCACCGTGGGGTGCCCGTGCGTTGGCGATGGCGATTGTGACGATTCGGATCACTGCACGCTGGATCGATGCGAGAATCTGATATGCGTGCATGAGGCGGTTTCCTGCGGTCCGGGACAGGTTTGCGATGGGCAGGATGGTCAGTGCCGGGATGAGATTCCGGAATGCGCGGGGCAGCTCCTGGCGAATTCGGGATTCGAGGAAGGGGGCGATTCCTGGCTGAAGTCGCATAACGGCGGCCGGGCGGTGGTCAGTGGAATCGCGCGCACCGGCCTGCGTTCTCAGCAGATGGCAGGGCATCCGCAGTTGACGCGAGAAGTTGTTCAGTCGGTTGGGGTGACCGGCGGGGCGCGCTACGCGGCGGCCGGGTGGATTCGGGTGGATGGCATCGGCGGAACCGGAGCGCAGGTGGAGCTGCGCTGGCTTGATGGTCAACAGGGGGTGTTGCGGGTCGACGTCGTGGGCGGATTGACGGGGACGCAGGAATGGTCGCGGGTGGCCGGGCTGGTGGATGCTCCGGCGGCAGCGACGGCCGTGGAATTCGCCTTGTTCATGGATGTGGAAGCGGACGGCGCGGGCACCGCATGGTTCGATGATTTGTCGTTGTGTTTGTGGCCGCAATGTTGCGACGCGCCGCTGGCGGGCTGCGTGGCGTGTGGGTGTCCGCCGACCGGTGCGCCGCGGCTGTACGTGGGTGCGCCGGGCGGTGGGTCGGTGGGGCTCATCGACGGGCAAAGCGGCGCGCTGTCGTCCGTGGTGCTGGGCGACCCGGAGAGTGGGCCGGTGGCGGTCGACGGAATGGCGGTGTCGTCGGCGTCGGGGCGATTGTTCCTGGGGGACGGGGCTGCCAAGGCCGTCCACGTGTACGAACAAGTGCCAGATTCCTGTCAGTACAGCTTCGACGAGTCGTTTGCGGTGGGCGGGGCGCCGTCGAGTCTGGCCTTCGGTCCGGACGGGTTCCTGTATGTGGCGAATTACGTCGGCAATCAGGTGACCCGGTTGGACGAAGCCACGGGTCAGGTGGATGCGGGGTTCCAATTCAACGGTTGCGGTCTGGCCGGTCCGACGGGGCTGTTGTTTCTCGCGGATGGGCGCCTGCTGATCGCCAATAAGGGACGCAAGAACATTCTGTTTGTGGAGCCGACGACGGGCACGTGCGGTGTGTTTGCGAGCGGCTGCGGGCTGAACTCTCCGCGGGGGATGGTGCAGGCCAACAACGGCGACATTCTGGTGGTGAATCAGCATTCGGACAGCGTGGTTCGGTTTGATCGATGCGGGGAGTGTCTGGGTACGTTGGTCTCTCCGGGGGCGTGCGGGCTGCTGGTTCCATCGGATATCGTGTTGGCGCCCTCCGGAATGGCGCTGGTCGCGGGGATGGGCAACGATGCGGTGCTGGCGTTCGACGCGCTGACGGGAGCCCCGTGGGATCTGGATGCCGCAGCGCCGGGCGTGCAGTGTGTGTTCGGCAGCGGGATCAGCGGACCGGCATTCCTGGTGTTCACACCCGCGGAGCGCGACTGCAACGGCAATGGGGTGCCAGATGCGCAGGATCTTGCTTCGGGCACCAGTGAGGATTGCGACGGTTCGGGGATTCCGGATGAGTGCGAACCTGCGGTGCGCATTGTCGCGGCGGATCCGGTGTCGGGGGCGATCGACGCGCGGCAACCGACGGCGCTGGATGGGAGCGGGGCGGCGGGCTGGCGGTCGGTGAGGCTGACGTTCAATTGCTATGCGGCGTGCGTGGACCGGAGCGAGTTTTCGGTTCATGCCATGCTGGGCACGCCACCGGGGATTGATGATGTCATCGTGAACGGCACGGAGGTGACGGTGCAGTTTGACGGCATGATCCCGTTGGGCGACTGGACGATCTTGGTGCATCGGCCGAGCGGATCGACAACCTGCCTGGGATATCTGCCGGGAGACGTTTCCGGAAGCCGTGCGAGCAACGCGCTGGACATCATCGCGCTGGTGGACCATCTCAACGGCATTCGCCCGCGACCGATGTACGCGACGGACATCAACCGCAGTAACCTGGCGAGTGCGCAGGACATTCTGCGGCTGATCGACCTGCTGAACGGCGCGGGGGCGTTTGATAGCTGGTTCGGTCGTACCCTGCCGGCGGTTCCGTGTCGCAGCTGTGCGGTGGATACCGACTGCAACGACGGGCGCTACTGCAACGGAATCGAGACCTGCGTGGGGGGCAGCTGTGTTCCGGGTTTCGCCGTGGAGTGCGACGATTCCATCGACTGCACGGAAGACCGTTGCGACGAGGCCGCGGATGGCTGTGTGCATTTGCCGATCGACGGTCTGTGCGACGACGGGACGGTGTGCAACGGCACGGAAACCTGCGACCCGGCGGTCGGCTGCGTGCCGGGCACGGCGGTGGAGTGCGACGACGGCGTGGCCTGCACGATTGACCATTGTGATGACGTTGCGGGCGGCTGTGTCCATTCGCCCGATGCCTCGCTGTGCGATGACGGGTTGTTCTGCAACGGTGCGGAGGTGTGCGACGCAGGTGTGGGGTGTGTTCCGGGGGCGCCGCCCTGCGACGACGGCGTCGACTGTACGGTCGATGGGTGCGACGAAGTGCTGGGGGAATGTGTCCATGTTCCCGACGTGCTTAATTGCGACGACGGAATTTACTGCAATGGGGTAGAAGAGTGCGATGCGGGACTGGGGTGCGTGCCGGGCGCGGCAGTGGATTGTGACGACGGCGTGGCCTGCACGGTGGACACGTGCGACGAGGCCGGGCGGGCGTGTGTGTACGCGCCGGACGATGGGGCCTGCGATGACGGACTGATCTGCAACGGCATTGAATCGTGCGACGGGCAGCTCGGCTGTGTTCCGGGGACGTCGATCGAGTGCGACGACGGCATCGCCTGCACGGTTGATTTCTGCGATGAGGCGGCGGGAGGATGTGTTTACGCGCCGGACGACGGGCTGTGCGATGACGGCGTGTTCTGCAACGGGGCCGAAACATGCGACCCGGTGCTGGGTTGTCTACCGGGAGTTCCTGTTGTTTGTGACGACGGTCTCGACTGCACGGTCGATACGTGCGATGAGAGCGCGGCGGCGTGCGTCTATACACCGGAAGACGCGCGGTGTTCCGACGGGCTGTACTGCAACGGGTTGGAGCGCTGTGACGAAGCGGTGGGGTGTCTTCCGGGGCCCTATCCCTGTGACGACGGCGTGGCGTGTACGCTGGACGCCTGCAACGAGGTAGATGACGTCTGCGAGATCTTGCCACACGACGCACATTGCAGCGACGGTAACTTCTGTAATGGTCTCGAATTCTGCGATTTGACAATGGGGTGCATGCCGGGTGTCCCCGTCGACTGCGACGACGGCATCGCGTGCACGGTGGATTTGTGCGATGAGGCGTCCGGCGCGTGCATGCATGTTCCGGACGACGCGCTGTGCGACAATGGGGTGTTCTGCGACGGAGTGGAAACGTGCGATCCTATGCTGGGGTGTGTGGCGGGAGTGGTGGTCGATTGCGACGACGGCGTTTCGTGCACCGTTGATACGTGCGATGAGGCTTCGCAGTCGTGCCTGCACGTGCGCGACGATGCCGCTTGTGATAACGGGGTGTTCTGTGACGGGGTGGAGACGTGTGACTTGCTGGCGGGGTGCGTAGCGGGTGCGGCGATGGACTGCGACGACGGCGTTTCGTGCACGGTGGATACGTGCGATGAGGCGGCCGGCGCGTGCATGCATGTTCCGGACGACGCGCTGTGCGACAATGGGGTGTTCTGCGACGGAGTGGAAACGTGCGATCCTATGCTGGGGTGTGTGGCGGGAGTGGTGGTCGATTGCGACGACGGCGTTTCGTGCACCGTTGATACGTGCGATGAGGCTTCGCAGTCGTGCCTGCACGTGCGCGACGATGCCGCTTGTGATAACGGGGTGTTCTGTGACGGGGTGGAGACGTGTGACTTGCTGGCGGGGTGCGTAGCGGGTGCGGCGATGGACTGCGACGACGGCGTTTCGTGCACCGTGGATACGTGCGATGAGGCTTCGCAGACTTGCCTGCACACGCCGGACGATAAGTTGTGCGACAATGGCCTGTACTGTGACGGCGCGGAGAGCTGTGATCCGGTGGGTGGGTGTACATCGGGTCCTCCTGTCGTGTGCGACGACGGCGTTTCGTGCACCGTGGATTCGTGCGATGAGGCTCCGCAGTCGTGCCTGCACGTGCGCGACGATGCCGCGTGTGACAACGGGGTGTTCTGCGACGGGGTAGAGACGTGTGACTTGCTGGCGGGCTGCGTGGCGGGTGTGGCGGTCGATTGCGACGACGGCGTTGCCTGTACGTTGGACACGTGCGATGAAGCTTCGCAGTCGTGCATTCATGTTCCTGACGACGCGTTATGCGACAACGGGGTGTTCTGTGACGGGGTGGAGACTTGCGATCCTATGCTGGGGTGTCTGGCGGGAGCGGCGGTCGATTGCGACGACGGCGTACCGTGCACGGTGGATGTCTGCGATGAAGCTTCGCAGTCGTGCATTCATGTTCCCGACGACGCGGTCTGTGACGACGGGCAATTCTGCAACGGGGTGGAAACCTGCGACGCCCTGCTGGGCTGCCAGGCGGGTCAGCATCCCTGCCCCAGTGGGGTGTGCGTCGAGGCCGC